>JBHLLJ010000077.1:0-15439 GCA_048885705.1 Candidatus Hermodarchaeota archaeon | reverse complement strand
AATCCATCAGCTTCTGCTTGTTTTAAGATTTCAAGAGCTTCATTCTTATTTATAGCACGTGCCCATCCTTCATTTATAAACATTTGACCTGTTTTTCCAAAATAAAGGCATGTTTCTTTGAGTAATGTTCTTTTACATGGATCTTCAAGGAGTTCTTTGCCTTGACGACAAAGACAATTTGTCACTCCAATTGGTCCTTCACTATTTTCAATAACCTGTCTAATCTCATTATAATTTGCGATATATTGTTCTCGATTGATACTTTGTTCTATAGGAATTGTACGGAATTGAAAGATTTTTGAGCCTATTAATTCAGCCCCAAAAGCCGTCATAATGTATTCTTCAAAATCTATTAAAAATTCTTTGGTAATCTTATTCACTTGATATTCAAAAATACCAACAACTAATGGTAGATTAGCATATAACCTTTTGCCATCTATAATTTGATACTTAATTGTTCCCTTACTTGCCATAGTAGTCAAGATTCTTTCTAATTCTTCAATTGATATCTCTGTATCTTTAATCTGATTATAAATACTTTCAATAGAACTATATGACCAACTTAATTTTGTAGCTATAATTGCTTCTTTTTCTGTAAAAAGATGTTTTAATACTTTCAATTCAATACCCGTAGGAGTTGCTGGAAGTCCAATAGGGAATTGATCTAAATGTAATTGTAAATTGCGATATATTTCAGTATCATCAATCATTTTCTAATGTTTTTAAATTTCTCAATGAATCTAATAAAATGATTAAAATAATATTCATCATATGGTTTTTTAAATGTAATCAATTAGAGTTGCAAAAATTATGAAAATCGTTTTCCATGAAAAATATTATAATTCTGACTATGCTTGGGATCCTGCAGCTTCAGCAGGGCGTTTGGAAGGAATTATGAAAGTAATCTCAGAAAATGAAGAATATGAGATCATCACACCTAAGCCAGCCTCAGATGAAGATATCCTAAGAGCTCACACCAAAAGGCATCTTCAAAATATAAAAAATAATCCATTATTATATGAATTAGCTTCATTAGCTGCAGGGGGAGCAATATTTGCTGCTGAAGAAGGCTTCAATGGTAATCCAACTTTTGCAGTAATAAGACCTCCGGGTCATCACGCCTCATCAGATTCATGTTGGGGCTTTTGCTATTTCAATAACATCAGTATAAGCCTTTTGAGGCTTTACTCCGAAGAAAAGATCAAATCTGCATTTGTCCTCGATTTTGATCTTCATACTGGTGATGGAAATATCAATATATTAACAAACAGAAATGATGATTTCATAGTTAAGATTCTTAATCCGTATTCTAGTGGTAGAACAGGTTATATCAAAGAAGTAGAAGCATATATGCGAGAGTTAGATAATATCGATATTTTTGTGGCTAGCGCAGGATTTGATGAAGGTATTGAAGATTGGGGCCATAAATTATACCCAAAAGATTATACTGAACTAGGGAGACTTATGAAAGAATATTCATTGAAACTATGTCAGGGACGAAGGTATGCTCTATTAGAAGGAGGATATAATCATTCTGTGCTACCTAAAAATGTAGATTCGTTTTGTCAAGGATTTAAATAAAATTATTATTCAACATCATTTAGTTCAAATATCATCTTTTATTAGAATAGTAGCTGATGTATCTAAATCACACTATTAGAGATTATAATCGGTGTACTCGCTAATTGTAAGTTATAATTTTCTAATTTCTTTTATTAACTTTTTAGCTTCACTTAATTTCTCTTTATGAAGCTTTTTTAAATTTTGAAGTTTTTTATCATCAAGATCGTTGCTATCCATTAAATCTGCTATAGAATATAAGGCTTGCATGATATTCCCTAGACTATGAGAATACTCATCCTTCAATACAAATTTTTCTCTTGTAGAAATGACATTCTCAATGTTCATTATCATTATTAATATTAAAAATGTTGTTAGATATGCTATTAAATAGTTTATAGTAATATCAATTATGTTATTTGAATCATATAATCCAAAGTTATAGCCCTTAGATGAAATATATAAAGAAAATGGAATAAACATTACACCTGTTATTATAAGTGAATAATACCATCTAGTAGCTTTACCCAAAACTTCTTTAAACCTTTTTCTATTTATAATTGGAATCAGATAAGCACCAAATGTCGCAATGTAATTTATTAAATTTGAAAAACCAAGCGATATACTTAACCCAAAAAAAAGAAATAAAATAATTGAAACAAAAGTTTCAAGAAAAATGAGATAAAAAATAAATTTTAAAGGAAATTCAAGAAAATAAAAAACCAATCCAAGCATCATTAAAATTGAACTTAATGAAACAAATACTACATTAAAAAAAAGTAATATTTCGGAAAGTTCAGAAAATATACCAAATATCACCGCAAATATCCATAAAAGCCATGCTATAGACATGATTAAGAATATTTTCTTTTTAGTATTAAAATAATATTCTGCACAAACGATTAATCCAATAAACCTTAAAAGCGATAGGATTATTAATAGAGAAAGAATTGCCTCGTTCATAACAAATACTAAAATTATCCAATATCCATAAATTTGCTATTAAATATAAATAAAATTTAGTCTATTTATATTTTAAGACTAATTTTTACTCTATACTATTGGAATAGAAGGTAATATATCTTGCTAAGATTAGCTAGATTTCTTTAATCTTCAACTAATGGCAAATTTAAATCTCTACACTTAGTTCTTGGAATTAATTTAATGAAATATTGATATCAAATATCACAAATTTCTTTGAGTGTAAAAGCTCAGTGAAAGAATATTCTGAATTATTGATACAACTATAGAGATAAGCATTTAATGATTTGAGAAGAAAAGATAATAAAAAAAAAGTTTAAGTTTTGAATATTAATGATAATTCTAATTATTGTTCTTTTTCTACTTCTATTAATTTCAATTCATTCAGCTGTTCTAAGTGCTTCACTTACTATGTATTTCCTTTCAATCGCCTTTGTACCAGCAACTTTCACAATTATCGCTCCTATTAATAGTGGTACGAATATAATTAACTTATCCTGAGCGAGTGTCCAATAACCTTCTGCAATAGCTTGTTGAACCATAGGATCATTCATAACATAAGAACCATAATAGGATCTTAAATAGGCTATATATTCAGTAAATTCCACCATATCGGATACCATCATAAAAAGAAAAATAAGACCTATTAAGGCAAGTATGCCTGCAATCAAATTAATCGCCAATTTTTTTTTCCTAATTTCTTCAAATTCCACTTTTCATCAACCTCCTTTTTTATTGAACATTTTTGTTTGTTTTTTTTTAATTTTGTTATTTTTAATATATTCAAACATTCTTATTTAGTTCTTTATGCGGAACTTTTTACTAAGTTCGAACAACAACATGGAAAAAGAATAGATTTTCAAAGCATTTTATAACACTATTTCAACTATCAATAAAATGAGCCTTTAATAAAATAAAAGAGAAAAAATTCTTTTTGCCAGGGATTCAAATAAAAAAGAATAAATAAAAAATTCTAGTTTTTAAAATAATTTAATACTTTTTGCATGTTATGATATGAGCTTTTAAGAGTAGATAAATCATTTAAAAAAGTCATATTCGTTAGAACGATGTGCTTCATGCCAACCTTCGCATAATCTTCAATTTTTCCTATGATTTCATCAGGTGTTCCATGTAAGATGTTATCATCACACATTTTATGGGGAATTTTACTAATTGCTTCTAAAATTGTAGTTCGATCATATTGAGTTGGGATGTAATCAATTAATCCATAAAATTCTTTACCTAAGGGGTGTTCTATTCCATATTCTTTATAAACTGAGTTTGGAAATGTTAACAACATATTTTTAAGATAAGGTCCACCAATTAATTGATCACATTTATTATGATCTTCATCAATAACAATATAGGCATAAAATCCCGGTGTAATTTCTTTAGGGTCTCTTCCAGCCTTTTTTGCGGCATTGTGAATATGTTCAAGACGATATTTATAAGCTTTTGGATCTGAATATCCTGGAAGCCACCCATCACCTAATCTACCTGTTAAATCTAACATTTTTGGTCCATGTGCAGCTATCCATATAGGAGGATACTTATTTTTCTTGAAAGGTTTTGCTGTTAAAACTGCATCTTTTAATTTCCAGAACTCACCATCGTAATCTACCTTTTTGTCATTTTCCCAGAGTAATTTGATTATTTTTATAGATTCTTCCAACCTGCTAACCGGCTTATCCCACTTTATTCCATATGGAATAACATTTTCTCCCTCACCTGTACCTATTCCTAAAATCACTCTACCTTTCGATATATTGTCCTGAGTAATTAACGTTTGAGCTAAAACCGCAGGATGTCTCCGAAATGTTTCAGTTACGCTAGTTCCTAATAATATTTTACTTGTATTCCAAGCTGCAACAGCCATTATTGAATAAACCTCATGAAAAATATGAGGATCTTCTTGAAATGCCGCTGCTTTGATAAGATCTGGAGTCCAAATTGATTCTGGTGTCCAACCCATTAAATGATCTGCCATCCAAACAGAATCATAACCAATTTCCTCAAGTCTTTTTATTTGACCAATACCTTTATCAATGGGGCCAAAAATGCTACTTTCTGTTCCAATTTTAATATCCGATATATCCATAAAACATCATATAATGTAATTTATAATAATAAAATATAATAATAAAAAGAATTATTTGATTTGGAAAAAAGATTCCTCAAATTCAGGATTATTTTGATATCTTCCCATAAATAACAAAGGTGCTTTATCAAGGTTTTTAAAAAAATATGAGGGTACTCTGATTCCTACTTGCTTCAACGCGTTTTGCACATCTTCAATAGAAGGAGGACAACCCTTAATAGCTATCATTTCATTAATATTTGGATCATCCTTATTCTCATTATAAATACATTGCCCAACCAAGATTGTTTTATCCATTCCTGGGGTAGGTTTCATAACTTTTCCTGTTAAAATTTCAATATTATCAAAAGGTTCACCTTTCCAAGCCATTTTTATACCTGATAAAAGGATACCATTTAATCCTGAGCAGTATGTACACATTGTCTCATCATATTTATGATATTTAATACCAGATATTCCTGCTTTTTGATATGGAAGTGGTAATGTATTATTATTTAAATAAATATAATCCCATTCATGAGGAGAAGCAAGATTTTCTATTTTTTCACCAAGTACATCAGTATCACTAAGATCTAATGGACGATTTCTATCTTTTGCTGCTTGAACTAGATGAGGTACTGCAGAGGGATCAATATCTAACAAATTAGCACCAACAATATCAGCAGCGAAGATATCAGTTGAAGCAATTAGAATGTTTTTTCTATGGGCTTTACCATCAAATGCAGGTCCCCTTTCAAGTGTGAAGATCCCATCGATAATTGTTAAACTGGGAGGAATTTTATTTGCTAGTTGAGCGACATTAAAATGAAGATTTCTTACCGGATCAGCACTATGGAACTTTTTTCGTGAAGGAATACTAATTAATCCTTTAAGATTTTTAATTCCTAAACTAACGACACATTGTGCATGAGTTTTAAGAACAGGAATATCAATTAGAAAGTCAGAATTTATCATATCCGAATTCATTTTGGCTGTTAAACCTTCTGTTAGCTCAATTTTCTCAAATGGTCTTTCAAAAATATTATATATTTTAACACCATAACGATCTTTTAGAAGATTATAACCGAGCTTCTCAAAAGCATCCTTAGCAGTTTCTGTATCCTTTGGATCTTCTGATACAATTCCTTCTCCAATAGTAATATCATTAATTCCTTTTTCATTAAGTAAAATTATAACATCTTCTATAACGCGTGAAGTCGTTATAACCCCCCATTTTGGTATATCACAATGTCGATTCCAATATACAATATTAGGTTTAATGAAAACTCTTGCTTTTGATTGTAAATGCTCAAATCCATTCGCAAGTTCAATTACCTTTCGAACAGAATCCAATGGTTTTTCATACTTAACAATAGAGACGATTGATTTATTCAATTTTTTCCACTGATTTTTTTTTATTAATCATATATTTGATTTGAATATTAAATATTTTAAAAATTAATTTACTCAATTTTAATAATCTAATAATTTAAAACTTGCGTTCAAAATAGATTTTTATTTTTTTTTTTATTCCATTCTTCTGCTAAAATTCCCATCATTATTGAATCGTGATATTTTCCGTTAGACCACACATATTGCCTTTTCCGTCCTTCTTCTATAAATCCAATCTTATTATATAACTTTAAAGCTCTTTCATTAAAAGTATATGTGAATAATTCAATTCTGTTTAAATTTACCGTATTAAATCCATATTCTACTAACAATTCCATAGCTTCAGTTCCGTATCCTTTATTTTGATATTCTTTTTCGCCAATAGCTATTCCCGCTTCTGCAACTCTATTTTTCCAATCAATCTTGTGTAATCCACAATTTCCAATTAATTTCTCTAAGCCTTCTTCATTATGAATTAAAATAGAAAAATAGATACTATCTTCACGGTTTTTAAGATTTTCCATCCATTCTTCTTCTGCCATTCTTGTCATTGGACGAAATGGTACTAAATATTGAGTAATTTCTGGATCATTAAACCATTTGAGAAATGATTCTATATACTCTCTTTTAATTGGACCAAGTTTAACACTCTTTCCCTCTAACATAGAAGAAATTAATCAGCTTCTAAATAAAAAATTAATCATTTTATATATCTTTAAAATATCAAAAAAAGGAAAAAGAAAGGATTTCAGAATTTTATATCCATCTTACGGGCGATAAATTTGACAATCTCAAAAGAAACAATGCAGATTAAAGAAATTAAGAAACACACTAGCCAATCTAGACCTGTTAAATACATGAACATAAAATTGAGCCCCCAATCAGCTAATGTAATCTGTACTCCTGGAATATATAATATGGCAAGTAATACAAAGAACAAAAATCCAATTAAAAGAAACATAAATTTATTTCTATCTTCTATTAGACTCTTTATTAAAGATTTATTCGGTCTTCTAATTTGTAATACAAGAAATGATTCACAGAAAAATACTGTAACCATTACCATTGTCAGTGTTTTTCCAATTATTCTGATTTCTTCTATATTTACAGGTGATGGGAGGTACCAAGGTAATCTTGGCATTTCTAAAAGATCCATAAAATCAGTATTATAATAAAGATAACCAGGCGGATAATTTTCAGGTACAACAGGATATACCCCTGTTATTGTAATGAAATATACAATAACCATACTTATCGAAAGTAATATACCAAAGATAAATAACAATATAACTGTATTTTTAGATAAAATTTCTTCTGAATCCCGAGGTTTTTCTTTCATGACATCTTTAGAGGTGGTATCAAAAGTAAGAATTAATCCTGGAAATGTATGAACTGTTATGGTAAGAAATATCCATTGAAAATAAAAAGCTGGATGTAAGAAATATGGTAATTCAAGAATTACAAATAAAATAAATTGAACAATTCCTTCAAAAACGTTGATACAGATGTAAAAGAAAACCATAGCACGAATTCTTGCAAATATCCCTCTTCCCAGATGAATACCTGTCACGATGGAGTTGAATGAATCGTCAGAAATAACCATATCAGACGCTTCTTTAGCTACATCTGTTCCTGTTATGCCCATTGCAATTCCTACGTCTGCCATATTTAATGCTAAAGCATCGTTTACACCATCTCCAGTCATTGCAACTACTTTTTTTTCTTCTTGATATTTTTCGACAATATCCTCTTTGTGCTCTGGAGAAACTCTTGCAAATACTTTTATTGAATTGAATTTTTTAAAACTTTCAATATCTTTAACCCTTCTACCTTCTTCAACAGTTTCTTTTTCATCAGTGATAATATCTATTTGTGAAGCGATAGCTCGTGCAGTGGCAGGAGAATCTCCAGTGATCATTACAACATCGACTCCTGCTTCGTGACATTGCATAACAGATTCTTTAACTCCTTCCCTTGGAGGATCCAGAATTGTCACAAAACCAATATAAACCATCTCCGATTCACTGACTTTTCTCCCTTCATCTCCTTCAGGTGGTACCATATCCATTAATTTATAACATAAGCTTAATATTCTGTAACCTTGATTGGCATAGAGATTTACAATTTCCATTATCTTGTTTTTAATTTCTTCATTGAATTCGATTATAGCATGGTTATATATTATTTTAGTGCAAAGTGGGATTAGAACTTCACTTGCACCTTTTGTAAATGAATAATATTCAAGATCGCGTTTATAAAGTTTAGTCATTCTTTTAACTGTTGAATCAAAAGGATATTCAGTAATTGCTTCAAAATCATCAAGAACATAATCACCCATGGCTTTCTGAAATAAAACCATAAGTGCCCCTTCAGTAGGAGAACCAATAACCTCCCATTTCGGAATTATTCGACCTCCAATATTTAGTTCATTTTTTATCAATGCTGAATTGTTATTTAAGAACCCCGCAGTTAGTAATAACTTCAGATATTGATATTCATTGATATGTTTAACATAAACTGGATTTTTTGGATTATCCATTAGAATAACATCTCCTTCAGGAGTATAACCACTTCCGGTGATTTTAAAGATAGAACCATTTGTCCAAACATGTTGGATTGACATCTGATTCTTAGTTAAAGTACCCGTTTTATCTGAACAAACAACACTCACTCGTCCTAAACTATCAACAGAAGCAAGATTTCTTATTATTACACCATGACGTGCCATTGATAGAACACCTGTTATCAACACAATAGTTGAAAGCAGTGGAATATTAAGAGGCATTAAATCAAGAGCTGAATTGAGACTTCCAACAATATCAAATCGAGTAAAAGCACTTGCAACATATATTATCATTACGGTTATAAACCAAAATATAAAAATAATTAATCCTAACCATTTTCCAAAATGGTTCATCTTCTGTCGTATTGGTATGTCACTAGTACCAGCTTCTTCTAATCCATGAGATATTTTACCAATTTCAGTATCACCACCAGTTTTAACCACAACCGATTTGCCAGTACCTGTACTGATAAATGTACCATAAAAAACCATATTATTACGTTCACCTATAGAGATATCCTTTTTTTGTAAAGCCTTCCCTTTTTCTAATTTCCTCACTGGTTCAGATTCACCCGTTAATGAGGCTTCATTGACTACCATATTATATGATTCTATTATTCTTGAATCGGCTGGAATCTTATCACCTTGATTTAAAACTAATAGATCTCCTATTACTATCTCTTTAGTAGGGATATCTCTCTTTTGCCCATCTCTAATGATAGTTGAAGTGGGCGCAGTTAGTTCCCGTAAAGCCTTAAGTTTCTTTGTTGCTCGATATTGTTGAACAATCGCAACTAAACAGTTTAGAAAAACTATACCTAAAGTCAAACCTACAAACGTCAGATCTCCTTCTCCTCCAAAAATAGCTGCTAAAAATAAAATTACAGAGCCAATTAAATAAATTACTATCAGCCAATTAAAAAGCGGAGCTAAGTAGATCTTAACAAAACCTTTAGATACTTTAGGTAACTCATTATATCCATATTTTTCTATTCTTTTAGCGGCTTCTTTTTCACTCAATCCTTTTTTAGGATCAGTTTGAAGTTCACTATAGATCTGTTCTAATTCAAGATTATAAAAATTTCTTTCTGTAACTTCCATGGTGATTCTTCCACATTTATCGGTATAATTAAAAAATAAATAAATTCAAAAATGAAATCAATTTAATAAATAACCTATAATAATCATGATTTAAAAAATTAAATATTTCTATAAAAGCGAAATTTAAAAATGAATATTTCTTTCTCGAGCAAAATATTTAAAAGCTTCAATGCCAACAATTCCAGGTAACGCTAGTAAGATACAAAAAAGCCAATCAGTACCACTTAGAAACATGAAATTTATTTGTAGGTTCAACCCAAATACATCATTCACATAATAATTTACAATATAGGAGAAACATATAAACAAGGCATGTAATGCCATAGTAAACAAGCATACAACTAATAAGGAATAACTTAATTCATCCTTGAGACTTCTATAAAGAGATTTATTTGGTCTTCTAAACGTCCATATGAAATTAGTTTCGATAATAAATATTGTAGTAATAAACATTGTTCTTGCCTTTTGAGCTATTAATTCAGAAGGAGGTGAAAGTGGATTAATATAACTTATATCAGGATTTAAATTCCAGTCATTTAAGGGAATTACCCCACTTAAAGTCAATTGTAAAGATAAAACTAACCCTAAACCAATTAGAAAAGCTTGAATTAGTAACATTATCCACATATTCCTATTTAATAATTCTTCTTGGTCTCTGGGAGGTTCACTCATAATATCTTTCGGATGCGTATCAATTACCAAAGCCAAGGATGGAAGAGAGTGGACTATTCCAAAAATGTATATATGTTGCCAGTTTGAGGCAAAAAGTTCGAATCCTATGAAAGGTTCTAAAAATTCGAAAGCAAAAAATATGATTCCTTCTACAATATTTGTGCAAATAAAGAAAAAAATAATTGTTCTGATTTTCGCAAAGATACCTCTCCCTATTTTAACCCCCTGTTTGATTGAAGAAAAATTATCATCTGTAATTACCATATCAGAGGTTTCTTTAGCTAAATCGGTACCGGTGATTCCCATTGCAACTCCAGCATTTGCTAATTTTAGAGCAGGAGCATCATTGATACCGTCTCCAGTCATAGCACATATCATATTTTGATTTTGATAATTTTCTACAATGAGTTCCTTATCATTAGGTTCAACTCGAGCAAAAACTGAAGTATTATTAAACTCTGATATAGGCATTTTTTCTATTTGATTACCGGTTACTACTAAATCTCCTTCTTTGAAAATCCCCATCTGGGAAGCAATAGTTTTAGCGGTAGCAGGATGGTCTCCTGTTACCATAACTACTTTTATTCCTCCTTTTCGACATTCTTCTACAGATTCTTTAACGCCTTCTCGTGGAGGATCCATAATAGAGACAAAACCTAAGAAGATGAGATCAGCTTCAATTTCCTCTCTTTTTGAATCATCAAAATCGTTAATTTCCCTATATCCTATTGCCAATGTTCTAAAGCCTTGATTTGCTCGTTCATTGACTTTTTTTAAAATTAACTGCTTATAATCCTGATCCAAGTGCTTCAAATCTCCGTTTAATTCAATTTTTGAAGAGATTTCTAACATTCTTTCTGGTGCTCCTTTTGAAAAAGCAATGATTGTATCATGATTCCCCAGAACTCTACACAAAGTTGTCATTTTTTTATCTTCAGAGCTAAATGAAAATTCTTTAACAATTTCATAATTTTTCTTTATATCATAAGGATATATTCCGGCTTTTTCTGTTAATACTAATAGTGCTGATTCTGTAGGTGAACCTAACGCCCTTCTTACTGCCTTCTCTTTAACTTTCTTTAATCGAACTTTAACATCTTCATATTCTAAATGGGCGTTATTATTTATTACCATTGAGCTGAGAAATTTCATAAATGTCTCATTTTCATTTAGATTAATTGGTGTGTGATCTTTAAAGATCTGACCATCAGTATCATATCCTGATCCCGTAACTTCATATTCTTCTTCATTTATCCAGAACTTTTCAACAGTCATTTCATTTTTAGTGATTGTCCCCGTCTTATCAGAACATATAACTGAGATTCTTCCAAGAGATTCAATAGCAGACAAATTTTTAATGATAACTCCACTTTGAGCCATAACTAACACACCTGTGATAAGAACCAAAGTAGAGAGTAATGGTAGATTTATAGGTATAATATTCATGGACCTAATTATTGAATCTGTAATTGCTTCGATTATTTCATTTTGAATTAGATTTCCTTCGATACCTAAAATTATTAATTTTGAGGTTAATAAAATTATAAGATTTATGATTACAATTGTTCCGAGAATATATCCTAACCGATTTAATTTTCTAGTTAATGGAATTTCTTCAATACTACCCATTTCATTTAATGTCTGGGAAATTTTACCAATTTCCGTTTTTACTCCTGTACCTGTAATTAATCCCTTTGCTCTTCCTGTTCGCACATAAGTTCCCATAAAGACCATATTAGATTGATTTTGGATAGGAATATTTTCTGTCTCTATAATATGGCTACTTTTTTCTACAGGTTCACTCTCTCCAGTGAGAGGTGCTTCATCAATACTAAAATTCATCGATTCTATTATTCTCCCATCTGCGGGGATTTTATCTCCTTGGTTCAAAATCATAATGTCTCCTGGAACTAATTCTTTTGTTTCAATTTCAACCTGATTTCCATCCCTTAAAACAGTCGCTTTTAAAGCAGATATTTTCCTTAAGGACTCGAGAGCCTTTTGAGCTCGAAATTGTTGAACTATTGCTGTAGTTGAGTTAATTATTACAACTGTGAAAGTTATAATTGTTTCACTTGGAGATCCTAATATAACAATAATAACACCGGTGATTAAGAGGATAACAATTAAAAAATTGAAAATTGGGGCAAGATAAATTTTCCAAATAGATTTTTTAATTTTAGGTAATTCATTATACCCTGATTTTTGATACCTTTCATTCAATTCGGAGGAATTTAGTCCATTTTCGATATCAACATTAAAATTTTTGACTAAATCCTCTATAGATTGATTGTAATAATAGATTTCATTTAGTTTCTTAGATAATGACATTTTAATTATTAAAAATATTATTCTAAATAAATATTATTTAATAAATATCAGAGGGTAAGACTTTGAGGATTTCCCAAGAGATTTTTTAAGAAATGATATTTTTTCCTAATAGTGGTACTTGAAAATTTACTAGTGTGTTCTATTAGACTTTGAGTGAAGATTTTTCGATTCTCGAGAGTTTGTCCAATATAATAAATTAATCCAGCAGTAAATGCTTTATAATTAAGGTTTTGAATCTGCGGATAAGAAATTTGGTTCAATATTTTATCAACTAATATTAGCATCTCCATTTTAATTTTTTCATATTCCATTTTATTTTTGAAAAACTCTTGAACTTTCTCATATGGGATATGGTTTAAATCTTTTTGAAAGACGATTTTAATTTTATTTTTAATCTCTTTTTCTAGTTCTTTAGGACCTTTCTTATCTCTAAATATATTTTCAGTTCGTTTGATCTTTAACATAGCATTATTCAACATCTTTTTATTTATTTTATGACCCAATTCACTTGACACATCAATGAATTGTTCAAGTCTAACATTTGTAGTGTCTTTTATTTCCATCCATACAATCGCTAGGAAGATTATTACCATGTTCTGATAATTATGGCGATGATATTTATTATATTTCAAATATCTATCTTTAATTTCTTTATTTTTTACTTCATTGATGTTTAATCCAATTCCATGGCCTTTTAATAATTCAATTGTCTTTTTTTGTTCTGTAAAATCAGATTCATAATCCCTGAACCATTTTTCAAGAGTTTTAATTCTGTCATATTTCTCTTTGATTATTGGGTCTTGGAGTGCTTTTGAATCACTAACTCTAATTCTTCTCTCATAATCTCTTTGGGAATCTGTAAAAAAATCACTGCTTGATGCTGTATCTTCAAAAGCTACATCATTTTCCATAATTAATCCACAATCTTGGCAAACAATGAACCCACTATCCTGTTTGATATTTTTATGAGTACAATTTACAAATTCCGAATCAGATTTTTCTTTATTTTTCAATCAAAAACCAATATTGAAGATTAATTACAATTAAATAAATCGAGTTAAAAAACAATAATATTAAAAATTTTTATTAATTTCAGAAACAATAATAAGTATAATAAATTGCCTAAAAAAGTTTCTTGCTTTTTTAAAATAATTAAGAGTGTTAGAGATGAAATATGAAAAAGTTCTTAAATTTCTTGAAATCATTGGCTCTATTTTTATAATAATTTCTTTAATGGAAATTGTGTATCTATTATTATTGAATTTTACACCGTTTATTCTTGATGGAAATACAATTCTACTATCAGAGTTCGTGTATTCTTCAACAATTTGGCCATTTTCAGGAACATTATTATGGTTATTTGTGATTATATCGGTGGTTAGTTATTCAATTTTGGGGATTTTCGTTTTTAAAGTCTCATCAAAAAAGGATATTGAAAGTAGACCATTAGCAAAACTCAATATTATAATTGGGATGGTTAGTCTATTAGGAGCTATTGTTAAAATGGATTTTTTAGTGCTATTGGGAAAAACTAATATTGCAACAACATTTACTACGATTTCGTTTCAATGGGCTCTTTTTAGCACGTCTATTACAGGTTTAATGCCAGCGATTTTTTGGATTTTCTTTATTTCAGTCAATTGTTTTTTTCTACTTGCTGGATTATGTATAACCGCAGTTGGGATTAAATGGAGTATACTTCAAGAAGAAGCTCCAAAAGAAGTTCAAGAGGAAGAATAAATAGTTAAGAAGATAAAAAAAGGTTAAGAAAGTTTACTTTTTATTTGTTTAGCGCGACTTCGCAAGGTAACCTCTGTAATTTTCGCTATGTCAGCCACGCGTGATTGAGTTTTACGAATACAACCATTCTTAGCAGCGATATATATGCAAGCGGCAGCTAAACCCTTTGGATCTTTCCCAGTTCGTTTTAAACCATTTTTAGAAGCATCCCTTAACATATTTATCGCATTTTTTTGTATTGATATGGGCAAATCCAATTCATTACCAAAACGAAATACTAAACTCTCAGCAGTAATAGGTTGATATCTTAAATTAAGTTCTGGTAATACTTCACGGATAATCATTGCTAAACTTCTATGCACTGTCCTTCTTGGAGTTAATGACGCTTCACAAATTTCATCTAAAAGCCTAGGAAAATCGTGAACTCGAATTGCAGCATACAACGAACCTGAAATGAATCCATTAATTGATCTCCCCATAGTTAATTTCTTTTTTGCTACTAAACTATAGATCTTCCAAGCTGTTTCTGCAATATATTCAGGTACATTGAGTTTTGAGGTTAACATTTTTAATTTTGGTTTTGCTTCCCAAAAATTTCTTTCAATACTGGAGATTAATGAATTTTGGATCTTTGAAAGACGAGAGAAGAGAGCTTGTTCCTTAGCACCAATACTTTTCCCCTTGCTATCGGTTTTAGTAGTTGGTAACATAGTTCGCGGTCCAAAATCTCTCCATCGTGGTTCTGTTCGACGCCGACTCTGTATTTCTTCAATTGTATAAGCTCGTCGCTCATTTCCAACATAAGTTCTTTCAAAAATTATTCCGCAGTTCAAACAGACTTTATTACCATCCCGAGATTCAATGAATGGATTATCACAGCAGACAGTTTGAGGAATTGTAGTTTCATCGATTTTATTATTTTTCAGAAAAGTACGATACTGCTCATTCATAGTTATTCACAAATAATAAGTTAATAAAAAAGTATTAGCAACAAACATCACTGTTATTAAAATTTTAATAAA
>JBHLLJ010000076.1:0-15459 GCA_048885705.1 Candidatus Hermodarchaeota archaeon | reverse complement strand
CATTAATAATTTTAAAGATAAGGATAATAATCCACCATGGAAATCTTTAAAATTCAATGTTTAATTGCTCTTTGATATTTTTTAAAAATTGAATACTTAATAATGAAAAAAACTAATAATGAATTAATATTAATTGGAAATTATAATTGCTATTTTCATTCTAAGTACCCTTATAAAACACATAAAATCAAATTTTAAATATTTAAGTTATGCCAAATAGTCTTGATAATTTTGTTATCAATCTTCAAAAAGAAATAATTAAGAAAGAAATCAAAGATCACAATAAGAAAATTGTAGAATTATTCCATAACCCTAAAAATTGGGGAAAACCACCAAAGGAAGAAATAACAATCTTAGAAGAAAAACAAGATGAATTAAAAGGATTTTTTTTAGGTTTATACTTAAAAATAGAAGATGATATTATCATCACGGCAAATTTTATAACAGACGGCTGTGGAGTTATGGTTGCAACGGGTTCTCAATTAACAACAATGATCTGTGGTAAATCTGTTGAGTTTGCTGAAAAATTGAGTCCAGATTCTTTAATTACTGCTTTGGAAGGGATACCTCCCGATGAAATTAATTGCATTAACTTAGCAATCAAAACTATCAGAAATGCTATTAAAAAATATAAAGTAATTAAATAATTTTGAAGCATAATGAAAAACTTGCATATTGAAAATATTGAGATTCCAATAAAAACAGATAATATCAAACTGAAAGGTTCAATTTATTTTTATTCAAAAACTCAATTAAAAGCTCCATGGGTAATAATTTTGGCGGGATTTCTAGCTCATCGAGGTATTGATTTTGAAAAGTATTTTATTAAGAGATTTGCTGATGAGGGATTTTATGTTTTATCTTATGATTATCGAGGTCATGGAGAGAATGTAAAAATCAGTAACAAATTTGATCTCTATAAAATGACTCCTAATATTTTTTCAGATATTCATGATGTTATAAGTTGGGTATTAGAAACTCAATATAATAGAATATCAAAAGAAAATATTATTCTTTTTGGGAGAAGTTATGGAGGAGCAATAGTTTTAACACATGGTTTTATAGATAAAAGAGTAAAATACTTGATTGCTTTATGTGCTAGATATGATTATGCAACAGTTCAAATAAAAATCCCAGATGCTCTCAAAGTAGGCATGTCAAAAGATATAAGCCCAAAATATTTTTTAACAAAGACTCCATTGAATAATGAAAGGATACTAATAGCACATTGCAAAGATGATAACAGAATTCCTTATGAAAACGTTCTTGAAATTAAAAAAAAATTAGGTTTAAAGGATGAAAATGTAATAATTTATGAAAATGGAGGTCATTTATTTGAAGATCATAAAGATGATCTCTTTAATCATATAAAAGAATTCTTAAAAAAAATATAAGAAAGGAAATTATAAATTACATATCAACGATCATATTAATGAGTGATATTTTTGGAAAGATTAGTGATTGTAGGGCCAGCATCACAAATTCTAGGTTTTAAAATAGCACAAGAGCTAGGTATTCAATCGATAAATACGGAAATTAAAAAATTTCCAGACGGAGAGAATTATCTTAGAATTAATATAGAAGATGAGACTTTTATTACTGGAAAAGAAGTAATAATTGTACAATCAACAAGTCCAAGTGTCAGTGCTGATCAAAATGCTAGGTTAATAGAACTTTTTATGATGATTGATTCTGTAAAAAGAATGGGTGCAAAAAAAATTGTGGTTGTTGCTCCATATTTAGCATACGCGCGTCAAGATAAGATATTTAGACCTGGAGAAAGCCAATTTGCGAACGTAATTCTTCAAATGGTCAACTGTTTTGGTATTGATGAGTTATATTCAGTTGATGTTCACGCTCCTTTAGTATTAAATGAATGTTCTTGTAAGGCAATTAATATTGATTCTATGAAATTGCTTGCTGATTATATTAAATCAAAGGGAGCTAGTGATATTGTAGTAATAGCACCAGATAAAGGAGCTCTTGAAAGATCAACTGCTTTTGCTAGCCACTTCGGTGAGGGTATTCCTATAGAAGTCTTTGAAAAAGAACGTGATGTTAAGACTGGTGAGATAAAAATGAGAGGACATTTGAATCTTAAAGATAAAGATGTTGTCATTGCTGATGATATTATTGCTACAGGAGGTACAATGGCAACGGCAATAAATTTGGCTAAAGCTAGTGGAGCTAGAAAAGTATTTGCTGTTGCTACTCATGCATTATTGCTAGATCAAGCAAAATATAGGATTCTAAAAGCAGGAGCAGATGAAATAATAGGTACAGATTCAATTGATAACGAAGCTGCAAAAATTTCTTTAGCAAAGATCATTGCTGATTATTTAAAATAAAAATATTATGGATATTAATAGTTATAAATAATTTCTAAGACTTTTTTCCTTACTTTTTCCTTTAGGTCTTCAATAGTAGAATTATTATGAATTATATAATCCGCATTTTCTAAAACAACATCCAGCCCAAATTCTCTTTCTCTTTTATCTCTTTCAATTAGTTCTTCAAATGTTTTTGGGTCATCACTTCGACCTCTTTCAAAAAGTCTGTTAAATCGTATTTTATCATCAACAACTATAGCAATAATCGGAAATTTCCAATATTTTCTGAAAATATTTATTTCAGATAGGGATCTTATTCCATCAATAAAAATAATTTCTTCAGTTTTACTCCTTATTAAATCAACACATTTTTCAGCTATTATTGTCGGGCCTTTTTCTTCACGTAATTGTTTAGCAATTTTACCAATATTAGTTCCAGAAGGTTCTAAGTTTCTTTTTTTAACTTCATCTCTTACAACATCCCCCATTGTTATAACTAATCCTAAATCTCTTATTGCATCTATCGCAGTTGTTTTCCCTGAGCCCGGTTGTCCTGTAATTGCTAAAACTTTCATATTTAAAGAAAAATTTTATTGAATATAATTTAAATATTTAGATTTTGTTTAAATTCTATATAGAATAAGATATAAAATTTTTAAAGGATAACATAACTTTGTAATAATTGCATAATTTATGCCAAAAAATAAAAAAATCGATCCATTCAAAGTACCAGTACTATTAACTCTTAAAGCATATAAAAGAATAGTAGGTTATGCTATACGTTATGCAAATGATAATTTGAACTCTGAAAAGTGGCGTGAAGTATATGGTATTTTGATTGGATCTATAGAAGATAATTCTAAGGTTATTGTTAAAGATGCGATTCCAATGGTAGCTGGAGATAGAGCAGGAGTAAAATATGAAAATAAACAGTATGTTGATATGGCTCAGATAGATGCTTCTGTATTCGAGAGATCTATTCAAGATATGAAGAAGGACTTTATTATCGGATGGTGGCATTCTCATCCCGGATTCGGATTCTTTTTTTCACCAATAGATTGTATGACACAATTAGGTTATCAAATCCCTAATCCATATGCTGTTGGTTTGATTTTTGACCATTGTAAGAAAGAATCTGATCTACATTTTCTCGGTATCGCTGGCTTAAGATTAAAAGATCCTGAATTAGGGATTTCCTCGGCTTACAATTTGATAGAAATGAATTATGAGCTCGAAGGAAAAAAAATGGTCTTAGAAATTGAAACGGTAATTAAAGAAGTAAATAAAAATATCAATAAAGTATTGAAGGAAGTTGAATATATTGATGATGTACTCCGAAAAAAGGCTTTGGCTCAACTCCAGAGGAATTATGGCTTAATTTTAGTACCAAAAGAAGATATAATAATTACTGATGATAAGGAGATGGCAGATGAGGATGAGAAGTATTTATATGAATGGGATCCTGACTTTTTCAGAAAATCATACCGTATTCCTAAATTTAGAGAGAGAATTGAAAAAACCATAGCAGCAGCTTATGACGAGTTAGATAAGTTAAGTGAAAATAGAGAAATGGAAAAGTATCAAACTAAGAGAAATAAACTAATTAAAAAAATTCAAAACCTTTTAAAGAAACCAAATGAATGGTATGATAAACTAATGGAAGATTTTTCAAAAAGAATTGAAATTATATTTCCATATTATTCATATCTAGATACAGATGAGAGGAAAGTCATTGAATATTTCGAAGAGAGAAGTTCTGAATATTTTAAGATTTTGGATGAATTAAATAACAGATCGCAATTAAATTTAGAAGGATTTGATTGAAATTATTTTAATTTGTAATTATCAAACTTTAAAAACATAAAAAGATATAATCATCTTAGGAACTTTAATTAAATTTTATTTATATTATATAATTATTAAGAATTAGCTTCTTTTTAATAAAATATATAAATTTCATGGTTAATGAGATTCATGGTTAATGAAACTACAATTATAATAAGACATAGAACTGATAAAGATAAATCAATTAAAGACGCGATTTTTGCTTTTTCGGGAGGCAGTAAATCATTATTAATAAAAGGTGAAGGAGAAGAAATAAGCACAGCTGTAGAAGTAGCCGAGATTCTTAAAAGTCGTATGTATCCTAGATTAGAAATTGCGAATGTATCTTTAGGTAGTCGTCCTTATTTTAATAATAGACAGCGTGGTTACAAAAATAAACACAAAATAAATAAAAAGAAAGTTGATCTAGTTTCTAATATTGAAATTACTCTTCAAACAAAATCAATTGCTTAAACATGGCAAATTTTGAACATTTAGGGCCATTATTAGAAGAAACCCGAACAGTTGCTGTATGCGAGGTTTGTAATAACTTCATTTATAAAAGAATTTATTACGATGAGAACTCAGAAAAGAAAAGAAAGACGGTTTTTGTTTGTAAAAACTGCTTGAATAATGGCAGATAATTCATATTATATATCAGAAAAGTTTAGACATCCGACTTCATAAGACGTCTTTTCTTTAGATATTTATTCCAATCAAATGCCATAATAAAAAACATAATTGTAATTGTTACTAATAGTAATATAGCTTCAGTTATTATGCTAGAGATATCATCAGTTTGAATCCCTTGAGCTCCAAGAGCTACTAAAATCGGCCAGCAACAATATAAAAATGTAGTAAAATTTTTTCCTAACCAACCAGGTATAATACATTTCCAAAAAGGGTATTTTATCATTCCTAAAGGTAGGAATAAGATATCGTCTGGAAGTGGAGTTAAAGCAAATAGAAATATATAAAATGACGTACGTTTTTCCTTTTCTAAAATCAATTTACCAAAACTATCTATATTCTTTAAAGCATCAGAATTTGTTTCTTCAGTTATTTTTTTTGTTCCATATCCAACAGCATAACCAGTAGATTCACCTAATGCGCTACCTAATCCTCCTATTAATGCTAATCCAAGAATTTCTAACCAAAAAAGTCCATTTTGCAAGATTTGCTCTAGAATTAACCCACTATTTTCATATTTAAGATATATGGAATTTGAAAGGGAGAATAACACAAATGGAAAAGGAATAGGGAATCCAATTGACGCTGAGCCTAAAAAGCATATACCAAGAGATATTAATAAAGCCCATATATAATTTGAACCTTCTGTAATTAGTGTTAAATTCTGTCTCGCATTAATAATAAAATCTTGGAAACTTGGAACAAATAAAAATAATAATAAATAAATAATAACAGCTAAATAAAATCCTGTGAAAACTATCATCAATTTCCTTGGAATAGCCATAATATTATTATTTCTTAGATATTTTTGTATTTAAACCATTTCTAGCTTCTAATAATATTTTTAAATTATTATCAACCTTTCCAATTATGTTTACTTTATTTGACATATCTAGGTTTTCTAAAGATATTATCAATTCATCAGATTTAGGATTGTAAACAATATCACCCTTTTCTATGCTTTTTGTCGATTTAGGATTAGTTCCTTTATATATTTGTACTCCGGGTAATGTCCAATACTTCTTTGATCCAAAACTAAATCTACCTCTTAATATTATGGGTAATTTATCAATTATTGCGTCTGCAGTTAAAGGTGCAAGATATCGGATAATATTTCCTTCTAGTATGCCAATTCCAAATAATTCAATCTTAATTGGTAAACTCATATTTTATAAATAATGTAATCTCAGATATTTATATTATTTTAAATTATTTCTCAAAATCTTTAGATTTTTGTAAAAGATATAATAAATAACTTTTTCAATCTTAATAATAAGATTTAAATATTCAAATTATCATATATTTAGTTGAAAAGGACAATTTGCATTGGAATTGGATACAAGATAACGGTTTTTGCACCGAATTAGTGATTACAATCTATTAAACCATTTCCTTATGTGTGACATTTTTTTAGTTCACATTCCCACAATCATATTTCCTTTATATCATAAAAAAATAAATTTGTTCCGATAGTGCGTAGAACATTGATACAAATCCGTTACAGGTTTTAATTGGCACTTTGGAGCAGGTATTTGAAGTTTTTCATATATTACGATTTTGGTATATGACATAATTCGTAAATTTGAGCTCTTGTTGAATGTATGAAGTATTAATGAAACATGAGACATCAAAACATAATACCAACAAATCAGAATAAATAAATAGGGCTTTGATTCCATAATTGTTTCATTGGATTATTCTTTCTTTAATTCCTTTGAATCAATTACACCTAGATTAATCGGAGCACCTATTGTCCTTTTCTTTTTTTTTATTTTCTTGATATCAGATAGATAATCAATATCATAAAAATCATATTTATTCTCAATATTGAAAACAAGGATTTTTTTTCCATTAAAAATCATATTGTTTAAAGTTTGCCATATTGTTGTATTTTGACTTTCTCTATTTAGATCTAACATCTCATTAATTGATTCATAACTTAACGCTGTAATAGGAATTATTTGATTTAAAACATCTTTAGAACGAATCTCTTTTATTTTTAATCGAGATATCTTTTTTAATACTATTTCTGAGCCAACTTTAGTAATTTCAGCACTAGATATTATTCTATTTTTACTATACCTTTCTTTTAATGGTTTTAATCCTGTTGTTCTATAAAATACAATAGGATGGTTACAAATTAGATCAATTTTTTTAGAAGTTATAGATAAAACATCTTTTAATATGTTATAATCAAAAATTGTATCACCTGGAATAACTAAATAGTGATTTCTTGATGTGAAGAAATCCTTATTTTTTATGATCGATAAAAATGAATATAGTGAGCCATATTTATACTGATTTTTAGTGTCTAATATGATTAATTTATTTTGCATAACTGGATAATTTCTTTCTAATTTTGAAATAAACTCGCGGATGGTATTACCTAAATAACCAACTACAATTCCTATTTGTCTTGTTCCTAATTTGATAAGATTATTAATAATGTGATGGAGAATTGATATATTATTTAATACTTCTATTCTAATTAACGGTTTAGGAAGATTTCTCGTTATTTTTTTAAGTCTTGTTCCTTTTCCAGCACATAAAATGACAATAGAGATCTTTTTTTTAATATCATTCTTTGGTAGTGACAATTGTATTACCATCCATATCTATTACAATAGTATGCTCTTCTTGAGCTACTGGTTCATTAGTTTTTTCTACTAAGATATGATATTTATCTATTACTTTTTTACCTATAAAAAATTCAAGGGTTCTCTGTATTTTATTCTTAGGTATAACGTTATCATTTTCGATCCATCGAGGTGAAAATGGGAGATGTCTATAGTTTTCTTCAATTTTATTCATGTAGGCTAGGTGTTCATATGACATGTTTTTTTTTACTTTTTTTACAAATCGAAATATATATGCATTCTTTCCATTTTCTACTTTTCCAATTCCAGAGGTTGCAAAAGGTTCACAAGCATATGCATCTCCTGGTTTAAGTATTTGATCATGCATTTTCTCTTTATAATTTGGAATAAAAGGTCCAGCGTGTAAATTGTATTGCTTTAATTCATGACCACCCAAATTTGTTATTGGCCTTAATCCTCTATTAATAATTTTTTCAGCAATAACTTCACCTAACTCATACAGTTTAATTCCAGGATTGAATATTTCGATTGCAGCTTCAAGAGCTTCTCTTGCAGCTTCTACGTAATTTTGAAGTTTAGGGTCTTCATCAATATTTATTGTGAATGCTGAATCTGCGATAAATCCATTATAATGCGCTCCAATATCAATTTTTAATAACCCTTTTTCAGGAATTAGAGTTTGATCATCAATTGGAGGGCTATAATGAGCTGCAATTTCATTTAATGACATATTTATCGGGAAAGAAAGATTACAACCATTATTAATTATCTCGGCTTCACATTTATTTCCAATCTCTAAAAAAGATGCTCCTGGATTTATTAATTTTTTAATAAGTTTTTTAGCAGCTATAACTGCTTTTCCAGCTTTAATATAAGCTTGAATATTATCTTCGTTCATTTTTTACAATGGGTTTTTATTATTGCATTTAAGGTGTTAATCGATCGGGTGTTCTAGGATACATCACTGCTTCTCGAATATCATCTAATCCACATAGTATTGTTAACCACCGGTCAATTCCAAGACCAAAACCAGCATGCGGGGGCATTCCATACTCAAAAGTGTTAAGATGTGAATTAAAAGCTAGGTGACTAAGTCCTTTCTCTTCAAGCGCTTTTACTAATTGCTCTTTACTGTGGACTCTAGTACCTCCAGATGTCAATTCTAACATACCTTTTTGCAGATCAAATGATTCACTAAACTTGGGATTTTTTGAAGGCATAATATAAAAAGGCTTAATAGACATTGGCCAATGAGTAATATAATAATATCCAGACATGTCTTTCCCTAATTTTCTATATGCTTCAGTGGATATATCCTCTCCAAATTCTATATCAATTGAATACTTCTTATTAATCAGTTCAATGATTTCTTCATACTTATACCTTGGAAAAGGAATTTCTGGTGTAAATGTTTGTTTATCTACATTTAAATATTTTAATGCAGCCATTTGATTTTCTCTAATATCTCTAATGGCGCTGTGAATTAGTTCCTCTAACAATTTAAGGACATCTTCCATTGATGAAAAAGCCATTTCAACATCTAAAGTAAAAATTTCACATATATGTCTTTTTGTACGATGTTTTTCAGCCCTAAAACAATCACTTATTTCAAAAACTCTCTCATAGACACCACTCAATTGTTCTTTATATAATTGGGCGGATTGAGTGAGAAACGCCTCTTTTTCAAAATAAATAATAGGAAATAACTCAGTACCACCTTCAGTTGCAGAAGCTATTATTTTAGGGGTAGTTATTTCAGTAAAATCTCTTTCGAACAAAAATCTCCTAATAGATCTAAGCAATTCTCCTCTAATTTCAAAAATAGCTTGGTTTTTGAGGGATCTTAGATCTAATGCTCTATGATTTAATCTAAGATCTAACTCAGAAACAGTTTCTCCTGTCATATCTATGGGAAGTTTCTCAGGGGTAGTATTTAATACTTTTATTTTAGATGGAATTATTTCGATACCTCCAGGTGCTTCACTGAATACCTTTACTATTCCTTTTACCATTAAACAATATTGATATCCAATTCTTAAACCTTCAAATAATTCATCAGAGACAACTCCCTTTTTTAAAGTTATTTGACGTTCTCCATACTTATCTTGTAAAGAGATAAATTTTAATCCACCAAGATCTCTAAAATTTCTAATCCACCCTCCTAAAATTACTTCTTTACCTTCCATATCTGGGGAGAGATCTTTAGTATAGTGTGTTTTTCTCCAATCTCCTAGTTGATCTAACATCTGTTTGTTTCAACAATTAATTTATTCCTAAAAAATATAATTTTAAAAGTTAAAGTAAAAATAAAATTTTTGCCTTCTTATCTATAATTTATGGTGGTTTTGAATTGGAGTGGAAAACAAAAAGGAAATGATTTTAATTTTGAAATAAAGGAGACTGTTCCATGTCATATTGTTGATGCTTATAGTTTTAAAAGAACTTCATTCAAATTAGAGGATCAATGGAAAAATCTGCTGATTTTAGGTGAAAATAAATTAGTTATGCAATCGTTATTGAAGACTTTTAAAAATAAAATAAACCTGATATATATTGATCCTCCTTTCGCAACGGGAGGAGAATTCAATCTTAAAATCCAAATAGGGAAAAATGGAGATTATTTTGACAATATCGCCTATAAAGATAAATGGAAAGAAGGCATAGACTCATATCTGAACTTTTTATATGAAAGACTTGTTCTCATGAAAGAGTTATTATCGGATAATGGTTCAATATATGTACATCTAGACTGGCATATCTCTCATTATATAAAATTAATAATGGATGAAATTTTTGGGAATATGAATTTCAGAAATGAGATAATTTGGGCATATCCTGCTGCTTCAGTTAAGACAAGACGGTTTTTTATAAGATCTTATGATACAATCCTTTTCTATTCAAAATCTGATGATTATATTTTCAATGATCATCCTAAAATATACCAAGAATTTTCTCAACGCGTAAAAAATGCAATAAAAAAGGATGAAAAAGGCATATTCTATTATAGAGGAGGGAGTCATGACGGAAAAAAACTATCTAGAAAGGTTTATATTGAAAAGGAAGGTATTTTTCCAAGAGATCTATGGAATGATATTCCTTATATTAGAGCAAATACCCCTGAATATCAAGGTTTTTCAACTCAAAAACCAGAACGTCTTTTAAGCAGGATTATTTTAGCTTCCTCAAATAAAGGAGATATTGTAGCTGATTTTTTCTGTGGCTCAGGTACTACATTGACTGTAGCAGAAAAGTTAGGTAGAAGATGGATCGGATGCGATTCTAAATTTTTCTCGATTCATATGATAAGAAAAAGAATGTTGGATATATATCAAAGTAATGACATATTAAATTGGAAAAAGTTGTATAGTAAAGATCCTAATTCTTTTAAGATATTAAGCAGTGATCAAGAAAAGGAAGGAATTTCTATACCTAACGTATTTTTGATAAAAGGTTTGAAGGATAAAAAGCTTAATACATTTAAAGAGTCTCCTGATTTCAATGTCAATATCAATCAACACAATAACAAAGTAAAGGTAGAATTAATTGATTATAAAATACCATTTGAAAAATTTATATCAGAAAAAATTAAAGAAAAAATAAAATCATTTACAGATTGGATAGATTATTGGTCAATTGATTTTGATTATAAAGATTTTTTTGAGAATATATGGTATTCTTATAGAACTCCGAAGAAAAGGATACTTTCCTTAGAATCAGAAACTCATCAATATGTTAAATCTGGCAATTACAATGTTTCAGTAAAGATAATTGACATTTTGGGTATTGAAACTAGAAAATCTTACAAGATTAACATTATTTAACAAATTCTCTAATTAACATTGTTGCATAAGTTCCTTTTTGAAGAGAAAATTCAAACTTAACTTTTTTTTTTCCAGGATTTAAATCATCATTAGCTATTTCTAAAATTTTTAATCCGGTTGGTTTTATAATCATGGGTCTAATAGAACCTTTAAATTCTTGTTCAACGTTGAAATTAACATTAAAAATATTTTTTTTTATGTTTTCTTGTTTTTTAACCTTCTCAAAAAGTAATTTCATGAAGGGAAATTCCTCTAAATTTGTATTAGTTCCAATTAAAGGCAAAATTATAGAAGCCCGATTCATGCTTAATGCTTTTTTCAAATATTTATCATAATGATTACCATATGTGTATTTTACTTGAGTAATATTCCCATTAAAATCATCTAAGATACTAATAACATCACCTTTCATAGGTTTAAATAAAGAAAAACCTTCTTCAGCTCTTTTTGAAAGCATTTTGTTAAATATATACGACTGAAAAGAACTAATTAATAGCTTCTTCAAATCAGGAGATAATGTATTAATACATCCTTCATAATCATGTGGATTTTCAATTAAATATTGGATTATTTTTCTTTCATAATTTAAACTCTTAGGGAATTCCTTTAAAGCTTTTTCTAGATTTCCAGTTTTTCTTAACTCTCTTCTTACTTGTCTTGATTCTATAGATTCAGTTGTATATGTCTTTGTTACTAATTCTTCAAATGCTTTCTTAAAATTACTTTCCAGAATATAACGCCCAACAATATGAGAATTAGGTCTATAATTTCCAAACCTTTGAAGCCCAAAGTAGTTAGGAAATCCAATTTTGTTTAAAAGATCTACATACTTCTTTAATTTACCTTCTAAATTTTTGCTACATTGAACGTTTCGTAGTACGATTGTAAAATTATTACCCCAATGACTTCCTAATTTAACAGGTTTTTTAGTTGGAAAGATATCTCTAATAAATATATCTTTAATATTAAGAGCTTTTAAATCTTCAATATAATTTCCTTTAATGGAAACTTTTTGAATGGATAATGAAAATTTATCTTTTAAACCAGAATAATTAATAAGATCATTATCAATTTTTAAAGCACTGCAAATTTCTCCTATGGCATCAAATGTATCTCTATTAATTTTTATCAAATTAAAAGTAGTATATCTATCTTTTAACTCTTCTGAGAATTGGGGACTCTTATTATCCTCTTTTATATCAAGGATCTTTCCATTATTTAAAATTTCTTTGACGATAAAATCTTTAAAATTAGTTTTATATTCTCCTTTAATTCCACTAATTCTGCTTGTGGTAAAAGCTTCAATTCCTACAAACTTTTCTACTTCTCTCTCATCATTGTTTAAAAATGTATAAGAATCTGTTTCCCATTCAGCCAATTTTAAATCCTATACTATTGATATTATAATAATTTTAAATCCCCAGTAATTTTATCGATTTTAGTTGATAAAATGGGTCCAATACCAACTGCCGTTGTTGTGTTTGGTGGTAGTTGGGTTAATCCGGCATCATTAACAACAAAAAAAGGAATTTTCTTAGCTTCAAGTTTTATTAATAATTCTTTCAGCTGATCCATATTTTGAATTTTAAGAACAACCTTTTTTTGCCCTGAATTCTTCCAATTCTTCCATATTGTTTGATTTTGAATACGAACTAAATCAGAGGCAGATACACTAGCATGACAAGACTGTGCACATTTTTTCCCGGTACCCATTTTTAAATCTACTCTAACTAAAATAACTTGCTTATATTCTTCCACGATAAATCTATTAAATATTAAGAAATTAGTTAAATAAATCTTATTGATTATTCAAATTCTACTCTAGTAATATTTCCAGTTAATTCAAGAATCAATTCCTCAAGTTCTTCTTTTGTAAATAGTATTTTTTCTCTATCAACATCCCAAAGAACAGCTCTAAATTGAATATCGCCAGTAGCTAAAAAAATCTCATTCAAAGATTTTAATTTATAGGGATTGATTAAAGCTTCAACTACTGGCCGTGGTTTATTAGTTTTTTCAATAATGATTAACTCATCAATCTCGTATGTTTCTTTAATCCATTTAATCAAATCTGGAGTTATTTTTAATTTATCTTTCTTCCCAACCACTATTATTAGTAAATCTTCATAATCAATCGCTTTATAAAAGGAAATATCTTTAAGAAAAGCAAAATGCTCATCTTCTTCCTCTAATTGAAGCAAATCCTTTGCCATATCAATCTCAAATTCAGTTATTTCCCCAGCATCAAGTCTAGCTTGACAATTAGTGCATAAAAAACCGGAATTTATACATGTCTTATCTGCTGGAAGAATTTTCATTGATTTTAAACCAGATTAAAATTTCAAGTCTAGTATATTTTCAATATATCATATTGAAATATCGGGTTACTATTGAAATTTATTAAAAATTGTTAATTAATTTTTTTATAAAGATTCTTAAATTTCACCTTTATAAGCAATTCAAATCCAATAATTCAAGCGATTTTATAAGAAACAAGAATAAAAAAAAAATTCATATCTGAATTCATAGAAAGTTATTTCAAACCTAATGATAAATTTTCATTAATTTCTTGTTCAATTAAAGAAATTTCTTCAAGATGTTGTTTAAATTCGTCTTTTGGGATTTTATCTCTATTCAATAAAGATTTTGCTAGAATCTTGTACTTCGATATTAGACTAGGATCAATAAAATTCTCAAGTTTAATACAGAAGGAATAAAGGTATGAATATGTTTCGGCATATTTAGCATAATCCAATGATTCTTTAATTTTATCTAAATAATATTGTAATCTTAATTTTCGATCTTTAATCTCATCTTTTAGGGATTTAGCTTCAGTTTGATACTCAATAAATTTTTCGTCATCATGAAGTTTTTCAGAGATTTCAATTAGTTTTTTGGAGATTTCATGTTTCTTAATAAAATTCTCCTCAACTAAATATTGACTAATAAGTTTTTCTCTCTCATTTAACAAATCTTCTCGTAATTGATCCGATAACGAACCCTTTTGTTCCCATATCGATTTCAAAATCGTACTCTGATCAGTTGTTAGAGAGGACCCAGCTATTAGTTTTTTATCTGAAAGAATTAGTTGAATTATTTTTAAATCAAACATTTCTAATTTTTCTGGTTTGCGATCCCAGTTTAAAAATAAATCTTCATAACTAATGATAATCTCAGACATTTTAGGAATCAATTTTTGAACTTCTTTAATATCTTCCTTATTAGTAATTATAACTAAATCAGATACAATTTCTGAAATTCTTGTAATTAAGACAAAATAAGCACCTAATTCAATAGTACTCAAAGATTCTTTACTACTTTCTGTAAGTTCTGATACAAAAGTTTGGAGCGCTGAAAAAAATGAATCAAACATCTCTAACTTTTCATCACTTTGAAAATTCTTATTGTATAATAGGTCTTTAGATTCACTGTGAAAAATATAAAGTGCTTGAATCATCTTAAAATCATATTCTATACTAAAAATAATAATAATTATAAAGTAATTTATAATTATGTTTTTCTAAAACTCACAGCTTCTCGTTTAGCGAGTATAAATTTTAATATTAATATTATAATAGTCCTAGTAGAGAATTAATCTCCCACTCAATAAGATATATCAAACAATCAAGATTAGATTAATAGAAATTTATAATTCGATAATATCGCAACTAATATTTCTTAATAATCTCTCGGCACTTGCAGGGTCCGTTTTATAGGTATAAAGAATCTTCTTAGTTCTTAATTTTAATTTAACTATTTCTTTTAAACGCTTAACTCGGCAATGTATTGCATACTCAGAGAGCTCTAGAAACTTTTTTTCGTCCAAAATTTCCCGCGGCATATTAGTTCAACTAATCTTTCATAATGTAAAGTATGAGTATATCTATCAATTATAGAATTTTAATTTTATCATATTTACCTATTCTAAACAAAAATTTTATTTTGAATCATATGTTTTAGATATTATTCTTATTTTTGAAGAATCTAAATTTAATACTAAGATACTGGAAAAAAAGAAAGGCTGAAGAAGATGCCAATTGATGACCCTGTAAAACGTAGAATTGCCAGATATCATTTGTTGGAAAAATCGGTGTGTAGAAGATGTGGTGCATTAAATCCAGTTAGAGCAAGGAAATGCAGAAGATGTCATGGTAAAGATCTTCGATTGAAACGTAGAGAACTCATAAAATAATCTAC
>JBHLLJ010000075.1:0-15593 GCA_048885705.1 Candidatus Hermodarchaeota archaeon | reverse complement strand
GTCATGCTTATAATTCTCGAGTCTGGGCGGAATGTCGTCAAGAAGCTGTAAAATTCCTACATGAAGCTAAAATCCGACTAAAAGGAAAAGCTGAATCAGCCCTAAATAATGCTCTAGAGCATTATGATACTGTATCTAAAAATTTAACGAAAGTGGCTGAAATGTATCCTTTCGACATGAATATTTTAACAGTAAAGCCCATTGGTGTAAATAAAAAAAGTAAAGCTGCTGCAGGTCTTCTTAAAATTGCTCGTGAAGCTGAATCTAAAGGTTTATTAGCTTTAGAAAAATTAGTCCAAGTTTTATAAAAATATATTTTATTCAGTTCATTTTTTTTAGTACTATTATTCACAAATAACAAATCTTTAAATACGATTTGATAAATAAGATTACTCAAGAAAGAAAAAAGTATTTGGTATTCACTTTTTTTCAATCTGTCAGGATATTTTGAATTATTTATTGATGTGAATGAATAGATGTTGAAAATTTATTTCAAAAGGATGATTTTTCTTTCTATATTATTATTAGGAATTATATTTGTTCCATTTCCTCGGATAGATACAGGACAAAACGGTAAACATACCCAAACACTAAATGATGATGTCTTATTTGAATCGACCCCTATAACACAGTATAGTACAAATTTTGCAAATCTTACCGGGCATGCTTGGGAAGTTCAAAAGGTGGTATTTTCACCAGACGGTCAGGTTTTAGCCTCCGGTAGCCATGATGGGAGTATTAAATTATGGGATATTTCTAAAGGCGAAGTCTTAAATACTCTACAAGGTCATTATTATAGCGTAATATCATTAGCTTTCTCACCAGATGGTTCAATTTTAGCATCTGGGGGCTGGGGAAAAAAGATAAATCTGTGGAATTTATCTACTGGAACATTAATTCGATCATGGTCAATATCTCCTTACATTGCAATGGATTTAGCATTTTCTCCAGATGGAAAATCATTAGCTGTAGGAAGAGGAGAATGGGGTGGAAATTTCGCTCAACCACAACAGGATACTTTAAAATTGTTGAATGTGAGTAATGGAGAGGTAATACAGAATTTTACGGGTCATAGCAATGCTGTTACTTCAGTTTTGTTTTCAGAAGATGGTTCATGGATAGCTTCGGGTAGTTGGGATTTTACTGTTAAAATATGGAATGTTAGTTCAGGTAATGAAATTCAATCATTTGAGAATCATACATTTATTGTTTCATCAATATCAGTCTCTCCAGATGAATCAATCTTAGCCTCTGGCAGTTTTGATAAAAGCATTAATCTTTGGAACATAAGTTCTGGTCAATTATTAGAAAAATTATCAACTGCTAATCAAGAAGTATGGTCAGTGGCTTTTTCAAATAACAATTCACTTTTAGCGGCTGCTGTAGGTAATCTGGATTATTGGCCGAAACCTAGTACTTTTTGGGAAGCTTTTGGGGATATGCAAAATTCTTCAATTCAACTTTGGGATATACATAATAAAATTTTAATAGAAACATTGTTAGGACATGATCATATTATAGAATCTATTGAATTTTCTCCTGATGGTTTAATTTTAGCTTCGGGTAGTTGGGATTGGACAATTAAATTGTGGGGAGATTTTCCATCAATTTTTAATAATCAACAAATTGATTATTGGCCAACATCCACTCCAGCGGCACAATGGGTGGATTCATCTTCATTGGACAAGATTAGTGAAGATTGGAGTTATACACTCCATAGTTTAGTAGTAATACGTCATGGTAGACTAATTTTTGAAAGATACTATAATGATGGTAACCATATTTACACACGAGATTCAAAGCATGTCCTTTTCTCCGCTACTAAAAGTTTTACATCGGCTCTAATAGGAATTGCAATCAAAAAAGGATTTTTCAATAGTATAGATCAACGTGTACTTGATTTCTTTCCAGAATATAACTTTTCTAATGTTGATTCTCGTAAGAGGAACTTAACTATCAGACACCTACTCACTATGACTTCGGGCATATACTGGTATGAAGAACCTAGTAACGATGATTTAAGAAGAATGTATTTTAGCCCAGATAGTGTTCAGTATGTACTTGATAAATTTATGGTGGCAGAACCAGGAGAGTTATTTCGATATAATTCTGGAGCATCACATCTACTTTCTGCCATTATTAAAAAAACAACGGGCAAATCTGCTAGAGAATTTGGCTTAGAAAATCTTTTTAAGCCAATGGGAATTGAGGATAATGATATTGTTTGGATGGCAGATACTAATGGTGATTCGTATGGAGGAATAGGACTCTTTTTAACTCCTCGGAATATGGCAAAACTTGGTCAATTATATTTGGATAATGGCTTGTGGAAAGGAAGACCAGTTAGCCCAGTACAAATAATCTTGCCTCAGTGGATAAGTTCTTCTTCAAGAAACCAAATTGAGGGAATTCCGATCAGTGGATTTGGACCGTCAGGTTTTTTAACAGGGTATGGCTTCCAATGGTGGATTTCTGGAGAATTAAATGGATTTTCAGCAGAGGGTTATCAAGGTCAGGTAATATTTGTTCATCCCACATTGGATTTAGTAGTTGCTTTTAATGCTAGAGCATCAATTCCACCTTATAGTATTGTTGAGGATATTCTACAAGCTATCAATGTTGTTCCTGAGACTATCATGTCATGGGTAATTGTTTTAAGTATGCCTTCAATAATTTTTATCGTGTTTTTATTCAGGAAAAAGATTAACAAAATTAAAAATTGAATAACTTATTCCTTTTTCTCTAATTCTTCTTTTGGTAGGTTACGAAAAGCATAGACAATTCTATGAAAGGCAGTTAAATTTGTGCCAATAGCTAGGATTATCATGGTCCAAAATAATGCTGTGCTGAACCAAATATGGAATATCGATCCAATTAATAATATCGGTATACGATCGGTTCTTTCTAATATTCCAACACCATACAAATTATCTATACCTAAAGCTTCAATCTTAGCTCTAGCATATGAGGTTAGAAATGCACCAACAAGAACTACAAGCCCAATTTCTAAGGTTGTATATCCTCCAAAAATAATTCCAATAAATAAGAAAAAATCTCCAATTCTATCCAAAGTAGAATCTAAAAATGACCCTAATTTTGTAGGACCCTGAAGTCGAGCTACTACTCCATCTAATTGATCAAAAAACTCAGTAATAAAAAGGCAAATAATTATAATTATTAAACAATGAAAAATGAATCCAAAAAAGGTAATGATTGCTGAAATTAAACCAAATAAAGTAAAATAATTCGCAGGGATTCTTATTACTTTCTTACCTAAAGGAAGTAATAATTTTTCAGAAAATTTCTTTACTTGTAATAGCATAAAAAACTCTCTTGGACATTATTATAATTCATTTCTTAAAATTAGGATTATATAAAAATAAAGTTTTACTTACTACTTCACAAATATTAAAAAAAAGATTAAATCCCATAGAGAGGATAATATTTTTCTTCAACATATTTAATAAAATAATCAGGATTTAAATCTTCTCCAGTAATTTTCTGAATTAATTCTGAAGCTCTGTAGATCTTACCATATTGGTGTACTTTTTCTTTTAAGTGGCCTAAAAGATTTAAAAAATCCCCTTTCTCATAATCTTGAGGTAGAGAGGGATGCTCTTTTAATATATGATTATAAATTTGAGCAGCGTAAAGATTACCTAAAGAATATGAAGGGAAATAGCCAAATCCCGAAGCCCAGTGAACATCCTGCAATACACCTAAAGCATCATTAGGTGGTATAATTCCTAATAATTCATCCATTTTTGTATTCCATAATTCTGGTAATTCATTTGCCTGAATATTATCTTCTATTATCATTTTCTCTAGTTCAAATCGTAAAATAATATGTAATCCATAGGTCACCTCATCTGCATCTACTCTGATGAATGATGGTTGCACTATATTTATGGAACGATGAAATTCTTCCATTGGATAATCCTTCAAATTTTCTGGAAAAGTCTTCTGATAGATTGGATACCAATATGTCCAAAATTCCTTAGATCTACCAACTATATTTTCCCACATCCTCGATTGAGATTCATGGATCCCCATTGAACATCCATCAGCTAATAATGTTCCATGAATTTCTTCTTTAAAGCCCATTTGGTAAAGCGCATGACCACATTCATGAACTGTGGAAAAAAGACAATCGGGGAGAAAGTCTTCCCTTATTCTAGTAGTAATTCTGGTATCTATTGATGATAATGAAATAGTGAAAGGATGTGTTGCTTTATCTTGACGCCCTGTGTTAAAATCAAAATTCATTTTTTTTATTAATTCAAGACTTAGTTGCCACTGTTTTTCAGCATCATAATGTTTCTTTAATATTGACTGATTTGGTTTATCTGATACACTATTTAGTTTATTTACAATTTTTACTAATTTGGGTTTCAATCCATTAAAAATTTTTAGTACCCAATCATAAGTAGAGCCAGGTTCAAATAAATCTAATAAAGTAGAGTATAAAGTTGGACCTGTATCGAGTTTTTCAGCGAATTCTTTGCGCAACTCAATAATTTTCTCAAGATAAGGTTTGAATATCGAAAATTCACTTTTTTCTCTTGCTTTTTCCCACTCAATATGACCTAATGATGATGTTTTAGCAATTTCATACACTAATTCTTCAGGAATTTTAGTCGCTTGGTCATATTCTCTTTTTGCCTCTCTTATCATTGCTAAGTCTAATTCATTAAGATCTGTTTGTTTTTCAGCGCTCTTTATCAATTTACCTGTTTTCTCCGATTTTATCCTTGAATGGATTAAGTTTTGCATTAATGCCATTTGCTCAGCTCTTCCTTTTACCGAACCTTTAGGCATACTGACTTGTTGATCCCAACCCAAAAGAGATCTGATGTAAACTAATTGCATGATTTCATTAAAACGGTTCCAAAGTTCTTTCATAGCATTCATAAATATTCACTTTTGTTCTATAATTTCTAAAATATATAGTGAATGCTAATTATCTTAAAACAAAAAGGTTTTGGTTTTCAAAACCAATTCTTTATTACATTAATGTAGAATTTTTAAAAAATAAAAAAAAATAAGAAATAAGATATTCGAAATTATAATCCATAAATAGGGTAAAATTTACTCTCAATATATTTCATAAAGTAATCGGGATTTAGATCTTCTCCCGTAACTCTTTTTATTAAATCGCCAGCTCTATAAACAGCTCCATGCTGATGAATATTCTCTCTTACAAATTTCAGTATATTTGAGAATTCTCCCTTTTTATAATCTTCTAGTAGATTTGGCATCTTTTTTAAGGCAGTATTATACATTTGTGCTGCATATAGAGTTCCTAAGAAATAAGTTGGGAAATATCCAATCATTCCCATTCCCCAGTGAATATCTTGTAATACACCTTCTTTGTCATCTGGTGGACTAATGCCTAAAAGCTCCTCAAATCGAGAATTCCATACTTCTGGCAATTCACTTACTTGAATTTTTTCATCAATGAGATCTTTCTCAATTTCAAATCGTAAAATGATATGTAATCCATAAGTTACCTCATCTGCATTTACTCTTATAAATGAAGGTTGAACAGAATTAACAGATCTATAAAAATCTTCCATAGGATAGTCTTTTAAAATTTCAGGAAAGATTTTTTGAAAGGTAGGATACCAATATTCCCAAAATTCTTTACTACGTCCTACAAAATTCTCCAACATTCTTGATTGCGATTCATGAATTCCAAGAGAAGTACCAGTGCCAAGTATTGTATCATGTAGTTCTTCCTTGAAACCCATTTCATAAAGAGCATGACCACATTCATGAATAGTTCCAAAAATGCATTCATTAAGAAAATCCTCTCTTGTTCTTGTAGTAATACGGGTATCCGTAGAAGATAATGTCGTTGTAAAAGGATGTGTTGACAAATCTTGGCGTCCAGCCTCTAAGTCAAAGTTTAATTTTTTTATAATTTCAAAACTCAGTTTAAATTGTTTTTCCTGATCATAATTTTTTCTTAATATTGATTGATTCGGTTTGTTTTTGGATGAATTCAATTTTTTAACAAAAGCAGATAGTTTTGGTCCTATTGGATTAAAAATTTTTGCGACCCAGTCGTATGTTGCACCAGGTTCATATAAATCGATCAGAGTAGAATATAAATCTGGATAAGTCTCTAGTTTCCTTGCTTTTTCTCTCTGTAATTCGACAGTTTTTTCTAATAGAGGGATAAACATTTTAAAGTCCTTTTTTTCTCTTGCCTTTTGCCATGTTTGTTGAGATAGCCCTGCAGTTTTTGTTATTTCCATTACTAATTCTTCTGGTAATTTTATTTCTTGTTCATAAGCTCTTTTTGCTTCTCTCAACATTGCAGCATCAATTTCATTTAGATCTTTAAGTTTCTCGGCTTTCTTTATTAGATTTCCTGCTTTCTCTGAGGTTAAGCGCTTATGAATCAATTGTGATACAAGTGCCCTTTGTTCTGATCTTCCTTCCACAGATTTATAGTTCCTCATATTAACTTCTTGATCCCAACCAAGTAATGCTTGAATGTAGTTCAATCTCATAATCTCAGTGAAATATTCTCTAAGTTCTTTCATAACGGTCATTTTAAAGTCAACTTTTTTTTAATTAAATTTAAATGAATTTAGTTTATGTTTAATTTTAATATTGATTTAATTAAAAAGAGGAGTGTTGTGAACTTTTATTGAACTAACAACACGGACTTAAATAATTAAAGTAAAGATTCATTCAGCCGTAGATAATTTTTCTTGTTTAACAAAAAATTCAGCTGCTAGTCTGACATCTTCAATATTTAGGGGTCTATCTAAAGATTTCTGCAATTCAGTTAGTAATTTTTGGCATAAGGTTAGACTGAGAGAACTCCCTTCTTTAGTTATAATTTTTTGTAGTTCTTTAGTAAAGTCAATTACTAAGGGTTTTTCCATATCCTTTTTTATTTCTTCATGGGATCCAAATAATTCTATAGGCATTTTTGGTTTAGGAGCTACAGTATCAGTAGTTTTTGTTGGCGGAGTCTCTTTACTTACTTCTTTGAGGGGTGGTATTTTTTTTATGACTTTTAAAGGAGGTTTAGTAAGTTTAATGGGTTTTACTTCTTTTTCTTTATCTAACATTTGGAATGAGGCTAATTTTTTTGCTGGTCTTTTTGGTGCGGGGGTTAATTCTTTATCTTGAGTTTCCATTTCTTCTGATCCAGTTGAAATTTCTGAAAGAGGTAATGGTTTTACTGTTAATTTTCGAGTAAAAATTAATGGCTGTTTGACTTCAAAATCTTTCGCCTTATCAAATTCTTTTCTTTTGTCTAGATCTTCTTTAATTTTTTTATTAAGATTCTCAATTTTCTTTTTTAAATTCATTGTAAACATGATATCTTGATAGGCTTCACTTAAAGTAGCTATTTCTTTATATTTTGCCAATGCTTGAACTTTCTTTCCTTCTAAAACTAAAGCATCTGCTTCTTTTACAAGATTTTCAAAATTTTTAGGTAAAAGTTCTTTTAGACCAAGAATCTCAGTTATGTATTTATGAATTACAGATTTAGCATCAGGATCATTTAAAGAAACTTCCATAAAATCAGGAATACTTAATTCATTTCTTATTCTTTTCAGGTCTTTATCTTCGATTAAATCTTGTTTATTTCCTACTATCAACAATTTTGAGTAATTACTTTCAGTTTTGTATAGATTTAGAAAGAAGTTGATCATCTTCAAATTATAATTAGCTAAATTAAACAAAAGAATTACTAAATCAGAGCCACGTATAAATTTCGACCATAAGGGTGAAAAATTATCATTTAATTGAAAGTCCCATAATTCAAAACATATCCCATCTATTTCTAAAGTTGATATTTTCGCAAAATCTACGGAATTTTTTTCTTCGCCACTTCTTAACATATTATAAAGCGTTGTTTTGCCAGAATATGCTGGACCTATGATAGATATTTTGGAATGAAGATCTATTTGAATTTGATCTAAGAAATTAATAAATTCATTATAAGAAGGATTAGATTGGTTTAAATCAGAAGGTTTTGGGAATAATTCTTCAAACTTAATTATTGCTTTTTTCATTAATTTATCAATGCGTTGAAGAGAATCTACAATATCTGTAATAAATAAAAAATATAAATTTTCATAGGCTCTGTGGAAAATTTGGAAGTGGGATACTGGTCTTTGAAAAGTTTTCCCCGGCATTGGCATGTCAATATATTTTTGAATAATCTTTTTTACATTATTTAATTCTTCATTTCCAAGTGCTTTTGCATAATTTTTAACAAACAATAATTCAGATTCTAGAAAGATATGAATTTGCCTCAGCATATTCTTAAAACCTAGTATATTAATTGGACATAATTATTATTATAAGAAAAGAAGTTATTTTAATTAATATTTTTTTAGAAATAAATAAAAGTAAATTTTACTCTTATGCTAATTTTTTTTTTGGAGAATAATAAAAGATATTAGATTTTAATAATTTTTATTTTACAGAATAATCAAGTAAAAACTAGAATTTAGAAATTCATAATAATGCCATTACAATCAAGCGATATTTTAAGATACTTAGAAAATGAATCAGATACTAAAAATAAATCAGAATTAATTGATTTATTGCGAAATACTATAGATAAATTATGTTTTGAAGAATGTCAACCAGATAGAATAGCATGTACTCTACAACCTAAATGTTCAAGACGACACTTGTTGAAATTGCGTATTAAAAGTGGTCTTAACTTAGAAGATTTACCCAAATTTTGCTATAGCGTCCATAAAGGAGTTGTAGAGAGGTTTTTTAGAAATAAAACCGTTATATATAGACCATTTGATGGTTATTTATACTTAATCGACTTTTTAGATATTTTTTTTCATGGAGATTATCGGAAATTAAATAAATTTATATCTCTTAATAAGCTAGGAGAAGCATTTAAGATTTTTGATGATAGAATTCACAATAGGAATGAAAAATTTGATTATTTAAGAACTGATAATTATTTAATTTTTAAATTTGAAGAACGGATTCACATTATTTATTTGAATGAGAAGTATGTTCTTTGCAATGCTACTCGCGAAAATATTACGAGTCTTGAGCTATTAAATGGCATTTGTCAGCTTTATGCTAGTATTTATTTTCCTGAAGTTAAATTAACATTTGTTCCTTCTAAACATGTTGAAATTTCTCTTAAAGTACCATATGATATATTAACAAATATCTCACGTGAACCAATGCAGGATAAGAGCTCCAAAGCAGATCAGTATTTTTGGAATACATTTTGGGAAGATCTGAATGCTTTAACGCAATACTGTGAACAAATTAGTATATTTGAAGATAAAAATCAAAATTTAGAAATAACTTTACACTTAAGTCTCTTAACAAGTACTTATACCGAGGAAGGAGAAAAATCAAAACTTAGATATAGAGACTTAAAATTAATATTTAGTTTTACAACTCGAATATATAACGAATATTATATAATTCAAATAAAAGATTTTGTAAAAGAGGAGAAATAATGAATAATACTCAAAAAGAAGCAGTAGAGATACTTCAAATAAAAGATTTTGTAAAAGATGGGAGATTTGATGATGCTGTAAATATAATTGCATTATATATTGGAGATGCTGATGAAAAAGAGTTTCTTGATAGACTTGAAAATGTTATAGAAACTCTCTTAACAATACATGGCGGGAGAACAGTATTACGCTTCTTAATTGAAAATCTTGTAATTGATATACCATCTTTGTTAGAACATTTGTCAAAACGAGATCCTGTTTTACGATTCACCTTTTTACTTCTTTTAAAGACAATTTGTGAAAAGGAATGTGACCTTTTTCTTCCATATAGTGAAGATCTGGTGAATTCAGAAGATCCTAACGTAAGAGAGGCTGCCTTACAAATGTTAATTTACATGGCAGGTGGAGAAGCAATAATAGACAATGAATCTCTTATTAAATCGATATTGATGAGATTAAACGATGAAAAAGAATTCGTTGTAGAAAAAGCTCTTCAAGCTTTAAAAGCTATAGGAATAAAAACCCCTAAATTGATGACAAAAATTCTGACAGATTATGCAAAAGAAGTTTCAGAAGTACCTAATAATGAAAATATTAAGAGTCTTATTGATGACATATTAAGATCAATTGTTTCTGTAGATAAAATTGAGGAAATTGTAGAAGAAGAAGCCGAAACTAATGAAGAAAAAGATAAAGTTGGATTTTTAGATAAAGAAGAATCAGAAATATTAGATAAAGAATTTGAGCTTAAAAAGAAAGAATTAGAAATTAAAAAGAAAAAACTAGAACTAGAAGAAAAAGAGAAAGCAATTGAAGAAAAAGTAATACAAAAAAAGGAAGAAGTTTTAAAACTTAAGGAAGAAATCTTAGAAAAAGAGATTGAAATAGGGGATGAAAAAGATAAGAAAATCCCTAAAAAATTGAAGAAAAAAGAAGAGGAAATAATTGATAAAGAAATTGAATTAAAAAAGAAAGATTTAGAAATTAAGAAAAAGAAATTAGAACTAGAAGAAAAAGAAAAAGAATTAGAAGAAAAAGAAATTTTGGAAAGAGAAAAGGCTTTAAAGTTAAAAGAAGAACTCATGGAGAAGGAAAAAGCTTTATCGCAAGTTGAATTAGAATTAAAGCAAAAATCTATTGAGCAAAAAGAACAAAAAATCAAAGATAATGAAAAGAAACGAGTTGAAGAAGAACTTAAAAAAGTTGTAAAAGAAGAAAAAGATAATCCTGATTAATCTTCATTCTCCTCATCATGTTCAAACTCTAAACTTGATTTTGGTTTGTTTTCTGCTATTGGAGCGGTATGTAATCTTCTTACGATTTTTCTAATCTCTTCAATTTTCATACTTTCAGGAGGTAAACTAAGTTGAATTTTTTTAGCAAGTTCATAGGCAAGTTCAATGTACTGTAAATCTTCAAGAAATTCCACAATCTGAATTTTATAATCAGCATCTTCAACCCCCTCACCATACTCAAGTAATTTTTCCTTGAGTAAGATATCAATCTTATCAGATCTTTCAACAAATTTTACCTTTTTGACTAACATTTTAAAAGAATTCATTATGTTGTACATCTCCGATTTTGCATAACTATCGATATTTTTTAATACATAGAATATATATAATTCTGCTTTCTCCCACCTTTTGAATTTTAAACTAGCTTCAACAAGTTCCAAAAGAGCTTGCTCATAAAGAAAATTACTTTCGATGTTAGGGATTATCTTTTCAAAAATCCAATCAAGTAGATTTGGTTGGTCAAATTTATCAATTATATCGATTAAGAACTTCTCTACAGCGAAATATAATTTAGCATTTTCAGTTTTTGTTGAAGATAGAAAAGAAATTAAGGCATATTTAACACGTCCCATAGCATCTTCTAAATTTAGAGGTGTTTCTGTAAATTTATAAAATGCAGATTCTAAAATAGGAATGACTTTGTCCTTTGCTTCGAAATCATATACAAAATACTCTCCCCAAGCAGGGCTTGGCCCTCCATTTTGTTTTGTTGATTTTACTTTTTTTTCTCCTAAAGTTTTTTGAATGATAACTGATTTAGATTTTTGTTCCTTCAATTTCTCAGAAATTTGTTTTACACCCTCTTCTGACAAAAATTCTAAAATAATCTTATCCTTGTTCTGTGGGACAAGTAATCTAAAATAAACGTCTGAATCTTCCTCAAATAATATATCTCTTAGTTCTTTTGGAAATGTTATACCCGTTTTAGTTTTTTTGACAATTTCCTCAAAAAATGGTTTTTCAGATTGTTTATTGGAATTCTGATTTTCTTCCATATGTATATTATTTCAATCAAGCTTTTAAAATTCATTATTGAGGATTTAAGAAAAAGGTTTTAACCAATCGCGTTAATTTAAAATTAGCCAGTAATATTTACTAATTCTACTCCTCTATGATGATAATTCTGATCAATGAAGCAAAGAATCGCGTGACCTCGATGGTTGTATACAATTGGTACGGGATATGATTCTGCATTCTCAATAAAACTTTTTTTTACAAATAAAGGGAGTACTGTGCCACATACTCTACATTCTACCTGAATCCTTTTTACTAAACCTAAATCTGCAAAATTTAATATGATATCTTCAATCATTCCCTTAAATTCATTAAATAGACCCGGAGCGAGTTCGCCATACGAAAGTATCGTATCAACTTCATACATTTCATTAAATTTTAAATCAACATATTCTAATAACGCTTCTAAAAGTTGGTATTGAACTGCTGGACTTGCACCTACAGTATATATGAGATTATGTTTACGGATGTATACAAGTTTCATATTTCCTTTATCTCTGTGAAAAAAAATGTCACTGCTAGGGTTTTCTTTAACTATATTTAAATCTAAATCGAATCTTCGAAAGGACCTTTCTGGTTTCCATTCAAATAAAGTGAACTTTTCATTACTGATATTAATAAATTCAAGAAACTCTCCAATATTTTTATAAACCGGCACATTACTCACTCAATCTTTCCGTAAATTCAAGATCATATAATCGATCTATAGAGAAAAATATTCTTACATTGATAAAATTAATACTTTAACTAACTAAAGAGACTTTTAATATTTATATATTTCATTTGCATTACTTAGCAAACAGAAAATGTGTAAAAATCAATTTTATAAATTTATGGGATATTTACCGACTATTTTTGCTGCTCTTAAAATTGCTCTAAGATTATCTACGGGTAAATCACGAGGGATTTCACAACCAAAAGCTAACCAGTATCCTCCTCCTGTTGCTGCAATTTTAATATGTTTGACACATTCTTCATATGCTTGTTGAGGTTTAACTGAAAGGAATTTGTTATAATTCAAATTTCCCATGATTGTTACTTCATTACCAATAAGATTTTTTGCCCATTCTAAATCAACTTGATAATCAAATTGAATAGCACCATTAATATTTGTTTTTTTCACAAAATGTATGCATTGAGGTACATATCCGCAACAATGGATAAGTGGAATCATTCCCATTTTTTTAATTGCATTACATGTTTTTTCTTCAGGTTGTAGACAAAATTCTTCAAAGAATTTTGGAGACATGAAATATGCTGCAGTTTCTCCAACACCTATAATATCAGCTCCTGCCTCATGCATAGATCGCGCTACTTCAACTGTAAAATCAGCGTACCAATCCAAGATCTCTTTAAATTCATCAGGATGTTCCAGAACGTAAAAAAATTGCATAGGATCTCCTCCAGCTAATAAAGTAACACCTTGAAATGGTCCTTCTAACCAACCAATTACAGGTACTTCATCTCTTACCTTTTTCTTAGCAATCTCTATTGCTTTAATAGATTCAGTTAACCTACCCGCTTTATTAAAGTCTGGAATTTTAAGATTCTGGAAATCATTGTACATCGATGCATGATTGAGTACAGGTTTCACAATTCTAGGAATATCATCATAAGGAAATTCTATCTTTGCACCTAATGCTCCAGCATACATTCCCACATCAGAAGAAAAACAAAGAGCATCCCATCCAAAAAAGTTGTAAGCTTTAAATTGCCCTTCAATAAATTTTTCTGCTTTACTTACATATTCTGAAAATGGAATTTCTGCAAATTTTGCACTAAATGTTTGAGCAAAGGGTATGAAGGGAACTCGATCTGGTTCTTTGTGATCCACTGAAGTCATCACACGTTCATATGAACTCATTTCTGATTTAAGGTTATTAGAGAATTTCTTCACGGTGATAATTAAATCTTTTACATCCTTGACATAAGCATCAAAGTTTAATTTCTCTGCCATTTGTTTTGAACTCGCTGGACCACTCAATATAGTTCTAATTTTATGACGGACTCCTTGTTCCCACAATAGTTTTTCTAATTTTTCTACATCTTTTACTGATTGCATTAGGTAAATTGCTGAGGCTACAATTTTTGCGTTTGTTTTTTTAACAGTTTCAGCAATTTTTTCAGGGGTAATATCTGAACCTGCATCAATAACTTCGAACCCATGAGCCTTTAGATTTGCAGCAATAATATTTGTACCAATTGTCCATGGACCGCCTAATACTCCTAACACAACCCTTTCTTCAGGTTCCTTAGATTCATCTTGCAAACCTAGTGATTGAAATCCTGCTTCAAAAGTCCCAGCAGCTTTAATAATATCATCAAGATACATCCCTTCTATCTTATATTTTTCACTTACGTTTATTAATCCAGATGATAATGCATTTATAATTTCTTTAATAGAATATCCCTGTCTTCGGGCTTTTCTTACTAACCGTCCTATTAATTTGTATTCGCCTTTAAAAGTAGCTTCAGATATATCTTCAATTAATTTTTCAGACATAGATCGATTCAATTATTATATTAATTTAACTTAATAAGACAATTATTAAGTTATCAATCATATCTTCATTCTTATCTTATATAAATCTATAAATAGTTCACTGTTCAATATAATAATAATCTTAACTATAGATTTATCTTTAATTATGAGTGGAACGGGATCCAAGTATTCATTAAGAAAGGCTTTAGGATACGGTATTGGTCAATTTTCAGATACAATCGCTCTGCAAATGTTTAATATGTATGTTTTCACATTCTATTTTGCCGTTGTGGGAATCGATGTGAATTTAATAACAATTGTTTTCATTATATGGTCAATATGGAATGCTATTAATGACCCTATGCTAGGTGCCTTATCAGATCGAACTAAAACTAAAGTTGGTAAAAGGAAACCGTATATCCTTGCAGCAATATATCCACTATTCTTAGTAATGATATTGATTTTTACACCTCCGACAGGTTCAATGACTTTATCTTTTATATACATGTTAATGATGGTAGTACTATTTGATATTACATATACGGCTTTTGACTTAAATTATGCATCCTTATTTCCAGAAATGTTCTTGAATTTACAAGATAGGGCTAAAGCCAATACTATAAAGCAAATTTTCACTGTTTTAGGTTTGATTATTGCTTCAATTTTGCCTACACTATTTATACCAAAGTTAGATGAGCCAGAATATTTATTTAATTATGGATTTGCAGCTTTATTTATGGCAATTATCATTGTTAGTGGGATTATTATTTTAATTTTTTTTGGAATAAAAGAAAGAGTAGAATTCTCTAAAGACTATGAAACCGCCCCTTCTTTCAGTAAATCAATTAAGTTTTCAATAAAGAATAAGTCCTTTAGAACTTTCATAATCGCAAATTTGGCTTATTGGTATGTTATAGGGATGCTACCTACAATTGTACCATTGTATGGAAGTTTTGTTCTATACATTCCAGAAGGTGAATCATATTTGTTGGGTTTATTATTAGGTACCACCTTTATTTCAGCTGCAATTTTTATGCCTTTATGGCGATTTATAGCCATTAAAATTGGAATGAAGAGAGGATATATGTTATCTTTTATAACTTTTATTACTACGTTATTACCATTTATGTTCATTACTACTGTAGAAATAGGTTTTATTGCATTCTTTTTAGTAGGTATAGGTCTTTCAGGAGCATTATTATTTGCAGATATAGTTTTGGCAGCAATTATTGATCAAGATGAAATCACAACAGGAATTAGAAGAGAAGGTGGCTATTATGGAATTAATGCGTTAATTACTAAATTATCTACAATACTGGTTATTTT
>JBHLLJ010000074.1:0-15667 GCA_048885705.1 Candidatus Hermodarchaeota archaeon | reverse complement strand
ATGTACGTAGAAAATGGTACCCTCTTCTTTTGAGGATTGAAAACTGACTTTTCCACCTAGATATCGTTCTGTAAGTAATTTTACACTATATGTACCTATTCCTCTTCCGGGTCCTTTTGTTGAGAAGGATCTCTGAAACATCTGACTCTTCACGCTTTCTGTCAGAACAGTTGAATTCTTTACCCAAAAAATTATAGTTTGATTCGAGATATTACACCCAATCCTCACAGATTCACCAGGAACGCTTGCTTCTAATGCATTTTTGAGAAGGTTTAGTAGTATTCGAGATAGTAATCTAGCATCTGTTTTGATTATAACTGATGTAGAATTAGAATCAAGTTCAATTTCTTTTTCATTTGCCACATTCTGATTTTTTATAAGTTCTATTGTTTTTATTAAAATGCCTAAAGAATTTTGATTTTTGAAATTAAGCATGAGTTCATTTTTTTCAGCAGCTTTTAGATCCCTTTGAGCTAAGAATTCTTCAACTAAAACTTGCACTGAATTTCTTATTTGCCCGAAATATTCCTTTTGTTTTGCATTTAAGCCTTCAAGTGGAAAAATTTCTATAAAGCCTGTTATAACGGTTAATATATTTAATAAGTCATGTAAAAAAGTCATCTCCAATAGTTCTTGGCGTTTTTGATTGCTAATATCAGAAAGGAAAACCATAACAAATTTTTTTCCCTTTAAACTAAATGGTTGTGCTGTAACATTCAAATCAAATGAAATTAAATTTCCATGAAAATTGGAAGTAATTCGGCTCTCAGATATTATTCTTTCGTTAGTTTCCAAACTCTGAAGCACCGCATTTACAGCGCCACAGTAGCGACAATTTTGACCAGTACCGCATCCATGAATATAATCTTGTGAATGTATGCACTTAATTATTTCTCCTGGTCTGGAACCTATAGCCTCTTCAATATTTTTAATACCAAACAAGTTGATAACAGTTTTATTTAAAAAAACTACTTGCCGCTCTTCATTAACTATAAGCGTAATATTTGGAATTGAATTGAGAATTTCTTCAAAATAAGTCTTAAAAAATTCTTTTGCTTCTTCCCTAATTTCCTCAAGACTCTTCCGTTTTGCTGGAGCAAAATGGGTTTCTAGTTTTTCTTTCATATCAAATTTGAATTTTCTAAACTATTTAAGTAAAAAAAAAATTTACATTTAAAAGATTAGATCAGAAAAAGTTTAAATAATAATTATTATATGGTTTTAAAGCCTTTTTTTCCTTGTTTTTATTCTTTGGTTATAATTTCAAAAATCTCATCTAAACGAGGGGTTTTTCTCCTAAGGGTGATACAACGTTCTTCTTCACAACCTCTTAAGATGGCTATTAATTCATTTAAGTGAATAGTAGGAATATCCAATTTTTCCCCAAACCATTTATTCATTTTCTGTCTATATTCTGGTTTACTTAACGTGTATAAACAGGTGGGACATGGCATTAATATAAAATCAGCACCAACGTTTTCAGCACTTTTTAATTTACTAAATGTTATTTGAAGTGCTTCTTTAGGATTTATAAGTAATTGTGAGGCTCCCCATCCACAACAGCTTTCTTTTTCTTGATAATCAATAGGAGTGCCACCAAAAAGTTGTACTAATTCATCTAACTTAGTTTTATCTCTTAAATATGCTTTAGGGTTTCTCTTATCTCTAGATAAATTTAGATAGTGACATCCATAATGAATGGCAACTTTAAGATCTTTCAAATCGAATTTTAAAGAATTTATAACTTCACTCCTTATTAAATACAAAAAATCTAAATCATGTACTAACTTGAGATTTAAATCTTCAGCAATTTCATATTTATTGGGATAGTTTTTACCCGTTCCTTTCTCTTTTAAATTATTTAAAATCTCAGTGGTTTTTTTCTTTACTTCTGGAATTTTTAAAAATTCTCGCCCTCTTAAAAGACTGTTATAACAACCATTACAACTAAATAGGACGATATCAGCTAATTGATTCATTTCGCTTAAATTCCTTTCATTAATGGCAGCAAATTGAGCTCTTGTTATTAAATTTCTTTGAAAGAAAGTACCTGAACAACAAGATTGATTTGCACAGAGTGATACTTTTAAATCAAGATCTTCTAAAAGATCTTGAAGACCCCATCTAACCCCGGGAAAATATCGTTCCAAGCATGCTTTAAATAAGCAGAGTCTTTTAGTTCTGAAAAATTCTAAAGGGTTTTCTGGGAAATTTCTTTCAATTTCTTCTAAATTTAATGCTAAATTAATTGCTTCCATTGATCTGAAATTTATTTATAGTTATTTTCTCTTTTTTCCTTTACTTTTATTTTTGCTCGCTTTAAATACATACTTTATTCGAGCAAAATTGCATATTTCATTTAGTTCTTCCATACGTTCTGGTGGTAAACCTCCATCCAAGGGATCTTCTAACACAGTACCGTTGGTTAAAAACCTTTCAGACATCTCAACATATTTTCGTAAATCGTTATAACGAGGACCATATCCTTTTTTAAAGCTTTCATTTCGTAAATTAATAATTAATAATGGGATATTTATGTTGTCTTTTGGACACACTCTGACACAGCGCTCGCAAAGATAACAATACCAGATGTCTGAATCTTTTAAAACGCTTCTATCTCCTCGAAGAACTTTTCTGATGATTTTCCTTATATTGAAATTTGATACTTTTGTCGCAGGACACTCACCAACGCACTTTCCGCAGCTGATGCATTGAATGATATTCTTATTTTCGTCAACATCCTCTACAAGTTCCTCATAAAAGTTCCAATTCCAATCAGAATCAGTATAAATATCCATGATTATGCATATTATAACAATATATTAGTTTAATTCTAATTCTATTCTATTTGAAATTCATTATCCATTTTAAAAAAATATTGATATTTATGATTATAATTTTAAAATGCAAAATCTTTAATTATGAAAATTTGTATTATATATATTCTTAATTTATCCAAGTAAAATAGTTAAAGGCAACTTCTATAAAAAACTGGAGATTTTTAAATGGTTCAATACAAGGATGGAAATATTTATCTAAAGATAGTATATTACGGAATGGCTGGAAGTGGGAAAACTACCATATTGGAAACACTCTATAAATTAACGATAGATGGAAATAAGGAAATAGTCCCCGTGAGTGATTTACAAAAAATTGATAGAGAAAGTGGAGCAACTCTTTATTTTGACAGAGGCATTTTTCAATCAGCAAAAAAAAGGAAAGTATATTATAGAGTTTATACAGTGGCAGGCCAAAGATCTTTTTCGCAGTTACGAACAAAAGTTTTTAATAAGCTTGATGCTGAAACAGACGCAGTAATATTTGTTGTAGATTCGCAAGTTAAATTTTTAGAAGATAATATTGAATTTTTATTAGAATTGAAAGATATTACAAAAGGTCGGCTTATTAAAGAGATTCCATTTGAGGTAATGCTAAACAAACAAGATCTTAAAGAAGTGATTAACCGTGAAAATTTTATCCAAATTTTAAAGCAAGAAAAATTGTGGTATGAACCTCCAGATGAGTTAAATATGTGGAATCCTCTAATTTATATAACTTGCGCATTATTTGACCAAGAAAAAGATATATATCGTAGTTTTTATGAGATTACTCGAAGAACTGGATTATATCACATATATGGAGATGGAAGGGCACCTACTGATAAAAAAGTTTCAGATACTTCAATCTTAACTAAACCTGCAAAAAAGAAACAGAAATAAAAAGATATTATTCTTTTTTGATAAAAATCTCTTTCATCCATCTTGGGAGAAGGAATCCCCCGTAGAATTCTAAAGCACTGAAAATCAGCAATATTCTAACAACAACAACCATCACGGATAAGAGAGGATCGGTAGGGTCTTCAAAAATAGCACCAAGCAAAGAATCAAATACTGCAGCAACTGTGAAAGTGATAAATGCCGCACGAAGTAATTTTCCTTTTAATCGAATTTCACGGTTATCTGATTTTACTGATTTCTGAGCAAAAATTACACCTGTAACCAACATAACTACTATTACAACCATTAAGTAAACCGTTATAAAGATTCCAAAATCAGCAGTAAAGGGTCTGCTTAAGGGATCAATTGTTCCTATTAAATCTAAATCTATGAAAAATAACGTAAAGAACACGATTTCAAATATAATTGAAAGAAGCAACGTAATAGTGATCACTTTCTTCTGTGATTTCCTTCTGATCATATCTGTATATGCTGTTAACCAAGTTAATAAAGCAATAGGAAGAAAGCAATTTCCTATAATAAAATACCAACCAGTATCCAATGGTATCTGGGCAAAAAGAAGCATTAAGAAGGAGACTGAATCTGGAATCCATGGGTTCGCCACACCTATCCAGGAAATCCCCACTAGTATTAATAATCGGCTTTTATGTTCAAAATATTTTGTTAATATTGTTATTCCTATAATTAGAGAAATTATTACAAAGATAAGGGAAAATGAACCCTGCAAATAATCTACTAATTCAAGCGTCATAAATCATCAATTTTATTTAAAATATAATTTAAGTAAATTGTATAAATTTAGTCTCTTAAATATATATATTTTTATACTCCCAAATTCGAATCGAAGGTTTTATTCAAATAGGCACGAACTATTAGACTATTTCGTAATTTAAAGAAAAAGGTTCTTCCACTTGTTCAGTTAAGAGTTTTAAGTGCTCCATATATTCATTTAAAGATATATCTTGGTTTTGATATCTATTAACGAGTTTTTCAATAATGTAATAAGGTCTAAATTTAATAAATCGGACATCTGAAAAAAGATATACAAAACCTTTTGTTTCATAAATAAGTTTCATTTCTAAAAGTTCATTAAAAAGTTCTTCTTTGTTATTTAAAATAATTAAACACTCATTAACGGACAAGATTTTTTCTCTTAATGTTTTTATAAGAGAAAACACATCTCTATTAAAAAGAACTGTCTGTATTATTGTCTTATTTTCAAAATCTGATTGATTATAATAATCAAAATAATAAATTTTTAACGATTCTTTCAATTTGTTTAAGTCTTTTAGTTCTATTTGTTCAGATGGGAGATTTCTCGGAGGAATTCGAGTACAAGATAGATCTTTTACTAAGAAATAACATTCTTTACTTCCGGGTACATTTTTTTTTACTATAAGATTTTCATGGAGAAAGGAAATTAAAATTAGATCAATATTGACTGTTGAAAAACCATATTCGTGCTTTAAAATGTTCATTAGCTCAAATTTTGATATCACTCCCTCCCTTAAGATTTCTAAAATAGTAAACTTCATTCTATCTTGAAAAAAGTTTATTAAATTTTCTTCTTCATCTAATTTGGAATAATCTCTTATAGTATTGAACGCTTCAGAGATTGTTCGAGTGATTTTATTAGTATTAATTAACTCTATTAAATTCTTACTTATGAGCGCTAAAATTTCAGGCGATTCTTTAATAATCTCTTCAATACTCTCTTTTTGTTTATAAACTAAAATAAGGAAATAATCTTCTCCTTCCATTCTTTGGATTATTGAAAGATAACTATTATCTTCATCCTCGGGGATGAATTCAATTATCGATTTCTCTTTATTTATTTCGTGTTTCGCCCATATCTTTAATAAGAGTTCTTTTGAAGGGAAACTCTTCTCTGGAGGGTATTGAATTATGGGTTCCGGTCCTGTGCTAGTATTCCAATGAGTAAGAATTATTCTTTGCATAATATAGTCAATCTTGTGAATTTATTTTTCTATAATTAAGGAATATACTCTTCCTTAATTTTATTTTTCTTCTTTTTGATGATTTTCATCCTTATAGTAGTATAATAATTATTATGCAAATTTAAATCAAATTTGATGTAAGGAAAAATTACCATATGAAAAGTAAAATTGAGTAATATTTATATCTTAAAACAATCTCGATATAAGGAGAGAAATTACATATATTGTAGGGAGATTATAACTTTAGAAGAATTCCGGATAATTTTGTTCAATTCGATTGAGTGTTACCGCTAATAGATTGAGGACCTCTTCATTGTTGTTGCATTTGATGTTATCTATAAATCGGTCTAAGATCTGGTTTCCCATCAGGATATCTTCTTTAGATTTTGAATTTTTATATCTAAATAATAATTCAAATTCTCTCTCAAGCCATAATAGGTCATCACGTAAACTATCTTCAATAACTTTTTCATAATCCCCACTAACTGTCATAATCATCCTCCTAATAATTATATACCAATACCTCAAATATGATATTATCAAGTAAGTTATGAAAAATCGGTTATTTAAAATTAGTCAAACCGAAAAATTTTTATAACAATGAAACGAACAAAACAGTTTTGTACCCAAAAAAAATAATTTGAAATAACAAAGTATTATATCTAATTGAGAAATAGGAAATTCTTCTTCCCGTACTTCTAATAAAATATTAAAAATAACTGATTTATGTTTAAATTATATCTTTTTAACTCTCCAAATTTTTAAAACAATATCTAGTGAAAATTTTCGAAAGTTCGTAGACAGATTGCATATTGTTAGTGTTGATTGCTCTTGTAAGTGTATTGTAAAACGCTGGTAAATCTAATTCATAATCTTCCTTTGAACTAATTTCCTTTAAGTCTTTTTCTTTTTCATTCATAAATTAAATTATTTTATTATCGATAAAAAAAAAGAATAATATCAGAATGACACTTGTTGAGAAATAAAAAAGAGAGATTATAAAGGATTATCTAGTAGTATTACCTAATTTTTTCTTTTGATAATATCTAGCAAAAAGATAATATGCTAAAAACATTAAGATTAAAACGCTAAGTACAATTAATAGAACCCAATTGAACACATCAGCTTGAGCTTGAATTAATGCTACATCTGAAGTATTAATTGGAGGCGTAAAACCTAAAAGAGCCCCCCAAATAGAATAGAAGAAAGCACGAAAGACACTTCCTATTAATGTACCAATGGTATATTTTTTCAATTCAATATCAACTAAACCAGAGGCATAAGATATAACATCAAATGAGATAAATGGAATTAGTCTTGAAACTATAATTGCTTTAATTCCATATTTATGAATTAAATCATCTGCCATATCAATTGCCTTATCCCCAACAAATTTCTTAGCTAATGGTCTTCCTCCTCTTTTACTTACATAAAAACATAATAAAGCTGCCGCCATTGAACCAATCACTCCCAATATACCTCCTAAAAACCATCCCCAAATCATTCCGGTTGCTAATAAAACTACTTCTGAAGGGATTGGCACTAATAAACCTTGAATTGTCATTATACCAATAAAAAGAAAAATACCAATGATTTGTAAATAATATATTGGATTGACAACCCAATCTGCAATAATCACATAGATAAAAGTTCGATCGAAAAAGTAATTGTAGATAAGTAGAAATACAGAGATTATAAATAATATTATAAAGATTATAATATAGATAATTGTTTTTGTGTCAAGTTGAGAAAGATCGAAGAGGTTCCTAAAATACTTCTTCACCTTCGTTGAAAATGATTCACTTCTATTTAATTGGGTCTCTCCATTTTCTTCTGTCATTTTTATCAAAATCTTGAGTAAACATTAAGTAATATTAGTAATTTAGATTTCTATAAAAAGTATTTTTTAAAATTTACAAGCAAAATTGTGTTTTAGAAATGTTTGAGAATATCAAAAATTCTATGATTGCGAAATTATTATTAGTTATTATAATTTCTTGGATAATTCTTGCCCTAATTTTTGGTTTTACTGATTTAGAGATATCACTTTTAGTTGTTGATGAGAATTCAGTATGGGGTATTTTTGGAAGAGACTTTGGTGAGGCTCCTGGTTATGGATTAATTGCTATCGCTTTATCTGCTTTAATTGGAAGTTATAATGATAATTTAAGAAAACAAAAGATAGCAGCTTTAGTAATAATAATTATTGGTACCATCCTAGTTGTATTAGGAATCATTTTTACTTTCCAAGTATTAATTGTTGATGGAGCTAGCGTTTTTATTTGTGTGTCTTTATTTCTAATAATAACATTTAATAAAGATTGGAGGAATTATAGAAGGCTTTCTGCGGTTATCATTATTTTAGCTATTATAAATCCCTTATTATTTGTCCAAATCACCAAGATTCTAACTGGTAGAATAAGATTTAATGCTTTAACTCCTGGATTTACCGATTATACGCCATGGTTTTTACCTCCTGGACCATTATCTGGAGGAGATTCATTCCCTTCTGGACATACAAGTATCTCTTTTATGTTTCTACCCTTATTAATTATCGTTAAAGATCATAAGTGGATGGATCCTATTAGAATTATTACATTAGTCTTAGTTCTTGGATGGGCGATTTTTGTTGGTTTATCTCGTATAGTAATTGGTGATCATTATGCTTCAGATGTATTATTTTCAGGTATGATGGCAGCCGTTATTACTATATTGCTATACAGAAAATTTTATACCAAAACTTCCTAACCTTAGATTGGAAAATGGAAGGGATGATAAAACTATATATGAATATATATACTTTAATTAAGTTTTACTAGTAAATCTAAAATTTTTAATTTTTAATGGTACAACTATGCTTTTAACATCATAAGCTTGTTTAATTGGTTGCTTTAATTCTTTCCCAACTTCGATATCTTTAAGAATTCGTAGAATTTCATCAGTAAATCTCATGTTTCTAGCTGAGCCTATAATCTCTCCATTCTTGATGATAAGTAATCCGTCTTTTGTCATTCCTGTAATTGAACCTACTGGAGGGTTAACAAAATTGATATAATGAAAATTAGTTATGAGTAAACCATCTTTTGTTTCTAAAATCATCTCTGATTTAGTATAATCACCTGGTTTCATAGTTTCAGCAAATGGAAAGCCAATAATTTCACCGAAAAAGTTAAAACAAGTTCCTAATGCCTTAGTTCCTAATCGAACTGCATCTAAACGAGAGCATGAATAATTTTTTAAAATGCCATTTTCTACTATAGGGTAAGGTTGAGTTGCTAAACCCTCTTCATCTATTGGTCTAGAATCTAAATGCTCAGGATTATGAGGATTATTGATTAGTGTTAATTTTTCGTTAAAGACTTGCTGTTCAAGTTTGTCAGTTAGGAAGCTAGCTTTATCGATTACTAATTTTGAAGAAGTAGCCATATTAATATAAAAAAATAATTCATTAACAGCTTGATGATCAAGGATCACTTCATATTCACCAGTTTCAATTGTTTTAGCTCCTAAACCTTGCACAGCTCTTTTAGCAACCTCTTCTGCTTCTCGTGCTATCCCAAGTTTGGAGAATATTCTCGAGCCAAAAGTGCTATTAGAACGACTTTCTTCATCATGGTCAATGGCGTTTATGTTTATGGTTGAAGTTATTCTTGTTGTAGGGTAAAGTACTTCTTGTCCTACAGAAGAGATAAAATATTTAAAGCCATCAGTTAAAAGAATATTACCAGAGATTCCTTCAATTCGTCTATCAACAGCTTCTCCTGCAACGATAGCTTCTTCAATTTTATCAACAATTATCTCAGGTCCGATATTCGAAACGTTGGGATCATTAAGGGTTAATGAAGGATAGTTTTGTTTCTGTTTCACCATTCCGGGAAATTCCGGATCCGGAGGAATAAATTTCACTATAGTAGTAAGATAATCCACAAGCTCAAGGATCCCTTTCTTTGTTAGGTCATTTGTACATGAATTGATTCTTTTTTTATCTTTATAAATAACAGTAATTGCCATATCTCTACATAAATCTGTATAATTTTGTAATATTTCTGAATTGGAAAAGCGGGTTACATATTCTTTCGCTATTGAAGTATTTACGAAAGCTTCACATCCAGAATCTTGTGCTCGTTTTACTGCAAGTTCTGATAATTCAATAATCAATTCTTTCTGTCTTTCTAAACTCATATTTTCACCTCTTAACCATTAAAGATATTTACTCCTTGAAATCTAGACCATGGTCCACCATGGGAAATCCACATCGACTGCATATATGGAGCTCCTTTACCACAAACAGGACCATGCCCATCGATTCTCCATTCTTTAGTCATAAGATCTAATCCGCCCCAGAATTCAGGAGTAGCTGCTTGGTATATAGTGTTTTTCAATGGTTTACCAATTTCACCATTTTTAATTTCATAGGCAATTTGTACAGCAAATTGGAAATTCATTCTTTTATCATCAATACTATGAGATTTCCAATTAACACCATAAATTCCTTCGTTCGTTTCAGATATGAGTTCCTCAATATTTTTAGGACCGTGAGGGTCTGGTTCCAGATATAAATTACTCATTCTAATAAGTGGAAATCTATTATATCTGTCAATTCTAGCATTTCCATTACTATGCTCCTTTCCTATAAGTTTTGCTGTTTGCCTGTCTGATTGATAATCATTGAAAATCCCTTCTTTTATAACATTAAACTTTTTAGTTTTTACTCCTTCATGATCATACTTTTCATGGCCTAAAACATAGGGCATAGTTGGATCGCAAACTAGGTTCACTTTCTCTGATCCATACTGATAATTAGTTCCAAGTTTATCCAAGGTTAGAAAACTTGTTCCAGCAAAATCTGCTTCCCATCCCAATACCCGATCAAGTTCTGAAGGATGACCACAAGATTCATGAATTGTGAGACCAAGTTGGTAAGGTTCTAAAATAAAGGTTGTTTTTTGAGGTTTGGGTGCAATAGCTTCAGTTGCAAGAATTAACGCTTCAGTAGCAATTTGATCTGATGTTTTTTCGAAATCAAACATTTCTATATATTCATATCCTCGCATATCAAACAATATTATATTCCTATTCTGATTATCATTTTCAATTGCAGTTGCAGAACAACCACCACCCGTGAATAACTCTTGTTGAGATATCATTGTTCCTTCAGAATTCCCATAATTGAGATTAATTCTAGCGAAATACATTGAATTCTCCCTTACTTTAATACTATCCCCCTTTTCAGACATTATCGAATCCGCCTTCTTCAAAATTTCTATTTTGTCTTCTATGTCAACCTCAAAAGGGTCAATTTTGAAAGGAGTTTCATATGTATCTTTAATTATAGGTTCTTCAGTTAGTTCAACTGGTTTTTTTATTATTCTACTCGTAGCCTCAGCTTCTTTTATAGCTACTCTAACTATATCTTCTAAAATAGATTTGTCTATGATGGCTGTACTAGCAAATCCCCAAGCTCCATTTTTCAATACACGAATGCCATAACCAAGATCTTTATCTCTTTTAAGTTTATCAATTTGCCCATTTCTAAACCTTATTTCTTCTGTTTCATATCCAAAACATCTACATTCTGCAAAATCTACATCATATGATTCTGCTTTTTTTAAGGCTAAGGAAATGAAATCTTCCATAGTTATCAAGCAAAAAATATATTTTGTTTAATAAATGAGTTTGTTTAAAAATATTTTTCCTTTATTATAGAATTTTACAAAACTATTATTTTTTAAATAATCAATCACAATGATTGAATATTATTATTAAGGAGAATAAAAGTTGAGAGAAATTACTAAGGATATTTATCATATAGGAGATTCAGGTTGTTCAGTTTATTTAGTAGAATCTCATAGTGAAGATGGTCTTATTTTAATAGATTGTGGAATGAGTCTTAAGATGATTAAAAATATTGAAAAAATAAATTTGAATCCATTGGATATAAAAAAATGTATAATTACTCATTTTCACATCGACCATATCGCCGCTTGCTATGAACTTAAACAATTTAATAAAGAAGTTAATTTCTATGCTCATGAATTAGATGCAGATGCCATCGAAGAAGAAGGTCATGACAAAGAAACAGCAGCCAAGTGGTATGGAGTGAGTTATAAACCAGTTAAACTTACAAGAAGATTGAAAGGTGAACTAGAAACACTTAGTTTTGGCATTTATGAATTTCAATGCATCCATACGCCGGGTCATACTCCAGGCTCTATTTCAATTCTACTCCAAACTAAAGAAAACAAAAAAATTTTATTTGGACAAGATTTGCATGGACCAATTATTCCTGGAGTAAGTGACTATGAAGATTACCAAAAATCATTACGCAAACTCCTAGAATTAAAAGCAGATATTTTATGCGAAGGTCATTTCGGGGTTTTTCAGCCTGCAAGCGAGGTTCAGAGATATATTAAACAATATATAGATTGAATAAGGATCGAGTCATATCAGATTTGCCTAAGATTCTGCTTTTTGTTCTTTACCTGTAAAATCGATTATATCTAATCTCAACATTCCAGAATTTTCATATGCTTCGTCTTTTTTAAGGTACTTACTCTTAATGATGTTAGGATCAACTTCCAATTGGTTTAATAAAATTTCAAATCCATATTTTTTTTCTATTAAGTCTTCGATAATTACCATTTTTCCTCGAAATACAACTGAACGAAATGCTTGACCGCATGCTTCTTCATAACCATTATCTTCTATAACAGTTCCACAAACATAGGGATTAGATTTTATAAAATCGATTTTTTGTCCTTCTTTTGCACAATGGAAATATAATGCATTTTTAGATTCATCGTATCCATAACTTAAAGTAATAATATAAGGTTCATTTTCCTTACTCAATGAAATAACCGTATATTTTCCTTCTTTTAATAATTCAATCAGTGTTCCCTTATCTTTTATTTCCTTCTCAATTCTTCTCATATGATATTTTGGCAAATTAAATCACTTTAAAGAAAAATAATAAATTAAAAATTGAAATATTTCTTTGTTTAAATGTTCATCATCAAATTGTTTAGTCTTTAACTACAAAATCCATTTGGATTATCATATAATAGCATTAATTTTATGAAACTTCTACTATTTATCAAACATAAGATGGTTTTAGAAGATTGGCATACTCATAATGAATTATGCCGCCATGCAGTGGGGTCTATTGAAGACTACATTAAAAACGCTATCCAAAAGGAGTTGGATCTTATTGGAATAAGTGATCATTTTCCATATGAATACCTTAAAGGGGGTTCTATCTTAATAGAAGAAGTTCCTTATCAAGAATATGCTATGAGATTAGATGAAGTTGAGACATATTTTTCTATAATTGAAAAACTAAAGATAAAATTTGATTATAAAATAAAGATAAGAGTAGCATTTGAAATTGATTATTTTAAAAGTCAAGAAGAAACATTAAATCAATATCTTAAAAATAGATCTGAGTCAATTGATTACATTTTAGGTTCAGTCCATATGCTTTATGGAAAGTCAAGATTGTTTGCTTTTGATGATGAAAGATTTTTAAGCATGTATAAAGAATACGAGAGTATTGATATTATCTATTTAGAATATTTTCTCAAGTTACAGGAGATGATCACTTCAAAGAATTTTGATTTTGATATATTATGTCATTTTGATTTGCCAAAAAAGTACAATAAACTACCTATCGATAAGGATTTAGTTATGAATGAGGCTATTAAGACTCTAGAACTCGTAAAGAAAACTGATCTAACTATAGAAATAAATACTGGTGGACTAAGAAAGGATGTAAAAGAGCAATATCCCAGTTTTGAAATTATTGAAAAAATGTATGAACTAGATATCCCAATTCTCTTAGGATCCGATGCTCATCATCCTAATGATTTAGCATATAAATTTGATAAAACATTAAAACTATTAAGAAAAATTGGTTATGATCATTTAGCCCATTTTAACAAAAGAAAAAGATCATTCATAGAAATATAATATATTTTTAAGTGATTAAAGTGGATGGAAAAAAAAGTGATAGATGTGAAATATGCGGAAAGAATTTAATTTACGCTACCAGACAGGGAGATTATAAGAACATTAAATGTGAGTTTTGTGGGAAAATGTTTAATTCTAATATTTTTTGCGAAGCAGGACATTATATTTGTGATTCGTGTCATTCAAAAGGTCCAATTGAAATTATCGAACAAATTTGTGAAGAGACAAAGATTAAAGATCCATTTGAATTAGCAGATGTAATAATGAAACATCCCAGTTTTAAGGTTTATGGCCCTGAACATCATGTATTAACTCCAGCTGTTATTTTAACAGCACTTAAAAATAATCATATAGTAAAACCTAATGAAAATGAAATAACATTATTTGATATCAAAGAAGCGATACGAAGAGCATCTAAAGTTCCAGGTGGCTGGTGTGGTTTCTACGGCTGCTGCGGTTGTGGAATTGGTACAGGGGTAGCAATAAGTATTTTTACGGAGGCGACACCATCCACAGATAAACAAAGAACATTAGCTAATCAAATAACATCAAGATCATTAGATAAAATCGCAGATAATTTAGAACATTGTTGTAAAAGATCTGTTAGATTGTCAATTATAGAAACTTTAAAATTCTTAAAAGAGAAATTTAATATTAATTTAGACGTTAGTATTAGGACATGCATTTTCTCAAACATTAATAGAAAATGTGAAAAAGAAAAATGTCCCATTTTTTAAAAAAAGGTTTAAATCTTTCTACTTTGTATCCAACCTTCGGTTGCAAGTGAATTTAGAGCACGAAGATGCCTTGGATCTTTTGAATGAATCACTAAATGATTTTCTTCAGAATTGCCTATTATCGCTATTAAGAGCTCTTCTCCATCTCTAGCCAAGATGTATCTGTCTCCTCGTTCATAATTTCGTAAACTTATGTTTTCTAGACTTTCGAACTCTTCTAAAAGTTCAGAATGCTCAGATAGTCCAGGATTAATTGAACATGCAACATTCATAGTTACGGAAGATCTAAGTTCATATAAATATAACTCTTGTAAATCTTCTATACTCGGAACGATTATAGTAACATTAGCTATTGCTTTTTCTAAAATTTCTCTCATTTTTTCAAATATTTCTGACTTGGGAATATGTATCTTTGTACAATCAACAATTTTTACATCTTTAGAGCTTGCCTTTGATTCTTTAATTTTTTCTACTTCTAATTCTAAAGATTCTAAATCCTCATCGGCTTTAGCTAACTCTTCATTTAAAATTTGAATCTCTTTCTGAAGTTGATTAATTGATTCTTCTTTTTCTTTTAAAACTTTATTATCTACTGTTGAAGAGCTTAATTTTTTGATTTGTTCATCCTTTAATGCTATAGTCTTTTCTAATGTTTTAGTTTCCTCATCTTTTGTCTTTAACGTCTTTTCAAAAGTTTTAATTTGCTCATCTTTTAAAGATAGAGAATTTTCAAGTGTTTTAACTTGCTCATCTTTTAATCTAATGAGGTTATCTTTAGTTTCTAATTGTTTTTTTATTTCATAGTCCATAATCTAAAAAGATCACAATATTTTTTATTTATAATTTTTACTATAAAGATTACCATTTAAAAATTTATTATTTCTAATTCTTTTCCATAATTTTTAGCAAAATAACTATCTGATTTAATTCTAGCCTCTTAACACCTTGATTTAAAATCATATACTAATTCTAATATTATTATTAACTTATTAGAATATCTTTTTATTTTCAAATATACAATATTCACTATGGATGATCAAGAAAAAATATTGGACGAATTAAAGGCAGATGTGTCTGATCGAATTGAGAAAGAACTTGAATCTTCTTCAGCAATATTAGGTATTAATGTGGGTACTCCTGAGGGCACCAAAATTGCAAGTATTTTCAAAAAAGAGATTAAAATGACGACAGGTGAAGTTACAGCCGCAAACAGTAGCCTGGTATTTCTCTCGTCTAAAATGTTGCGTGATTCTCTTAATCAAGAAGTTTC
>JBHLLJ010000073.1:0-15883 GCA_048885705.1 Candidatus Hermodarchaeota archaeon | reverse complement strand
ATCCTTGAAGATTTATCGAAAACTCATTCAGGAATTTGGGACTATCCTCCTACAAAACGATATTGTGAAAAAGCGATTGATTGTTTGGCAGAAATACATGCTTTTTGGTGGGATCATACTAAACTGAAAGAACTCTCTAAACACTCATATGTACTTTACACTTTTAAAGAAAATTCTTTTACTGAACAAGAAATTTTTAAATGGTTTAAAAACCCCTGTCCCTTTAAAAAAGGGACACTAAGTCGATTTTTAGAATTCTTAGGAGCTAGAATAAGTGATAATAGAAAAGAGTTAATGAAGTCTGTATTCTCATTATATCCTAAAGTAGCCTATGAAAGGATTAAAAAAGATAATATAACAATAATCCATGCTGATGCTTATTTAGGGAATTATTTTTTTCCTAAAGATATTACAAGCAAAAAATCTAAAGCTATATTATTTGATTGGCAATCGTGGAGTATTGGTGTTGGATGTCAAGATCTAGCATACATGATAGGGCTGTTTTTCTATCCTGATTATAGGAATTTGATGGAAATAGATCTTATTAAACGCTATCATAACGAGCTTTTAAAGTTTGGTATAAAAGCCTATAACTGGGATGATTGTTGGTATGATTACAAATTATGGGCTTTATTAAACATTTACAGAATTATCTGGTGGTGGAGTGTGGGTATGTCTCCTATAGAATGGTGGTATAGCTTAGAAAATACCCTGTGTACCATAGAAGATTTAAATTGTATGGAGCTTTTAGAAAGTTAAAATACTTTTAGCTTTTTCATCAAATTTTAAATAAGATTTGTGTAGATAAAAAAACAAGCGAAAATAATCTATAATTAGAGTAAAATTGTTCATTCTAAACTTTTTATTGATATATAATTTTAAATCCCAAAATTATATAAAAATAATTTAGAATGATATCTTTAATTATATTAATATTTATTATAATTGAATGTCTAGGATTTAATACTATATTATTAATTAAATATAATGCTGGGTAAAGTAGAGAATCGACCATGGGTCGAGAAATACCGACCGAGAGTACTAGATGAGGTCGTAAATCAACAGGGAATTATCAAACGTTTAAAACAATTTGTTAAAGATAAATCAATGCCTCATCTCATTTTTGCAGGACCTGCAGGAACAGGAAAAACAACATCAGCTTTAGCAATGGTTAGAGAGTTGTATGGGAGAAAAATGGCTGTCAATAAAACATATTTAGAATTAAATGCAAGTGATGCTCGTGGTATTGATGTCATCAGAACTTTTATTAAAGATTTTGCAAGAGCACGTCCTCCTGTGGATATTGCTTTTAAAGTGTTAATTCTTGATGAAGCTGATAATATGACATCTCCTGCCCAACAGGCTTTAAGAAGAACAATGGAAAAGTACACAAAAAACTGTCGAATGATCTTAATATGTAATTATTCAAATAAGATAATACCCCCAATCCAATCTAGATGTGTTGTTTTCAGATTCGCATCTTTAAATAATGATGATGTAAAACTTAGAGTAAAATATGTAGCAAAACAAGAAAATATATCATTTACTTCTGGAGGTTTAAATGCAATCGTTGATGTCTCTCGAGGAGATTGTCGAAGAGCAATAAATTATTTACAATCTTGTGGAACAATTTCTAAAAAAATTGATGAAGAGATCGTTTTTCGCGTTGCTGGAGAAGTTCCTTCTGAGAAAATAAAAGAAATTTTGAATACAGCATTAGAAGGTCAATTACAATTATCTATAAAACTACTAAATGATTTAATTAAGGAGTATGGACTTTCTGGACAAAATATCATAAAAAATATATACAGAGAAATTTATGATTTAAAAATTCCAGAAGAGATTAAAATAGAATTATTAAAAATATTAGCCGAATTCGAATACAGATTAAGCCAAGGAGGGACAGAGGAAATACAACTTCAAGCATTACTTGCTAAAATCGTCTTGTTGCAAAGCTCTAAATAAATGATATTTAAGATTATAATGTAATTTTTTTTTAATGAAAAAGTTATTCATTCTTTCCTTAGAATTAGGGTCTTCAATAAAATTAACAGTATTATTATATTTTATATCCCATAGAATTAATCCTTTGGGATCTGCTGGTTGATAAGAAATTTCTCTTGAAGCATCAAACAAGTCCAAAAAATTATCATATGATATCTTGCCTAATCCTAACTCTAAAACTTTTTTAACCATTCTTCTCACTTGTTGCCTTAAAAACGCTTTGCTCTTAATCTGGAAAATTAAATAATCATCATATGTAAATAAAATTACAGAATCCATATCTCTAATAGTACTTTTTTTTTCAATATCTTTTTTCGAAAAATTAGCGAAATCATGTCTTCCTTCAAATTCTTTACAAGCATTTTCCATTATATTTATATCTATTCCGGTGGTTTTTTCAAAATATGAAATTGGAATTGGCACTATGTAAATATAATGTCGTAAAACTGCACTACGTCTAGAAGAAAACTCTAATGGCACATCCGAATACGCCCATAGTCCAATTTCTTTTGGTAAAACACTATTAATTTCCATAAGAATTGGTTCTTTTTCTACGAGACACGTAAAGCAAGCACCTCGAGCAGAAACATATCGATCTGTTCTACTTGCAAATTCAAAATGCGAATTATCGATCTCATGAATATATCCCCGTTTTCTCAAAGCATTTAATAAGCATTGTTCAATAGTCATAAAATTTTTCTGCCTTTGGGAACCAAAATATTTTTGGCTTCCAATATAATAGAATTTAAAAAGGAATTTAGAATTTAGTTTCACATTAGACACAAATTTAATTATCGCTTTTATACTATATTTTGAATTTTATAAAGTGTTGGATTAAAGAAAAACATTTTAATCTTAAGCATTTTTTTTATATTCAAAATTTAATTATGGGTATTAATTAGTTATATTCATTTTTATGATAAATTATGGTTAGAGTCGCTGCTTCAATAAGGAATTTTCTCGATCGTATCAAAACATCGGTGTCATTGAAAACTCGCAACGTTTTATTCTTTTTAGCAGTATTTTTAGTTGTATTTTTAGCCCTCGCTATTAGATTAAGCCCGCTTATACATGAAGTTAGATTAATTAAAGCATTTGATCCTTGGATACAATGGTATAATGCTGAATATTTAGATACTCATACATTATATGAATACTTTACTTGGAGGGACTATAAAAGCTGGTTTCCACAGGGATATTTTAGAGGTGGTTTACGGCCTGGATTAACATTTTCTGTGGTTATAATTCATAAATTCTTAGAATTTTTTGGATTACCAATTTCGCTATATGATATTTGTTTCTACTTTCCTGCTTTCATGGGCGGTTTAACAGTACTAGTAATATATTTTTTAGGCAAGGAAATGTTAAATAGATCAACTGGATTAATTGCTGCATTTTTCTTAGCTTTTAATCCAGGATACTTGCAGCGAACCACAGCTGGATTCTTCGATAATGAAACTATTGGAGTTTTGGCAACGTTACTGACATTCTTGTTCTTTTTAAAAGCTATTAGAACTGGTAAATTTTATTTTTCAGTTCTTGGTGGGATCTCTCTAGGATTTTTATCTCTAAGTTGGGGTGGATATCAATTTGTTTATTTAATAATTCCTATAATTAGCATTATCTTAATTTTCTCAAACAAATATAATGAAAACGTTTTGATGTCATATGCTGGGGTCCAAGGAACAGGTCTGCTGATTTTTTCTTTATATTCAAGATTTGACTATGGAAATCTATTTTCAGATTTAGATATAGGTGGTATTTTTTTACTCTCTGTTATTTTAATTTTCTTTCATATAATTCACTCTAAAAAGAACGAACATCCAAATTTATATTATAGGTTGATAAGTACAATAAAATGGATAGTAATACCTTTTATTCTTATTTTTGCTATAATAATTTGGATTGCTCCCGATATTTTACCTTTTGGATTTGGTACACGATTTTGGACAATTATTAATCCTCTAGTCCGAGAGGGCGCAAGTCTCGTTGCTTCAGTAGCAGAACAAAATCCCAGTTCATGGAGTGTATTTTATTATAACACGTTAATTCCTTTGGTCCTTGTTCCATTAGGAATTTATTTCTGCTTTAAAAGATTAAATGCGGCAGACATTTTTCTAATTGCTTTTGTTATTTCAATGTATTATTTCACAGGAAGCATGATTCGAATTATTTTACTTTTTGCTCCAGCGGCATCATTAGCAGGGGCATATGGTTTAGCAAGTATATTAAAAATTTTTGGTAGTTTCATTGGAGAAAGAAAAGTGGGTGTTAGTAGAAAAAGAATAAGACAATTAAAGGGAACTTTAGGAAACTCTGAAGTTCTTATTGTTTATTTTATGGTAGGGATATTACTTTATGCTCAAATTGCCCATACCACAGATATTGCCATTACTCAAATGTCAACTTCTCAAATTTCTCCTGGAGGTGAAATTCATGATTGGGAGGAAATCTTAACATGGATGAGAACCAATCTCGATGGAACAGATGTTGTGGTTTCATGGTGGGATTATGGTTATTGGCTTACTCCGATAGGTAATGTGACAACTGTAAATGATAATGCCACAGTGAATGGAACTAGAATAGGTTTAACAGGAATGGCGCTTATGCAAACTAATGAACTTTATAGTTTAAAGGCATTTCGTCGACTACATGCCGATTATGTATTGGTATATTGGGGATATTTATTTACACAATTAGGTGGTGATGAGGGTAAATGGACATGGATGGTTGAAATATGCAATGACCATTACGAAGAATACAAAAATGCTGGATGGGAAGAAGATAATTGGGCTGAAAATGCAGTTTTTGATATGAATGATTATATGAATTCAACCACAGGGAGAACAGGGGATGCATGGTTTGAATCTCAATTGGTTAAACTCTTGGTTATGGGGGAAAAAACGACCGATGATGGTAATTTAAACTGGCTTGAACGAAATTATGTTAATCAAATCACCAATCGAGTTGATGATGATGGTGACTCATGGGCATCTCATATACCTAACAATGGTATGTATGTATCTAATGCATTTATTCCAGAATATTTTTCTCTAGCAAAGTTAGTAAAACTTTACAGGATTGATTATACTATATTAGATTCCAAGTTTGTTATTAGTAATCCAAGAGTCACAGATAAGGGATATTCTACACTTAAATTGAAAAATTCTGGTACAAAAGACTTACAAATTAGGGAGATACAGATTAATGGATCAAAATTTGATTTTTTCATGGCAGACAAAATCCTTAAGGCAGGTTCTGAACAGTTAGTGTGGGTTAATTCTACAGATGGAAATTTTCAAATAGATGATGTAGTTAACATAAACGTAACAGCTCGATCAGAGGCATTATATCAGAGGGAGTACATTTTTTCCAACTCTACCAGTAATTTCTTTGTAAGAGAGGCAGAAGAGGGAGCAATTAAAATAAATAAAGAAAAGAGTATAATTATTCAAAAGAACCCTTCTACTGTCGATTTATACCTTGAAGTAGAAAATACAGGCAACTCGATTGTTGTTTTAGATAGGTTTTATGTTAATGATGATATTGAGGAAAATTGGATTGATAAAGCAAAAATAACTTATTCAAGTGGCTCCTCAGTACTTGAACCATCTGGTAAAGCTAAGATTCTTATACAAGATGCTGAAGTAGACTTCTACCCCATCAAAACATATAATACAATCGGTGTAGCGACTCCAAACAATATATATGACGAAATATTGTTTACTTCGAATTTAGAAAATTTTTCTCTTTCAATTTTGGATGATAATCGGATTATATCTCCTGAGGAATTAGCCATACTTAATACCAATTTTAGGAAGCATATTCCAATTGATTTCAATAATTCTTACGCTTATTCTTATGATAATGAGACAGTTGCAATAAATATTAAAATAAAAAACACCGGAGATATTATATTTGGTTTAGATTCAATTTATCTACAAGAATCTTTAATTGAAGTCGATAGTGATGACTATTATATAAAAAGTGGATATCTCAACTTACACAGTAATGAAGAGAATGTAATTGTAGTAGAAATCGACCTAAATGACCCTGGTGATGCGAAATATGGACTTACTGGAGATGTAAATGAAGAAATTTTGATTTGTGTCACTGGAGGATTTGGCGAATTAGGAACAGTAGCTTCAGATATAGGATATATATATACGATTAAAGATGACGCAAATATTAAAATTGTAAAGGATGTTCAAGGTATAAAGTCATCTATTATATATGCTAATGAAACTGGACAATTATTAATTAAAAACACAGGAAATGAACCAATAACTCTTAGTAATATCTATGTAAATAATACTTTAGTAAATAATACTGAATATATTTATGGTGATTCTTCATTAGATATGCAAGAATGTGCGATTATAACATTCGATATTCCGGGTCTAAAAATTAATAAGTCCGATGAATGTATTATAAGAGTAACAACAACCGAATTAGTAGAAACAAATGAAACACTCAATGCAGTTGTAAATTCGAACTATTACGACATTAATATTAATGATGGAGGGACATCAGCATTTGATTTGGGATCTTTGACAATTTTAATTGAAAATGATGGATTTTTTAATGTTACTGTTGATTCTGTTTATATTAATAACACATATTTTTCTATAAGCGCTTTCTCTTCTGATAATGGTTATGAAATTGCTGCTGGTGGTTCTCTAGAACTAACAATAAGTATAGCCACAATTGAATCCAATCCTGAAATTGGCATTATCAACGTTAACGATATTTTAGAGATTTTGGTCCGTACAATAGAGGGAGCAGAAGATATTCACCTAGAAATTGTAAAATAAATAATAGTTTTTGCCTTTCTTTTTTTCATTATCTCTTTTTCGTAAAAATCATAAGATAATGTTTCATTAGAATACCTATAGACTTATCTTATATATAATAACTTAATTATATTTATAATTTACAAAAAAATAATTTGTTTAAGGTAAATGAGTGTTAGGTTTAAATTACAAACAAGTTTCAAACCTGCTGGTGATCAACCTTCAGCTATTTCGGCACTAGCGACTAATATAAAAGATGGTAAACGATTCCAAACATTATTAGGAGCAACTGGAACAGGTAAAACTTTTTCAATAGCAAACATAATTCAAAAGATTCAGAAACCGACTTTGGTAATGGCACCAAATAAGACACTAGCTGCACAGTTATATAATGAACTAAAAGAGTTGTTTCCTGATAATGCCGTTCATTATTTTGTATCTTATTATGATTATTACCAACCAGAGGCATATATGCCTATTACTGGTTTGTACATAGAAAAGGATTTTAGTGTTAATGAAGAAATTGAACGATTACGACTTGCTGCGGCTCATGGTGTAAGAACTCGAAGGGATGTTATTGTTGTTGCAACCGTATCATGTATATATGGTTTGGGGAATCCAGATCTCTGGGAAAAAATTGCCCTCTACGTAGAAGTAGGGATAAATATTAAACGTTCTGAAATTTTAAAAAAACTTATAAAAATGAATTATGAGCGAAATGAGTTTGAATTCAAACCTGGAATTATACGAGTAAAAGGAGATATTATCGACATTTATCCTGCCTATTTAACAAATGGAGTTAGAATTTCATTATTCGGAGATGAAATTGAATCTATAACAGAAATTCATCCATTATCCAATAGTCCATTAAATAAAGTATCTAATTATAGAATTTTCCCTGCAACACATTTCATCATTCCAGAAGAAAACAAAACAAGAGCTTTAGAGTCAATTAAAGAAGAATTAGACCAAAGGATTGAATTTTTTAAAAGTCAGAAAAGATTCGCTGAAATGGAATGGATTGAGAGAAGAGTTAAATTCGATTTAGAAATGATGAAAGAAATGGGGTGGTGTAAAGGTATAGAAAATTATTCCAGACATTTGGACGGTAGACCACCAGGTACTCCTCCTATGACGTTAATGGATTACTTTCCAGATGATTTTTTAATAGTTGTTGATGAATCTCATATAACAATACCACAAATTCATGGAATGATAGGTGGGGATCAATCTCGTAAGAAAAATCTCGTAGATTATGGATGGCGTTTGCCAAGCGCTTATGATAATAGGCCACTTACATTTGAAGAATGGGAGACCAAAATTAAGAATATAATCTTTATGAGTGCGACTCCAGGAGACTATGAATTAGAAAAAAGTGGAGGAGTCTCTGCTGAACAGATTATTCGGCCAACAGGCCTCGTTGATCCAATGGTAGAAATAAGACCTGCTAAAAATCAAATCGATGATTTATTGGGTGAGATTAGAAATGTTATTAAAAAAGGTGGTAGGACTCTAATAACTACACTTACTAAGAGAATGGCTGAAGATATTGCTGAATATTATAATGAATTAGGATTGAAAATAACTTATTTACATTCGGAAGTCGATACAGTTGAAAGATTTGAAATCTTACGTCAGTTGAGAGATGGGACTTTTGATGTACTAGTAGGAATTAACCTCCTAAGAGAAGGTTTAGATCTCCCCGAAGTTCAGCTTGTGGCGATTTTAGATGCAGATAAACTTGGATTTTTAAGAGATACACGATCAATAATTCAAACTATTGGTAGAGCTTCTAGAAATGTAGATGGAAAGGCAATTTTATATGCAGATCGGATTTCTCCTTCAATGAAGGAAGCGATTGAAGAAACCAATAGAAGAAGAAATAAACAAATAAAATATAATGAAGAGAATAATATTACTCCTCAAACAATTAAAAAAAATATCTTACAATCTCTTTCAGAAGAACAGGAATTTAAAGACAAAGAAGTTAAAAAATTAAAGCAAACAGTTAAAGATAAGATAAAAGAATTAGAAGCTCAAGGAGATGTAGATATTGTAATTCAATATTTGGAGGATAAAATGTTCATGGCAGCAAAAGAACTTCGATTTGAAGATGCTGCTTTTTTGAGGGACAAAATTAAGGCTATAAAAGAAGATTATGGGGCATAATTCTATTTTGTTAATCCATTAATATTCCTGGATTTGAATTTGCTATTTTCAAGCTAAAATTACTCATAATTAGAAAATCAATACACTTTAGGATCAATAATAAGATTATTTAGGATTATAAAATAAAGTCATGAAATTTTTGTTGTATAAATGATTATATAAAATAGTCAAAAAAATGAGTCAAGATTCAATCATTATTAAAGGAGCAAGGCAGAATAACCTTAAAAACATTGATGTTGTAATCCCGCGTAATAAACTTATAGTTATTACAGGGATTAGCGGTAGTGGAAAAAGTAGTTTGGCTATGGATACTCTATATGCTGAAGGCCAACGAAGATTTCTAGAATCATTATCTAGTTATGCTAGACAATTTCTGGGAGAAATGGATAAACCTGATGTAGATTCAATAGAAGGATTATCTCCCGCAATTGCAATTGAGCAAAAAGCATTATCAAAAAATCCAAGAAGTACAGTAGGTACTGTAACTGAAATATATGATTATTATAGATTATTATTTGCAAATATTGGAATTCCACACTGTCCTAATTGTCGAAAAGAGATAAAACCTCAAACTCCTCAACAAATAATTCAGCAAATATTAAATTCTGTTGAGGAAAATCAAAAATTTATAATAAAAGCTCCGGTTATAAGGGATAGAAAAGGAGAGTATAAAGAGCTTTTACAGGATTTAAAAAAACAAGGATATGTAAGAGTTGAAGTTGATGGAATTCAATATACATTAGATGAAGATATCTCTATGCAAAAAAATGTCAAGCATAACATCAATGTTATAATTGATAGGTTAGTAATGCAAAAAGATATTAAGACAAGACTCGCTGATTCAATTGAAACAGCGTTAGAACTTACAGATGGGTTAGTTATTGTTGAAATTGTTGAAAAAGAGGAACAAATTTATTCTGAACATCTCGCTTGTATTGATTGTGGTATATCATTTCCACCAATAGACCATAAAATGTTCTCATTTAACATTCCACATGGAAGCTGTAAATATTGTAGTGGTTTAGGAAATGTAATGGAATTTGACTATGGATTGCTCTTAGGAACTGATTTAGATGTTACTATTGAAGAGACGCCAATTAGAGAGATTCCAGGATTTGGATCTGAAAACGGTTATTCATGGCAAACTATTGTTCAAGTTGCGAAACATTACGGCTTTGATACTAATAAAACTCCAATTAAAGAGGTAGACCCAAAGAAACTTCATAAAATATTATTTGGTTCTGAAAATGAGGCCATTGATTTTCATTTCAAAAGTGATAATAACGAATATAGAAATCATAATGGTGAATTTAAATCTTCTTGGCATGTCAAAAGACCTTTTGAGGGCATAATTCCAATACTTCAGAGAAGGTATATGGAAACACGCTCAGAATGGGCCCGAGATGTTTATGAAAGCTTTATGAATCGAATAGATTGTCCTCAGTGTAAAGGACAACGATTGAAACCAGAAAGTTTAGCAGTTACAGTTAATAAACTCAATATAGCTGAATTAACTGCACTATCAGTTAAGGATTCTTTAAAATATTTTAAAGAATTACAATTAACTGAAATTGAAAAAAAAATTGTTAAAGAAGTATTAAAAGAGATATTTGATAGATTATCCTTTCTAGAAAATGTTGGTTTGGATTATATTTCATTGAATCGACGTTCAGATACTCTGTCCGTTGGAGAAGCTGAAAGAATTAGGTTAGCTACCCAATTAGGTTCTAGTTTAGTAGGAGTTTTATACGTTTTAGATGAGCCTAGTATAGGACTTCATCAAAGAGATATCAATCGGCTTATCAACATGCTAAAAAAATTAAGAGATTTAGGGAATACTGTTATTGTAGTTGAACATGATGAGGCAATTATGCGTAATGCAGATCATATTATTGATTTAGGGCCTTTAGCGGGTGAAAGAGGGGGAGAAGTAGTTGCTGAAGGATCAATAGAAACTATTGTCAATTCAAAGACTTTAACGGGAGAATATTTATCGGGGAAAAGAAAAATTCTAATCCCGAAAAATAGAAGAAAGCTTGGTAGTGAATATATCGAAATATCAGGAGCAAAGGAAAACAATTTAAAAGATATTGATATCAAAATCCCCATAGGCTTATTTACTTGTGTATCAGGAGTTTCTGGAGCAGGAAAAACAAGCTTAATTATAGATTGTTTATTTAAAGGGCTTCATAACTTAATAAATACTCGAAGTTCAAAAATCAATGAGGGAAAATTTGATAAAATAATAGGATATGAGAAAATAGATAAAATTATAAATATTGATCAATCCCCTATAGGTAGAACTCCAAGATCAGTCCCTGCTACTTATACAAAAGCACTAGATTATATTAGAGAAATTTTTGCTACATTGCCAGAATCTAGAGAAAGGGGATATAAGAAAGGAAGATTTAGTTTTAATACAACATCTGGTCATTGTAAAAAATGTAAAGGTACAGGATATATTTTAAAAGAAATGTATTTTTTACCTGATGTTTATATAAGGTGTGATTTATGTAAAGGGAAAAGGTACAATGCTGAAACTTTAAATATTAAGTATCACGAAAAAACAATTTATGATGTATTGAAAATGACTTTTCATCAAGCATTAGAATTTTTTGATAATATTCCGAATTTAAAAAGAACCATTAAAACCGTAGTGGACGTTGGATTAGGATATTTAGAATTGGGTCAATCTTCCACTACTCTCAGTGGAGGAGAATCACAGCGTTTAAAGATTGCCAGAGAATTGAGAAAAACTAGTACAGGAAACACGCTTTATATTTTAGATGAGCCTACAACAGGATTAAGTTCTTTTGATATTAACTATTTATTGAAAGTTCTCCAAAAATTAGTTGATAAAGGTAATACTGTAATCATTATTGAACATAACATGGATATTATAAAATCTGTTGACTATATTATTGATCTAGGTCCTGAAGGTGGGGAAAAAGGAGGGAATATTGTAGCAAAAGGAACTCCTGAAGAAATTGTAAAAAACAATAATTCTTTTACCGCTCAATATTTAAAACCATATCTTAACAGCAAATAATTTTACATTTCTCCTTTATAGTATTTTAAGTTTTTAAATAAAATTCTAAACCTATAGTGAATAATTAAATAATATAAGTACTGTTGATTATTTTAAAAGAAAAAATTGAGATTTGTGATAAAAAGTGGCGGAAGATGAAATCAAAATAATCAGAGCACCAATTGTTTGCATACTTGGTCATATCGATCATGGAAAAACCACCATTTTAGATTATATTAGAGGTACTGTAGTTCAACAAAGAGAAGCTGCAGGTATTACACAACATATTGGAGCTTCCTATTTTCCGACTCAAGATATAAAAGAATTCTTAAGGAAATCTAAACAAGAATTTGCTGAAAAAGAAATAAAACTTCCAGGAATATTAGTTGTAGACACACCTGGTCATGCAGCCTTTTTAAACCTACGAAGAAGAGGAGGAGCAGTAGCTGATATTGCAATATTGGTGATAGATGTTACTGCTGGAACGATGCCAATAACTTGGGAATCTGTTCGGATTTTGCGTGAAAGAAGAACGCCTTTCGTCATTGCTGCAAATAAGATAGACAGAATCTCAGGGTGGAAATCTAAGAAGGATGCCGATTTTCTTGATTCCTATAATTCGCAAAAACCTCATGTAAAAGATTTCTTAGATGAGAAGCTATTACAAATTGTTGGTAATTTCTTAGAAGAGGGCTTTAAGGGAATTGATCGATATGATAAAATAACAGATTTTACCAAAAAAATAGCAATAGTACCTACGAGTGGAAAGACAGGAGAAGGGATTTCAACACTTTTAATGATTTTAATGGGATTAGTACAGCAATATTTAACTAAAAATCTTAAGTTTTCGGAAGGATCTGCCAAAGGTGTAGTACTAGAGGTTAAAAAGGAAAAGGGCCAAGGAAAAACTATGGATGTCCTTATATATGATGGTCTAATTAAAAAAGGTGATGAGTTTATTGTTGGTGGTTTAGAAAAACCTATTAAGTCAAAGGTAAGAGCTTTATTAACTCCAAAACCATTAGATGAAATTCGAGACCCTAGACAAAAGTTTGATTCTGTTGACGTTATAAGCGCTGCGGCAGGTATAAAAATACTTGCTCCAAACATAGATGATGTTGTAGCAGGTTCTCCATTTAGAGGTATATTGGATCCCTTGGAAGAAGAAAGAGTCTATAATGAAATTGAATCTGAAGTAGAAAGTATTAGAATAAAAACGGATAAAGCAGGTGTAGTTTTAAAAGCAGATACTCTAGGTTCACTAGAAGCATTGGAAAACCATTTTACTAAAAATGGAGTAAAAATTAGTGTTGCGGATGTAGGTTCAATAAAGAAAGAAGATATTATTAATGCAAATATAGTTAAACAGTTAGATCCATATTCTGCTGCAGTATTAGGATTTAATGTTCAAATATTACCAGAAGCCAAAGAACAAGCAGTTATTGATAATATTAGAATTTTTACCAATAATGTTATTTATCGATTATTAGAAGAATACATTGAATATGCAGAAACTAGAAGAGCCGAAGATACTGCTAAAGGATTAAGTGAACTTATTTTACCCGCAAAGATTAAGATGCTTCCGGATTTTATCTTTCGTAATTCAGATCCTGCGGTTTTCGGTGTGCGAGTTGAGGCAGGAACTTTATACCCAAAGGTCCAACTAATAACTGATAAAGGTAAAAGAGTTAGGAGGGTTCATCAAATTCAGGATAAAGGTCAAACACTCGAAAAAGCAGTTAAAGATTCAGAAGTTGCAATCTCTATTCGTGGAATTGAAATTGGCCGAGATATTGATAAAGATGAAACTCTCTTTGTGAATGTTCCCGAATCTCATGTTAGACAGTTAATGGGAAGGTTCATCAATGAATTAACAACTGATCAAAAAGAGGCGTTAAGAGATTTTGTTACTTTAATGCGAAAAACAAATCATCCCTGGTGGGGATTTTAATTACTATTTTATTAACATAACCTATTAACAATATCATATAATGTTTTAAAAAAAGAGTATTAAGACAAATATATGGCTATTATAAATAATATTTTTAGTGAAGTACTAAAAGAAATTACACCAACAGCGAAAGAAATTGAATTAATTAATGATATAACAAGATTGTTAGAAAAATTATTAAAGGAAAAAGCTCAAGAATTAAAAATAAAATATAATAAAATTGAACCACAAGGATCAACTGGAATTAAACAAACGCAAGTTAAAAATGATTTTGATATAGATATCTTTATTGGATTAGACTATAGCGATTACAAACTAAAATATAAAGGTCTAAGTAAAAGTAAAATAAAGAAAAAATCAAAAAATGATTTTTTAGAACTGTGTAACAAATGGATTCTTAAATCCCTAATATTAAATGAATTCCATAATCCCCGTCTTTTATATGCAGAACATCCATATGTGACCGTTGATTATATTTTAAGAGATATTAAAATTAAAATTGATATTGTTTTATATTTTGATTTAGATTTAGAATATATTAAGAAGAATGGACCTATTACAGCAGTTGATAGATCTCCGTGGCATGGCTATTTTGTGAGAGACGAATTGAGTGCTAAACAAAAAAATGATGTAAGACTTTTAAAACAGTTCTTTAAAGCTTGTTACAGTTATGGTGATAAAACACCCATAGGTAAAATTGGTTTTATTGGCTATAGTGCGGAATTATTAATTTATTATTTTAAAGATTTAATCATTCTATTTAGGAATTTTAATGAATTAGATAAGAAACCACTAGATTATTATAACAGAAATGCAGAAATGTTAAATAAAATTGCCCATTTTCAAAATGATTATCTTATTGTTGTAGATCCTGTTGATAAAAATCGAAATGTAGCTTCTGCAATATCTGATAGAGCATTTAAATATTGTAATAAGAGAATCAATGAATTCTTAAAACATCCAAGCACAGACTATTTTATGATTAAACCAATTCCCGAAGTTGACTTATCTGATAAAGAAGACTCGCTTCTTTCGAAACTTTTTATTATAGAATTACAAAACAATGATTCTAATATCCACTACACTATTAATCGAGACAAATTATATTCATTTGGAGAAAACCTTAAAGCTATTGGTGAAAAGGAATTTTCTCATACTCCTCGTTTTGAAAATATTATATTTGAAGTATATTTTCAAGAGGAAAAAAATCAATACATTATTGCGATTTATTGTGAAAAGTCTCATATCTCTGATTCCTATAATCGTAGAGGGCCTCCTATTACAGAAAAAAGCCATGTTGTTAAGTTTAAGAAAAAAAATCCAGATTATTTTGAAGAGGAAGGCTACTTATGGGTAGAAACACAGAGAGAATTCAGTAAATTTTCTTCATTTTTAATTGACTTCCTTAAAAATAGAATTCCTGATAATTTTAGCATAATTAACTGCTCAAATGCGTTTAATACAAAAACATCTTCAGGGAAAAAAGCTCTATACATCTTAAAAAATATAGTTTTACCTTTCTATATCTAAGATATCGCGTGCTTCAGGGATTAATAAATTAATATTACTACCTTTTGTATAATCACCTATAACTTTATCCTCAATCCATACTTTCCCTGATAGACTGCCAATTACTTCATTTACTAGTAATAATCCTAATCCTATTCTCTTAAAAGCTTTAGTTTTTTTATATACTGGTTGAATTAGACTCCTTTTCATCGAATCTGGTATCCCAACTCCATTATCAATGAATTCAATTCTTATATTCGAGCCGAAGTCTTTATGTTCTCTAGAAATTTTAATTAAAATTTCCTTTATTTTATTATCATTATATTTTATTCCATTGATTATGATAATTCTTAATACATCTTCTAGGAGGGTATTCGCATTAACAAAAATTTTTTCTAGATCACAAGAAATATCAATTTTAACAAAATC
>JBHLLJ010000072.1:0-16304 GCA_048885705.1 Candidatus Hermodarchaeota archaeon | reverse complement strand
TAATTCCTTTAGAAGAGTAATAGTGCTTAATCATCCTCATTTCGGTTACTAAATCAGCTAATTCTTTTATTTTAGGATGCATTTGAGGTCCGCCTGTTAATATTAACTCAACTTTTTCTGGTTTAATTTTTATGAGTTCTAAAACAGGTTCGACAGGTATAACATTCATAGATATAGCAACCCCAACTTCATCAAGAATCACGATGTCATATTCATCACTCATCACAATTTCTTTTGCAAAATCTAAAGCCTTTTTAGCTTCTTTTAAATCAAATTCTCTTGGTTCAGCTATGAGATCTGGACTCCCAAATTGCCTTAGTTCAAAATTGGGAACTTTTTTAATTGCTTCAATCTCACCATAATTGTAATTACCTTTCATGAATTGAATCATAAAGACCTTGAACCCATGCCCCGTAGCACGTATTCCTTGTCCTATAGCAGCAGTTGTTTTACCCTTCCCTCGTCCAAAATAAACTTGAACTAATCCTTGCTTTAATCTTTTTCTAATGGTGAATTACCTCTATTCATTTAGGATATATATATTTAATAAAATAACAATAATAATATTTGATTCTTTAAAGTTAGGATGTTAAGAATAAACATTTAATTACTATTTAATGCTACTATTATTAGTAGCAATCCAAATAAAATTAAATTTGAATAAAATTGGAGTGAAAAATCACTTCTAAATTAAATTATCTAAATTAATAATAAATAAAGGAGTGAAGAAATATGCCTATGGTTATAATACATACTCAATGGCCTCATAGCGAAGCTGAAGCAGTTGGGAAGGCTTATCTTGAAGTCATGAAGAAATATCCTGTAGATAAGTCTCTCTATAAAGCAGCTGTACCTTCATGTGTCAAAGCGACTAAGAAAGGTTTTAAGGCTCTTGCTGTGGATGATGTTAAAGAAGGAAAACTTCAGGAAACTTTAGATTTAGTATACAGACGGATGCTTATGTTTGGAAATCTGGTCAGAACCCTCAAGTATGAAATCGAAGTTTATATGTCAGGAGTAGAAGCAATGCCAATGGTCGGGCTTAAAATGCCAGAATAAATAAAGTGAGAAAATATCTATAAAATTATTTTTTTTCTAATTTATTTAAAATTACATTAATTAAAGTAGTTAAATTGGGAAAAAAAAAGAAAAAGTTAAAGAATTAATTATTAAACGTTTTGGAAGACTACTTCAACGCTTTCTGTTATGCCCATTTTATTAGCACATTTTCTAACATACTTAATTCGATGTTCTTTGGTGAGGTCTAATATTATTACAGCCGGTATTGCCGCTATTGCTAAAAGAAACATAAAGAGAGCAAAGATTAAAATATTAATGATGAATTGCGGGCTAAAACCTATATACGGTACGAAAATGTCATAAATTACTTGGTAATAGGCAATAATTACTCCAATACCCACATAACCTTTTAAAAAATTATACTAATACCCCCCAACTGATTTAGATTCTACGAGTTTTTCTGTATTTTCAACTTTTTTTTGATTGGAATAGGATATCCCGGCATCTAATAAAAACCAAATAGGTGAAAACAGAGCCATAGCTATACCAATCGTAAATAAAGGAGAAACAAGCATAGATACAATAAAAAGTTCTGCTTCATTTGATGCTGTAGCATCAAATTAATGTCTTTTGAAAAAACAATATTTACATATTTTATAACGGGGATTTGGTTGGTATTGAGGGATTATCCGTCGCGTACTTTAATGTTTTCTGACCCTCTGCTAGGTCAAATTCACAATCTATTCATGTAACGTTCTTTAGCATATTTACGATAGGCATCTGGCATTGATTCTACTGGTATTTTATTTTCAACTTTTTCAAGTATTAATCGCTTAGATGAACAATTTGTGGAACAAACACCACAACCAATACATAAATCCTTTTTTAATTCTATGTTAAATTTACCCCCTTCCTCAATTGAAGGAAAAATAGCATGTGTTGGACATAAATCCACACATCGGTAACATTCGGTACAATCTATTGATTCCTTAATTTTTGCCCGAAAGTTAGAGAAAGCAAGTCCATGTGTTCTATGAAACTTGGTTATTCCTTTTAGAATACCACAATGTTCTTTATCACAATTACATATAAAATCAGGTTTTTGAGCGTTTAATGTGCAATGCACCATACCTTTTTTTTCGCATTGAATCAATAAGTCTAAAGCCTCTTCTTTTGTTAGTCTTTTTGCCATTCCATTTTCAATAAAAAATTCAGCGCTCATATCAAATCCCATACAAACATCTATAGGCATTTTATTGGGATATCCAAGAGCTTCTGCTTTAGTTCGGCAAGAACATGGTATCACGGAAAAAGCAGTGTATTGGTTGATTAGTTCTTCAACCTCTTCAAATGGTAATATTTTTTGTGTAACAATACCTAAATCTTCGTTGAGTTCAATCACTTTTTCAGATGTTTTTGAAGGAAGCACTCTAGGAAATGGGTAATTTGATGCTCCTGCCGTTGGAATAATAAATCTATTTAGATAGTTATCAAAAAGTCTAGCCAATCTTTTCAATTTTTCCTCTGAATAAATTTTTGGATTACTAAATACTAATTCAAAAATTCCAATTACAGTGGGCCAAAGTGCAAATTTTGCCCTCTTTCTTGATTTTCCCATTTTAAACATTAAGCCTCTGTCTGCTAGGGAATTTAAAGTTTCAATTACTTTTTCTATTGGTTTACCGCTTCTTTGAGCTATTTCTATAGGGGTAGCTTGATCCATGAGGGCTGCTTTAAAATGACTCATGATCTCAGCTTCTTCCTCTGTAAAGAGTTCTTTTAATATTTTCATGATATCAGTTGACTTTGGCGTTCTTGTAGGCCATTTATCCATTCTTTGCCTTAATAATTCGTAGAAATCTTCAACCACAATAGTTCCTTCTGTCATTTTACAAATACCATAAATTTTTTTAAATCAGATAATATTAAGGTAGATCTTTATATAAATTTGACTTTAGCAACTAAAAATGAAATAGATTGAAAACAATAAATCAAATAAAAAAGTTATTTAGTTCATTCCAAACAATTTTTTTCCTTAAAATGTAATTTTAATGAATTTCTTGAAAAATAATTTTTATTAGGAGTATTTTTAATTTAACAAAAATTCATTGTAAATATCATTTTTAAATTATCTAGTATAAATTGGATAAAATGAGGGGAATATAAATCAGATCAAGTAAAGTCATGTTATTAGAGGAAGCCATTTCTACATATGTTCATGATGGAGATCTTGTTGGATTTGGAGGTCTATCTTTTTGGAGAAAACCAATAAGTGCATGTAGAGAAATTATAAGGCAAAATAAAAAAGACTTAACAATTTGTACTTTTGTTGGGGGAATTGAAGTTGATATGTTAATTGCTGGAGGATGTGTCTCTAAAGTTAGATCTTGTTTTGTTGGAATGGAAATTTTTGGTATGGCTCCACATTTCCGAAAAGCTGTTGAAACTGGTTCAATTAAAATATCTGAAGAAAGTGAAGCTACTGTTGCTTTAGGATTAAGAGCATCCTATTTGAAAGTACCTTTTATGCCTTTAAAAGGAATCATAGGAACGGATATGCCTAAAGTAAGGCATGATATTAAACAAATTGAAGATCCGCTTGGTTCAGGTATTCAAGTTATGGCAGTGCCTAAGATAGATTTAGATGTAGCTATACTACATGTTCCTTATGCTGATGAATTTGGAAATGGTAATATAGCAGGTGCTGTATGGATGGATGCTGATATGGCCAAAACTGCAAAAAAAACAATTGTCACTTGTGAGAAATTGGTTGAAACAGAAGATATCCGCCATTTACCAGGAAAAGCACAATTACCTATCCAAACCACTACAGCAGTTATTAAAATGCCTTTTGGTGCTCATCCAACATCCTGTTATCCCATTTATACTTTTGATCCATTACATATACAATGCTATTTGAAAACTGATTTTAGAGAGTATGAGAAAAAATTCATATCACAAAAGACAGCAACTCAATATTTAGAAGAAGCAGGTGGAATTCAAACTATTTTTAATATTTTATTATAGGAGGAAAAATATAATGAGTGAATTTACAGATGATTATACTATTGATGAAATGATGACTGTCTTAATGGCAAGGGAAGTCAGAAATGATGATGTGATGATCGTTGGAGTAGCTACACCAATGGTATGGGCAGCTTTCACATTAGCAAAGTTAACCCATGCGCCTGATGCAATATATCATTATATAATGGGAAATACTTTCGTTATGGAAGCTCGTCAAGTTTCTTTATTATATCTTGAGATGAATACCGCTCGAACATATCGATTTCAAGATAGTGTTGAGTGCACGTTAGAATCTCTTCCTTCTGACAAACTTACAACTATTGAATTTTTTAGACCTGCTCAAGTAGATCAATATGGTAATACAAATAATATTTGCATTGGAAACTGGGAGAAACCAAAAATAAGGCTTCCGGGGGCGGCGGGGATACTGGATTTTAGCATGTTTTATACCCGTGGATCTTTCCTTTATACACCACGACATGATACAAGAACATTTGTTCCAACTGAAAAAATTAATTTTATATCAGGTGTAGGATTTCCGAATGGAAAACCATCTATATGTGGTGGTGCTGGTCCCCAGTGTGTTATCACAAATTTAGCATATTTAGATTTTGAAAACGAAACCAAAAGGATGAGGTTAACTTCTATTCATCCTATGGTTGATCTTGAAACTGTAACAAATTCAACGGGATTTGAACTAATTATTCCAGATAAAGTAAAAGAAACCACACCCCCTTTGAGGAAAGAAATTAAACTATTAAGGGAAAAAGTTGATCCATTAAATATCAGAAAATTAGAAGTTCTTTCAGGCAAAGAACGAGAAGAGCTATTGGATGATATAATTCAAAAAGAATTAGCAAGGCAAAATAAATTTCCAAAAATACTTATTAATTAGTTTATAAATTTGAAAAAAATTTTTAAAAAAATGTAAGAAAATGAGTTAACCTATCCTTTATTTTTTATTTTTTTTATAAAAAAAAGGCTTATGGGCATAATAAAACCAAGGATGTTTCAGATAATAGCAGTCCACATGCTTGTTTTTGAGCTACTACATGCTTAATATATTTTTATTAATTTTTTTATTATATAAAATTAATATCCTTCTTTTAGTTAATTTGCCAATCATTTGGGAATTAATTAAGAAAATACGATTAAAAATTTGTTATTTATTAATTTGATATTTTATGCGTAATTGAGTATCTTTTTAAATAATAGTATTATATAATCACTAATAGTATTTACTGATATAGATAGTAATTTACGTCAGTAAAAAATTATATTCTTTTATTATATAAATGAATTTTTAAATAAAAAAAAAATACAGAATAAGCCGAAAATCTTATGGAACAAAAGTTAATTCCTGAAATTGAAAAGGAATGGTCAAAAATATCATTTAAATGGCGAAGATTATTACCAAAAAGGAAAGATAGACCACCATCTCCAATAAAATTCGAAGCAGATGAAAAAACTTTTAATAAACTCATTGAGCAATCTAATAAAATTATAGATGAGATTATAGAAAAGGCAAAGATTAAAGCAAGTGGTCATGCTAAATTAATAACAACCGATAAAATAGTAATAGATCCACGTGTAAGATGGAAATGTCAAATTCCTGTTTGTTTTGGTTTTGGAACGAGTATAAATTGTCCTCCACATTCGCCAACTACGGAGGAGATGAGAGAAATTGTTAATAGTTATAAACATGCAATTTTGATTTCATTCTATCCACCAATAAAAAACCATGTTTTTCCTAGCATTCTTCTTGGTGTTCAAGGCGATGTAAATTTATTAAATCAAATGGTTTCAATGATAGAAGCAGAAGCGACGTACATGGGATATTATCTTGCTATGGGATTTAAAGGTGGACCGTGTGTGGGCTGTGGATTTTTTTCTCCAGAATATTTTAAAGATTTGATGCAACAAAAAAAGATACCACTTTGTCCTGTGCTTGACAATCAGATGTGCCGACAATATTTAAGAGCTAGACCAGCATTAGAGGCATGTGGAGTCGATAGTTTTGCCACAGCAGTTAAATGTGGTGAAAAAGCGCCTTTTGTAATTAATCCCGAACATCCAAAAGAGTCAGTTCCATTTGTGGTTTGGCATGGCATTGTTTTAATAGTTTAATAGAATATATTGAAAGAAGGTAAGGAAGGTATATCTAAACAATGAAAAACATAAGTTTAGAATGTGAAACTAAGGTTAGGAGTGATGATTATTATATTACCAAAATTATTGAAGCTGTTAATATACTTGATTTTTATTCAATGAAACAAGCTATAAAGGAAGCCATAGATCAGGGTATCTCAATAGTTGAAATTATTGAAAAAGGTGTTTTAGTAGGATTGGAGGAATCAGGAGAAATGGGACTTATATTAGCGGCAGAAGCTCTAGAAGATGAAATAATATCTATTGATGAGGAAGAACAGAAAAGATTAACTAAGTCTAAGAATTACTCTGGAAAAGTTGTTATCGGGACTATCAAAGGAGATATTCATAGTTTGGGAAAGAATATTGCAAGTATTATAATGAAATCATATGGTATTGATGTAATCGATATTGGTGTAGATGTAGATCCTAAAAAATTTGAAGAATACGCCTATTTACCAGATGTTAAAGTTGTTGGTATATCTTTTCTTCTTTCATCGGCAGAAACAAAAATTAAAGAAGTAATGTCTTTATTAAAAAATGGAGAATTAAGGAATAAAGTAAAGGTGATTCTAGGAGGTGCTGCCGTATCACCTGAAATCGCAGAAGAAGCCAAAGCAGATGCTTATGCAATAAATGCTCTACAAGGTGTTAATATCATTATAGAATGGTTGCAAAAATAATATTAATTAACAATAGTCTGAATATTCAATGAAATGCACCCAAATAGAGAAATATAGACATACTCTCATTTTAGAGCCACTGTCCAAGCGAATAAATGTAGTTAATGGTTCATTAATTTATAAAGCCATTTTAGCATTGAATTTTCCTATTAGTGCTTTATGTGCAGGTAATGGAAAATGTGGAAAATGTATCATTCAAATTTTAGATTTTAATCCTAAAATTTCTAAGCCGACTGAAAAAGAAATCAAAATTTTGGGCAGAGATAATTTAATAGAAGGTTACCGATTAGCATGCCAAACAAAAATTTTCGGAGATTTAAGAGTATATCTTACTAATTCATTAATTCCAAAAGGAGCTAGAATTGTTGTTAATTCAGATTTGAAATCTCTTGGAATACACGATATCAACAAAATCCAACCGATTGTTGTTTCTAAAGAATATAAAGTAGAAACTGCAGATTTAACGGGTCCTAAGAATGATTTGTCTAGGTTAGAAGATATTATTATAGAACAAAGTAATGATTTTAGAATATTTAAAAATCCCCCCACCTTCTACTTAAATGATTCTCTTTATAATATCGTTAAGAAGCTTCCAAAGATTATTAGAAAAGAAAATGGTAAAATTACTGCTTTTTTCAGAAAGCTCTCAATGGAAGAACCATGGGTGATTTACGATATTGAAACTGGAAATGTTTCTGAGAAAATATTTGGATTAGCTATCGACATTGGAACTACTACTATTGTAGGATATTTAATCTATTTAAAAACGGGTGAAATTGCTGCTATTTCAGCGATGTTGAATCCTCAAGTTACTATTGGTGAAGATATTATTTCGAGAATTACGTATGTTGTAAAGAATAATGCAATGGATAAAGCTAAAAAATTAATAATTAATGCTGTTAATCACATACTTGAGGATTGTTGTAATAAGGCTAATATTTCTGTGTCAGATGTTAGAGATATCTGTATTGTGGGCAATACCGCAATGCATCATATGTTTTTTGGAATACAATCTGAATTCTTAGCTATTTCACCTTACATTCCAGCATTTAAAGCTCCAATCAATTTAAGCGCTGGGGTTCTTGGTATCAAATGTAATCCAAATGTAAATGTGTATTCTCCTCCTGTGGTGGCAGGTTATGTAGGAACAGATACAATTGGGTGTATTATATCATCTAAAATTGATACATATAAAAAGTATTCTTTATTGATTGATATTGGAACTAATGGAGAACTTGTATTGGGAAATGAAAAAGGACTTGTTGCTGGTTCATGCGCTGCAGGTTCAGCTTTAGAAGGTGCTCATATATCATATGGTATGCGAGCTTCAGAGGGAGCAATAGAATCGGTTATAATAGATAAAGAATCATTAGATCCTTCTATTGATGTAATAGGAAACCAAACACCAATTGGATTGTGTGGTTCGGGACTTATTGATGTTGTTGCTGAAATGTTGAGATCAAAAATTATAACACGTGCAGGAAAATTCAATAATAAATCGATAAAGGTAATTAATAACCGAAGAGTTGTGAAAAAAAATGATGGCTTCCATTACATTCTATATAATAAAGAATGGGATAAAAAATTCTTTCGAAAAAATACTAATAATAATGATATTAAAGAAATTACAATTTCTCAAAGGGATATTAATCAACTTCAATTAGCGAAAGGAGCTTTTTTATCTGCAGCTAATTTATTACTTGAAATGGAAAAAAAAACTAATAATGAACTTGAACAAGTTATATTAGCTGGTGGTTTTGGAATGTATATTAATAAAAAAAATGCCGCTTTTATTGGATTGTTCCCTGAGGTTGATCAAGACAGCATTTTCCAAATAGGAAATTCAGCGGGAGTAGGAGCTCAATTATTTATAAGAGATTTTGAGCAAAGACATGTAGCAAATAAAATTGCTCATAAAATTAAATATCGAGAAATTGCATCATCACCATTGTTTCAAAAGGAATATACTTTTTCCCTCTATTTTCCACATTATAATCTAGATAATTTTCCAATACTAAAACAAGACTATAATGAAATACCTTTGAAGTGAGATTTTTAAAAAAAATTTAATTAATAATATATTTTTTACGTAAGTAATTATTTATTTACCATAGTAAAAACGTATTTTAAAAAAGAAATTATGAAAACAGGAAAAGGGAGGATTTTAAAAAGAAAAGCAGGTAATCGCAAATATAATAGTTTTTGGATGTATATTCCTAGTAAAATTTCTAAAGATTATGATTTTCCTTTTAGAGATAAAGAACAAGTCTTAATAAATCTAATAGGAGAGCGCTTGGAAGTCCGAAAAATCTATAATCTTAAAGAACTTACAAGAGTATATGGTATCGAAGATGCTACTATCCCTAAAATAATAGAAAGTAAAGCATTATTAAATAATAATAAGCCATTTATATATTATCGAGATGTAATTTATTCATACCAAGATGTTAATCAGATTTCAAACCAAATAGCTCATACAATTTTAAAATTAAACAAAAAGTTACAACTAAGTAATCCTAATATTGCTTTAATATTTCCAAATTGTCCAGAATCTCTTTTTTGCTGGTTTGCTGTAGCAAAAGCAGGTTGTGTTTTTGTTCCTATTAGTAATTTGTTAAAAAAAGATTTATTAGAACATGTTTTGAAAAATAGTGAAACAGACATTTTAATAATCGATTATAAATATTTTCCTAATTTTGAAGAAATTAGTAATAAGTTACCCCTAGTTAAGAAAGTCTTCATAAGAAATGCTCCAGATGATTACAAATTCAATAAAAAATATATTAATTTTGAAGAAATTTTTTCTGAAAATATCGAAAATCCAAATATTAAAGTAACTAGTTATCATCCACTTGAAATCTCATATACTTCAGGAACAACAGCTGAACCAAAAGGTGTTTTATATAGAAATTATTATACTTTGTCAGGAATAAGTATAGGAAAAGAATGGAAAAATTTAGGATTTACCAAGGAAATCATCAAACTTTATTGTCCTTTACCTTTATTTCAAGGATTTCCACGTTACTTTGTAATAATTCCAGTGATATATTTTGATGGATCGGTAATAATAGGAGAAAAATTTGACACGTTAACTTTTTGGAATGATATTAATCTCTATAAACCTAATTGTTTTTGTTATTACGCCGCAAATTTGACAATGCTAGTAAACCAACCACCAAAAGAAGAAGATAGAAATCATTCGATTAAATATGCATTTGGTGCCGGTGCCTTAAAAAAAGTATGGGAAGCCTTTGAGAGAAGATTTGGGATCCAAATAATCGAAATGTGGTCTCTTGTTGAGGGTGTTGGACTCACTATAAATACTGAAGGATCTAGAGGAGGAAAGTTAGGATCTATAGGAAAAACAGCACGAGGATTTGAAATTAAAATTATCGATTCGGAAGAAAATGAAACCCTACCAGGAAGGGATCATATTGGAGAAATTTGTGTAAGGCAAAGACTTCCATTTGAACTTGAGTATTACAACTTAAAAAAGGATGTTATAACAGGGAAAGTTAAAGAAAGATGGTTTTATACTGGTGATTTTGGTTATTCAGACCATGAAGGCTTCATATATTACCTTGGAAGGAAATCAGATATGATTGAAAGAGAAGATAATACTTTTTTTGCTATAGATATTGAAATGGTAGCAAATTCACATCCACTGATTGTTGGAAGTGCTGTTTTTGAAGTTAATGATAAAAATTCATTTAAGAAAGAAATAAAAATATGTGCAGTTGTGAAAAAAAATGAAAAAATTACTCCTAAAGAGTTTTATGATTTTTTAAGGCAAAATCTTGCATATTTTATGGTTCCACGTTATATTGAGTTTAAGAAAGATCTACCAAAAAATGCTAATGAATTTGTCCAAAAATTTATCCTAAAAAAAGAATGGGAAACTGGAAAATCACAGGAAAATACTTATGATGCTAAAGCATCATCTTAAGATTTAATTTAATTATCCAAATTTTCTGCTTTTAAATAAAGTTCTATTTTTCGACCCTTTTCTTTAAACAAAATTAAATTATTTTCTGATAGTTTATCTATATGATATTTTACAGTATTTCGAGCAAGATTGGTCATTTTTGCAATCTCAGATGATGAAATTCCTGGATTATTTTCTATAAGGTCTAAAATTTTTGAGGTCGTTTCTGATTTGGTCGGTAAGTTTTTAAAGTTTTCAATCGATTCAATTGAACTTGTAATTGGAAAATAGATAGTGTATTGCCCATGTTTTTCTTTTTTTATAATATGATACTTTAATAAAACATCTAAATGCCACTGTAATTGACCTTTTTGTAAATCACAGCTTCTAAGCAATTCATTTTGATGGATTCCTGGATTATTTAGGATTTGAGTTAATATATTTATTCGATTTTCATTTTTGAATATATCTTCAAGAGATAAATATGATTTCCCCTTTTTGAGATGTCTTCTCTTTATAAAGTATCCTTTATATTCCTTTATTGTGAGGAGTTCAAAAATGGATATTGATAAAATTCCAGCAATTAAAATAGATATTAAAATAATTGAAAAACTGATGAATTCCATAGGAGCAAAAACTTGTTGATATGAGGAAATGAGCAGAATTAAAACTGTTGATAATAAAATAAGAGATAGGGTAAGTATCCCAAATTTCAATATTAGAAAACGATTTAATCTTTTATCTTTCATTTCACTTTTCAAGTTTTTTATGCAAATATGATTTATTCATTTTCTGATTTATTTCTTTTTAATTTCAAAAAGGGAATCATGAAAGCCACATCATTTACATATTCTAAGAAGGATTCACCATATTTAGCTTTTAATGCAATTTCTTCAATCTTTGCTAAAACTACATACGCAAATACTTCCCCAACCCATATGTATAGTAATATAGTATAACCATTGAGATAACCTAAATTGAAATTGAAAATAGGACTTGTCTGAAAAGCTATTAAAGTCATACCAAAAGTCATAATAATAAATGCAAGATATTGAGGATGTCTAATGTACTTATATGGTCCTGACCGGAGTAGTTGTTTTCTATGCGTCATTTGATATATTAAAGAATATATGAAGAGGATAAATCCAAATAATACTATATAGATTTCATGAGTTCTGATTAAGAAGTTAAGATCAAATGACAAAATTCCTGGATTTTGAAAAAATAACGATAAATAAGCTATGAATGGTACACTCATTATCCCAAACCAAACTCCGGTGCAGGGCACATATTGGAAAAATGGAATTAGAAAAGAAGAAACACTTGTTGCAATTGACCTTGCTTTTTTATAGAAGATGTTTTTATTAATTTTCATTCATTTTCACATAAATTGGTGATTTTATTTATTGAATAATAGAAAGTTCTATTTTTAAAGGTTTAAGGTCCACTTATGGAACAATTTCAAGAAAAAATGAAGCTCAAAAACTTTTTTAAATGTATGTATTATGTTTTGTATTTATATATAAGAATAATAATAATCGTAATTATACCAGTTAAAATAACAACTATTATTATCACTATTATATCATTATGATTATAACTTGGTGGAACATGTGAAAGTTCGAGGATTTCTAATCCATGGTCTAAATCAGTTAAAAACACTAGGTCGTTAACAACAAACAAATTTCGCGTATGACCTCCATCATTAAAGCCGCTTATCTTCCAAGGATTAGTAGGATCACTAACATTAACAATTTCAAGCCCATCAATATCATCTGATAAAAAAGCTAACTCCTCTGAAATAAATGAAAAGTATACACTACCTCCATTATCAAATGATCCTAACATTGTCGGATGGAATGGATCACTTACATTTAAGATCTCTAAACCATTTGAGCTATAACACAAAAAAGCAGTATTTTCAATAACATCAACACTGTAAGCACCTACACCGTTAAAGCATCCACCGATTTCAAAAGGATTACATGGATCTGAGATGTTTAGTATTTCAAGCCCTGCATGATATTCTGCTACATAAGCTAAATCACCCTTAATGAATACTCGATTTGGTGATCCACCATCATTATATTCACCAATTTTAGATGGATGCCTAATATCGCTACAGTTAATAATTTCAAGCCCGTTTTCTACACTCACTAAATAAACAAGATCTCCAACGGTGAAAACATCAGAAATATGTCCTCCATTATAGAAATCACTTATTTTAATAGGATTTAATGGATCTGAAACATTAATTATTTGTAAACCATTAAAATAGTTTGCTAAATAAGCTATATCATTAATAACATCGATACTGTGAGTTACTCCGAGGTCAATTTGCCCTAACTCAATAGGATTGCGAGGATCAGAAACATCGATAATTTGTAGACCTTCTTCATTTCCACCTACATAAGCTATATCATCAATTACAATCACATCCCAAGCAGACAAAGTATTAAATTGCCCTATCTTGTGTGGATATATATTTGAATGGGCAATTACATTAGTATTGCTTGATAAGACCATGATAAATATAATATTATTAAGGAGAAATCTTTTTGAGAAATATATCTTTGATTTCATTATAGCTCATATATCTTTAAATATAAAATTCATAAGATGATTATTTATTCATAAAACTATTTTTAAAGGTTTAAGGTGCACTTTTGGAACATTTTAAAAATTCTCCTTAAGAATAAGTATTACTAAGAGAATTAAGAAACAATTTTAGGTCTTTAATTTAGGATTCTAAAATTTTATCAACAATTTTATTTAAGAAAGTAAAACTTTTTGATTTTTCAGGTATATCTATTATTGGTTTACCCTTTAATTCATATTCAGTTATTATATTATCTTCGGGAATCTCTCCCAATAGATTTAAATTTAGATCTTTTAATTTTTGTTTTATCTGATTTGTATTACCTCTGACTCTATTAAGGATAACACCTAAATTCTTATAATTTGTAAACTTTTTAGCACTATCACGTATTGCAGCTGCTGTTTCAATACTTCGCATCGAGATATCTGACACAATTAAAATTTGATCTACAGTTTCTATTACCATTCGATTGATTTGTTCAAGTCCGGCTTCACAGTCAATTAGCACTATGTCAAAATCCTTAGAAATCGAGCCTATAACCTTCCTTAACAGTGTATTCGAAGGGCAAAAACATCCGGGTCCTTCTGGTTGTCCGATAGAGAATAAACTAAAATCTTTATTTTCAGCTATAGCATTATAAACTTCAAAATCAATATTTTCTGCTACTTTCTCGAAATCTGTTGCTTTTGTTAAAATTTCATCAATTACATCTACTCTTAATCTTTCAAGACTTTTTTCTGGGACTAAATTTACCATATGACTCAAATGTGGATGTGTTGGGTCTGCATCAATCAAGAGCATTTTAAATTTATGAAACTTTGAAATAATTTTTGCTAAAAGCGCAGTTATAACTGTCTTACCAGAACCTCCCTTTCCTACAATAGAAATTGTTAGTGGCTTTTCAAAATGATTTTTATCTTTCATCTCAAGTGTACCAATAATCTTTTTGCATTATTTTTCAAATTTTTCTCTTTCAACTAAAACTCGTTTAATTCCATAACATTCTTCTTTATATGGACAAATCTCGCATCCCCAATCGTATTCACAATCGATTCTTTTCTTCCATTCTTCAATTTTGTTAACCCATTTTTTATTTCGAGAAATGGTCATTTTAGAAGAAATTTCTATAATTTCATCAATTACATCAGGATAGGAATTTATAAATATAATCTCCATAGATTCGATTAAGTCTTCAAATCTTTGTTTATATAGATAAAAAATTGCATTTCCTAAAAATTCAAATGAAAAATATGGTCTTATATTCTCGCTTATTCGACACCAAAATTTTCTCGGAATAGTTCTTATTAAAAATCCTTCAATACCATTAGATAATAAATTAAAATATCGTAAAGATTCAAGATTTTTTTCATTAATATTTCTAACTCCAATTAGGATTATCATACCAAAATCTGTAGACAAATCCAATAAATCCTTACTTTCTAATCCGATTAATGTAATTCTTCTATTCTTTATATGATTGATGAAATCTCGATTTAAAAAGGGATAAACTAAAGAAAAGGATTTTCTTTTGATACCCCCTAACTCAAGTGAAGTTTCATCTTCAAGAATTATATCTTTGTGTTTGTCCACTTCCACTTTGATTTGCGAATGGTCAAAGAATTTAAGAGGATCTGAAGTTTTTTCATAAATGATTATATTTTTCCCTTTATCAGATTCAGAGGTTATAAAGTTACGTAATTTATTGAGAAATTCTAAGAATAAATTGATTTTCATATAATTTCAATTATAGTTATATTAAAATAATAAAAAAAGAAGATTAATAGTTTTAACTCTTAATTGCTTTATGCACTAATTCTGAAAGATCATAAGTTTTGATATCATCGTTTTTAATAGCTGTCTTGAATTGATTTAAACAGAATGGACAGCAAGATACAAGCGCTTCGGCAGTACTTTCTTTTGCTTCCTCAATTCTTTCATTCGCAGCAAAACTAGACAAATCTTTAAATGCAGATCTCACACCTCCCCCAGAACCGCAACACCAAGCGTTTTGTCGGTTTCTTGGCATTTCTATTAATTCGATACCAGGAATATTTTTCAATACTTCTCTGGGGGACTCGTAAACCCCCATATGTCGACCTATATGGCAAGGATCATGATAAGTTATTTTCATTTTTAAACTGTTATTAAATTTTATCTCATTATTATTTAATTTCCCTAATAAGAACTCAGGTAAATGAAGTATTTCAATACCATGATCCAGTCCAAATTTTTTAGGATACGTTTCTTTCAAGGTTCGATAGCAACCAGCACAAGAAGTAATAATCTTTTCTATCCCCTCTTTTTCAAAAATCTCTACATTACTTTCAGCAATCTTTTTTGCTTGATCTGCTTGACCGGTCATATATACAGGAGAACCACAGCAATGTTCATCTTCTAGAATTTTAAAATCAATTCGAATTGCATTTAATATTTCACTGGTAGCCTTTGCTATACCTTGCTCTCTATAACTAGTAGTACAACCCACAAAATAAGCTAATTTTGCATTTTGATTTTGTTTAATATTTGATGACACCCAATTTTTGCGATCTTTATGCTTTTCCATATAAGGATTGTATTCTGATGCAATGTGTTCTGAATATCTTATTTGTTCTGGCATTGGTCCTAAGCCTTTTTGAACAGCTTCCTCTCTCATTGCCATTAGCCATTCTCCAGCATAATGATGGATTTCAGGGATTTGGCATTGTTGAGTACAAGCTAGACATAGCGAACATTGATAAAAGATTTTTGAAAGATTTTCAGTCCAATTCAAACGATCTGATGATACTGCCCATGAAAGTAGATTCTTCCCTCCTAAGTAATAAGCCTCGAATTTTCCATATTCTCCAGATGGGCAAACATGATACCAACCTTCTTCTTGAAAACCAGTCCTACAGGTTCCACA
>JBHLLJ010000071.1:0-16729 GCA_048885705.1 Candidatus Hermodarchaeota archaeon | reverse complement strand
CGCCTGTATGGGCTTTACCTTTCTTTCTCTACGTTTTTTTAGGCGTGACCATATTTACAATTGTTCCATTACTATATTTGTCCTTTCAAATTTATAAGAAATTTGAAGATCAACAACTAAAAAAGAAATGGAAATTCGTTATTTACGGTGTTATCGGGTTAATGATATTTATGTATGCAATATTCTTTTCAAATTGGCTAAACAATCAAACATTTAGAAACATTGTGCTGCCAATTGGTATAGTATTAGCAGCAATTAGTGGCTATATGATGTACAGTGGAGTAGGGAAGCAATTGGAGAAATAAACATCTTTTTTTTCTTCTTTATTAATCTTTTTATTTATTTCAACTCAAATTTTATTTTGACTAATTAACATTATAATATATAATTAGATTCAAAATTAGCAAGATAATAAGATTCTTTTGATTGATGAATTGATCAGAGTTCGTGGTATTGGTCCAATGGCGGCTGAAAGACTAGTGAGTGCCGGTGTAAAGTCTATAGAAGAGATTGCTAAGTCCAAGCCCGAACAATTAGCATGGATTAAAGGTATTGGTATGATCTCTGCCGGTAAAATTATCCAGAACGCGAATGAACTTATACATTTAGAGAAGGGAATACAAAAAGTTTTGAATTCAATCAAAGAGAATTTTGCTAAAAGTTGTCCCAAATGTGGTGGAGATATGACCGAAAGATTAATAATCTTGGGACCAGAAAGGAGACTAAGAGCAAATCAATGCGTATTATGTAAATTTTATCTTCCGACCTAAAATGAGGAATGAGTAGGAAAAAATCACACTCCTATCCAAAATGTAAACAAAAACACATATGATAGAAAGTATAAAGATATAAATACGATTCCTGCTTTTCTATCGACTTTTCTTCTCGCTGCTATTAGGGTAAATACTATAAAACTTGCAATTAGGGTGTATAAAACTGTGGGAACAGCAAGAGAAGCTGTAACAGGATTTGGGTTTTGATTAAATACAAGTTGTCCAATTCCTATAGAGAGTGTTGAATCTACTATACATGAACCTATAATATCTCCTATAGCGATTTGATGGTGTCCCAGTCTTAAAGCGTTAATATCAACAGCGAGTTCTGGAAGTGATGTACCAACTGCAACAATGAAAAAACTTATAATATATTCATGAATGTTTAAAACACTCGAGATAACTATTACAGATTCTACAATCATAAATGCAGCAATTGTCACCCCAAGAAATCCAATTGCAGCAATTAAAAGATGATAACTCTTACTTCTGGGAGTCTTAATCTTTTCAATCATACCTACTCTTTCTAAAATACTCTGCTTATTAGCATTATATATTAACCAAATATAGATACCTAAGCATCCTACCATAATAAGAGCATTTAGCCTTGTAATAGATCCTTTCTCCACTATTGTATAAATTAAAACTAATGACAATATCTCACATGCTCCTAAAATTATAATATCTTTTCTATGGATATAAAATATCCCTGATATTAATGGTAATAAGCCAAAAATTAAAGTGAGTTGTGTTAAATCAGAGCCTACAGAATCTCCAACATCAATATCACCATGGCCTAATGCACATGAAACAAGAGAATTAAAAATCTCAGAAATATCAGTACCAATGGAAACCAAGGTTACTCCGATTATTAAGGGTGATACACCTAAGGCAATGGCAAGAATCGCGGAGTGTTTTACGGCTTTCATACTAGAATAAATGATAAGTGATATTCCACCTATTAATCCAAAAACAGCTAAAATAATTTCAATCATAATTCTTTTTTTTGGTATTTTTAATTTTGCTTCTATCTCTTTATTTTCTGCAATTGGTTGATTGAAGCCCTCAGTGACTCAAATGTATAAAATAATTATAGATACTCTATGGTTTCACTGAAAATTTATGTTTTAACCTTCCACATTCTATAATGGTAAAGTTATATATATAGTTATCCAATTCTTATCCAAGATTATCCATAAATAATCCAGATAATAGAAAACTTATTAAAGAAAAATATTAAAAAATAACTAATGGAAAATGAAAAACATGAATTCCATGTTTCTATCGAAAAAGAAATTTTTGATAAATTAGAAACTATCAAAGAATATCATGGAATAAAGAATATAACTGAAATTATTAGATTTTTAATAACTAAAGAATATAGAGAAATTAAAAAATCAGAATGAGTTTGTAAAATTAATGTTATTTAACATTTTATTTCTCAGAACTTTTTCTTTCTATTGAAGTAAAATTTCATATTTCATTAAAAATCTTGATAACAATTTTTTATTTATTTTATCTTATTATACTTCTTTTTATTCAAACTTTGATTTTTTATCATAATTTTGTGATCCTAATAAGCAATTTTTTATAATAATAAATATTTAATAATAAATTTGGGGTATATAAGATTAGAAGATGAAAATTTAAAAAAGCGAATATTAATTTCTATATTCAATTTAGTTTTTATAATTCTTATTTCTCGTGTTTAAAAATGGATATTTTCGAAAGGATTAAAGAATTAAAAATTATTCCCGTTGCTACTATTAATAATGCAAATGATGCTATTCCATTAGCAAAAGCTTTAATTGAAGCAGGACTTCCAGTTATAGAAGTTACATTTAGAACAGAAGCAGCAGCTGGGTTAATAAAAATCCTAAGGCAAGAATTTCCAAATCTTTTTATTGGAGCAGGTACCGTTCTGAAAATTAATCAAGTAAAGGAGGCTGTAAATTCTGGTGCTCAATTTATAGTAACTCCCGGATTTAATCCTAAAGTTGTAGAATTTTGTATAAAAAAAAAGATCCCTATTATTCCAGGAGTAAATACTCCAACAATGGTAGAATGGGCGCTTGAAAGAGGACTTAGAATCGTAAAATTTTTCCCTGCAGATCTTTCAGGTGGACCACAAATGCTTAGAGCCTTAGCAGGACCGTACCCCGATATGATGTTTATACCCACTGGAGGTATAAATAATAATTCCTTGAATATATACTTAAAATTACCTAATGTAATTGCATGCGCAGGAAGTTGGATAATAAAAAAAGAATTAATTCTTGAAGGTAAGTTTGAAAGAATCAAGCAGTTAACAAAAGAAGCGCTTTCTTTAATAAAAATTTAGTTCTAATTTTATACTTTTAACGACTAATTTACGTACTCAAAACATAAAAGCTGCGAATTTCAATGACAGAGGAAAGAAAAAAATATAATCTGAAGAACAAAACATGGTATAACTTAAACTTTTCTTGAATAATATAGTATTTATGTTCAAAATTCTACAATTTATAATAATTTAGATATTGAACAAGAATTTTTTTGAAGTTGTTGACAAGTCTTAAGAAGAAAGATATATTTATTACATTATTTATTCTTAAAATTGTAAATAGTATCACAGTATTCATCTCCATCAGCGACTGTTTTTATAATTTTTAGTTGTATACTCTCACTTACGGCAGTTCGGAAATATTCTGCATCAATTTCCATCACTGCTTCACACAATTCCCTCGAAGTATTTTCTAATCCAAATGGGCATCTATTTCCTTGGATTTGGAATTTTGTATCGGAAATTTCAATGATTTTGATATCATCTGGATTGTAACTTTTAGCGAAAGCATTAGCGACTGTTGTTAACCTATTATTGGTTAATTTATTTCGAATTTTTAAACCGAGAGACTGGCCTTGTTTCTTACAAACTTCTTTTATAATGGATAATGCATCCTTTCCAAATTTCTCATAAAAAGCCTTAATTAACATTCCTTGTGCTTCTATCGGGTTTTTTGGTAAATTTTCTATTTTTATAACGTTCAAGTCATCACCTCTCTTATTTGAATATTTGAAATAAGATAAATCTTAAGTTTATTTTACCAACGCCAGTATATATCTTCAGCGTGACCTAACATATCCTTGACATGAATCTTTTCGCCTGTATCTAACACAATTTCTCCCGAATAAAAACCATGTAAAAGAGATGAATTTAGGTAAATTAATCCAAAATTTAACTTTTCTCTATAAGGAATGATTGGTTTTAAATTCAAATTGAACCTATTATCGTTACTGGTGAATTTCCAAGGTTGAGAGGGATCGCGATCATTTTTGTGGTGGAAAGTAACTTCGTCAATTTTATGAGCTTTTCCATCATAAAAGATAATATTTTCTGTATGTGTAGAAAGATCTCCAAACCCGTAACCTATATTAAAAGCTAATGGCTTTCCATCAACTAGTCCACATGCTGATCCCCAAAGCCAGTGAGTTTTATAAGGCCATACACCTCTTCCCCAATCCATTAGTCCAAAAGATGAATCTGGTTCGAAAGAATAACTCGTTTCTCCGAGTTTTATCGCCCCCTTAGCTGGCATATAGTTAATTTTGTGGTTGTAATAAAATAACTTAGGTTTCTTATGACCATAGCCCGTAACTACTACAGTATTGTCCATTTTTGGGCTGTCTTCTAATGTAATTGAACCATTTATTCCTTTCTCTAAGAAAGTAGAATCATCAATAGTAAGAATTCTTTTTTCACCTTTTTTTTCAATGGTAGCTTTAAATTTATCGGTAGGGAATTTAATGTAACTATCTTCCAGAGAACTAGTAGGAAGGATTTTTGATTTAGTGAAAAATTTCATTATAGATTTTGTATTTCTTTCTTTCTTAGTAAAATCAATCCACACATAGCTCATCTGAGTAAGGTAACCAATATCACCAATCGTTAGTTGAAAGCCAAATTCTTTATTCAAAATGGAATAATGATCCCATTCCTTTATCCTTAACCATCCCTTTCCAATTTTTTCTTTATTATACTTCAATATTGGTTTTCTTGCCCATCCTCGTTGCACGAGGGAACCATCTTCATTCAATAAATTGGAAGGTTGTGTAATTTCATGTTGTTTTGGCATTGTAAGATCAAACTCCTTGTCAATTTAAAAAGATAATTTTAAAAAGATTTGAGTCAAAATAAAATTTAATGTCTTCAGAATTCGAAAAAAGTTTAGAAAAATATGCCGAAGTAATTTTAAAAATCGGTCTTAATTTACAACCAGGACAGCGTTTATTGATTGGTGGACCCACCCTATATACTTATGGGACACCACTAGAATTAGCTCCATTAGTAAGGGTGATCACTAAAAAGGCATATCAAATAGGGGCGAAATTTGTAGAAGTTTTTTGGGATGATGCCCAAATTCGAAAAATTCGATTTGATCATGCTCCTAAAAATACTTTTGAAGAATTTCCAACTTGGCGAACTGATTGTCAATACCAATTTGGGATAGGGGGAGATGCCGTTCTTCTCTTTGCGGCTTTTAATCCTGATTTACTCGAAGGGCAAGATCCAGATTTAATAGCAACTACGTTAAATGCTTACGTCAAATATAGGAAAACTTTTGGAGATCTAATATCTACCAGTGCGGTGAATTGGAATGCCTGCCCTGCGCCTGTTGATGGATGGACACAAAAGGTATTTCCTAATGTTTCTCCAGAAAATCAAAAAGTTAAATTTTGGGATACTATCTTTGAAATATGTAGGATTAAAAATGAAGATCCAATCGCCACTTGGGAAGAACATATTAAAAATCTAGCCGCAAGATGTAAATATTTAAATGAAAAGCAGTTTCTATCATTGAAATTTGAAGGTCCTGGTACAGATCTTACAATTGGGTTACCTAAAGGACATATTTGGGGTAGTGCTCGCTTTAAAACTCAAAGTGGTATTGATTTTGTAGGAAATATACCTACAGAGGAAGTTTTTACAACAACAGAAAAAGATAAAACAGAAGGCGTTGTAACTGCCACAAAACCTCTTTTTCGAGGGAATATTATTGAAGACTTTAAACTCACCTTTTCAGATGGAAAAATCACCGAAGTAACCGCGAAGAAAGGTGAGGAAATGTTACAAAAAATAGTTAATACAGATGAAGGGACAAAAAGATTGGGGGAGGTTGCGTTGGTTCCACATAGTTCACCAATTTCACAAACAGGAATATTATTTTATAGTGTTCTCATTGATGAAAATGCATCTTCTCATATCGCAATAGGTAAAGGCTTTAAATTTGCTTTGAAAAATGGAAAAACCATGTCAGATGAGGAGTTTTCTAAAGCAGGAGGTAATATTAGTAAAACGCATATTGACTTTATGATTGGATCTGAAAAAATGAATGTTAATGGAATAACAAAAAGAGGAAAAATTGAGCCTATTATGAGAAAGGGGGAATGGGCTTTTAATGTTTAGATTTTATTCGATTTTTTGGCAATTTTGAGTTGCCATTTTTGATCTAATATAATTTTTTTTTTGAATTTAACAAGTTTTAAAAAGATTAGGAGTAAAATAAAATATATGATAAAAATTATAACACGATTCCAATGTCCTCAGAATTTGAAAAGAATTTAGAAAAATATGCCGAAGTATTAGTTAAAGTAGCTCTTAATCTCCAACCCGGACAGAAATTATTCGTTTATGGTCCCTTCACAATTGGTGTTCCTCTTGAATTAGCTCCGTTAGTAAGACTAGTTGCAGAAAAAGCCTACAAATGTGGAGCAACACATGTTGAAGTAAAATGGTATGATGAGAATCTACGGTTGACACGTTTCCAACATGCTCCTCTGGACTCATTCACTGAATTTCCAATATGGATATATGATTATATACAACAATTTATAAAGGAGGGTAATGCTCTCCTCTCATTCATAGCATGGAATCCTGATTTACTTTCCGAGCAAGACCCTGAAAAAATAAAGCTTTTTCAGCAAACCTATTTCAAAGGAATTGAGCAAGTAAGTAAGTTGATGCAATCATATCCAACAAATTTATCTTATGTAGCAGGTCCTGTCGAAGGATGGGCAAAAAAAGTTTTTCCAAATCTCCCTCAAGAAAGTAGAATAAATAAATTATGGGATATGATTTTTGAGATGTGTCGAGTGAAAGAAAAAGATCCTATTTCTGCCTGGCGAGAACATATTAATCAACTTAAAAAAAGGCAGGATTATCTCAATAAAAAAAAATATCAAACTCTACAATTTAATGCTCCAGGAACAAATTTAACAATTGGTTTACCTAAGGATCATAGATGGGTAAGTGGCAATATAACTACCAAAAGTGGAATAGAGCATGCAGTTAATGTACCAACTGAAGAAATTTTTACAACACCACATAAAAATAAGACAGAAGGATTTGTAAAAGCAACAAAACCCCTCTATTTTGCAGAGGGTTTAATGGAGGATTTTAAGCTAACATTTTCAGAAGGAAAGATAATAGAAGCGACTGCGAGAAAAGGTGAGGAATTTCTACAGAATTTAATTAATATGGATGAAGGGGCACACAGATTGGGTGAAGTGGCTTTGGTCCCGCAAAGTTCGCCAATATCCAAGATGGATATGCTTTTTTATAATGGCCTGATAGATGAAAATGCTTCAAGTCACATAGCATTTGGGAAGGGATTAAGGCTAGGCTTAAAAGATGGAGTAAAAATGTCTGATGAGGAGTTTGCAGAAGCAGGAGGTAATTATAGCAAAGTACACGTCGATTTTATGATAGGATCAGAAAAAATGGATGTTGATGGAATAATGGAAGATGGAACCGTCGAACCAATAATGCGGAATGGGGAATGGGCTTTTGAAGTCTAAAGCTCATTGGATTTTTTGGCATATATTATCAATTTTTTGAATTGTTTTATCAACAATTTCATCGGTATGTAGCATACATGTATAGAATCTACTACCTGCTACTGAAATAATTTCTTGATCGACCAAGGCGGCTCCCATTTCTCCCATAAAATCTTTTCTTTTTGGAAGTTCTCCTGCTTGCTTTGGATCTCCCAAATCAAGTCCGAATAGACAACTTGTATGGAAATGAACTGTTCCTCCATAGTTGTATGAGAACCAGGGTAAATCATACTTTTCAAAAACTTTATTAAATCCAGTAGATAATCTTGTTCCCGCTTTGATTGCTTTTTCTGTTGCATTAGTTTCTTCAACAAATTTAATGGCATAATAAGCTGCAGCGCATGTTAATGGATTTGCGGCTAAAGTTCCACCTGAATAAGCCTTTTTACCTCCTCCAACACCACCTGCGCATACACTCATTACATCAGCTTTACCTCCGATAGCTGCAGCAGAAGGAAAACCATGTCCTATAATTTTTCCAAACACAGAGATATCTGGAGTATAACCAAAATATGCTTGACCTCCTCCCATATCAAGTCGAAATGCACATACGACTTCATCTGAAATCATTAGTGCCTTGTTCTCGTGACATAGTTCTTCTACTTCTTTATTGAAACCCGGTCTGACTGGAATACTTCCAGATTCACCACCCATAGGTTCGACTATAACAGCAGCAACTTTTCGCTTCTCTTTAAACATTTTTTCTAAAGTTTCAATATCATTTGGAGGACATGAATCTATCCATTTGAAAACGCTTTTTGGTACTCCATGAGATTCTAATAGTTTTGTTCCAGGAACATGCATATCATATATGAGTTGATCTGACCAGCCATGGTAAGAGCCACCAATTTTAATTACCCATTTGCGATTTGTAAATGTTCTCGCAATTCTAATCGCTAACATATCTGCCTCAGTCCCAGATTGTAACCATCTAATAATTTCACATGAGGGAAAGTATTTTTGTACTTGTTCAGCAGCTAAATATTCATATTCATTAGTTATTCCATGACAAGGCCCAAATTCTCGAATAACCTCAATAGTTTTATCAATTAATGGTTTATACTGATGTCCCAAGATTATAGGACCACCACACATTAAATAATCTGTTAAAATTACATCATCAACAGTTTCCATATAACAGTCGTATACTTTCTTACTTGCTAAGGGAAAGGGGTGATTAAAAGCAAGATTATGCTCAACGCCACCGGGAATGATCTTCCGTGCTCTTTCATAAGCCTCCTTTGATTTAGGATGATTCTTATGGTACCTGTCAATTATTCCTTTTATTTCTTCAGATTTAAATTTTCTAATTGGCTGATTTACAATGTTTTCTATCTTGGCTTTCATTTCTTCATATTTTATACTTGACATTTTAAATCAAAATTCGTATTACTTTGGTAACTAGATTAACTAGTAGATTGTATCATCAAAAATTAAGTTTATTTTTAATAACCTAAACAAAACAAATTGTTTTCTAATTTCCTAAAAATAAATCATATTAAATGATTTATATTTCAACTTCGATATTATCAGCAGGAATAAGTAATTTCTTCCTAATAAGAACTTCAATAGTGTTAATAACTAAATCTTCATTTCTACTACTCATTTTATTTAATATTGAGATTAATTTAAAAATATGATTTTCTTCAGATATAGAAAGAATTTCATTAAGAATTCTGTAATCTAATCTAGATAATTTTAGTTCTTTCTTAATATTTTCAAGGTCAGATTTTTGGATTATAAATTTATAGAACAATTTATAATCTAAATTAAAGAAATTGTTCAAAAAAGAAGGAATTTCTTCTTGAAATAGATTGGTTTCATGGTTCCAATCCTTTAATATTTCTGAATATTTTGCATATACACTTAATCCAAAATTTAATAGTTGTCTTTTGATTCTCTTAGAAGCTTTACTATTTAGAATTAAAACGGTTCTTAATTCTTCTATATCAGAAATCAGGCAGTAAAAGTGTTTAAAGTCTAATTCGAGAACATTATGAATTCCATTGACTATATTTGATTGAATTCCTTTAGTTTTAACATAATCTTTACGTATAATTTCTTCACCTACAATAGAAATTGCTTGAAGAAATCCTGAAAAAAGAGTTTTATTATCTTCCATTAAATCGGAATAATTCCTAGAAAAAAGGGGTAAACCAGTTGGATTATGGATTAGGAGAATACCTTGAATGTTCTCAGCATCCTTAAACTTTTGTGTCCTTGAAAGAAGTGCTGTCCTTTTTTTTAGTTTTCTTGGAACAAAAATATATGATCTTAAACTTAAGCAGGCTAATATTGCTATAATTACAGTAAATATAATCAATAATATCAAAATTAAATGATAAGGAAATAATTCATTGGTATATATAATATATGAAATCGTTAAATGAATATCATCAATACAAAAAGTTATTTTTTGATCCAAAGTAAACTCATCTGCTAAAAATATCATAATTGAAAAAGAAATATTAATATTTGGTAAAATATAGGACTTTATTTCATCTGCTCCTAAATTACATTCTTGAAAAATAGTGTTAAAATCTGTTAATTTAATATATTTCTCAATTTCATTATTATTTATAAGAATTTTCAATTCAGAATTAGGAGATAACGACGTAGACCAATTAAGGTCAACTTTATATTGAAAGTCTAATATTGCATCAATAATTTCAATTTTATCACCATTTATAGCTGCAATTTTCTGGTTATATGAAATAGAAGTATATTGATCCATTTTTTTTTCGTAAGTAAATGTAAAATTAACAAATTTTATAATTAGTTCATTAAATTCATCATAATCCCAGTCACTTATTATATTATCTTCAAAATGAAGAAGCATTCCTAAAGTTAAAGTAAAATTGCGATTGTCTGTATTTAAAACTGAAGAAAGATAAAAGATTAAGTCTTCTTCAGGATAACTAAACATATGTGTATCTGGCATAATATCCTCTCCAGGTGATCCGCCGGGAGGATCTCCCTCACCAAGGTCAGTTGGTTGAAGATATGCTAGTTCATATACTCTATTCTTCTCTAAATCTGAGATCAATACATAGAAACGTACATAATCTCCAACATCGTATGTTTCCAATGATCTCCATAAATCATTTCTTGCCTCGGTATCCCCTTCACGGTCTATATCCAAGCTAGCATTCGCATAAACAATTACGTCAATAGATGCAGAAGTAATTATATAATCTGACATATCAACCTGCAAGCTAATATTTTTATCCCAATGTATACTTGGATTTGTTATAGCAGTCTGATCATTATATAGATGAGAGACTCTACAACCTTCAGTTGTTATGCCATGATATTCAGGTCGATTCGGATAATTAATGTTGTCACGTTCAGACCAATCAAATGCGAGAGGAGGATCTGCAATTAAGGAGAATATCCTTTTATCCCCTAAAATTTCAAAATTTGCTTGTCCAGAATAGATGGAAGCATTCACATCTGAGGTATCACCGGAGAAGGTTGGGGTCCAATATTCTAATCCAGAATCGAAAGAAGGATCTTTAAGACATTGTGTTGAGTTTCTTATCTCAGAAGCTTTTAAGTTTATATTAGGATCACCAATTGATATATTACTTGATTGAATAGTGTATGTTTTAATAAAGATCCAACTTGATGAGATGGAGATTAAAATAATAAAGAGAAATATGACTTTCTTCAAGATTCCTCTAAATAAATTTGATGAATTTAACATTGCCTTAAATTAAATAATGAAAACTTATTTTAATCTTCTTATACCTATTGACTAAGAGGATAGATAATAATTATGAGTATATAATATTATCCAATTTTGTTATTTTAAAATTCATTATTGAGTTCAAGATTTTTCCTCAGAAAATCTTTATTTAGTTTAACAACATTAATATAAAATATGTCTAACACACAAAAGAAGTATATTCTGGCAATAGATCACGGAACGGGTGGTCCGAAATCAGCCATAGTAACTACAGAAGGAGAAGTTCTTGAATGGGCTTTCCAAGAAGTACCTATATATGCATCCAAGGGTGGAGCGGTAGAACAAGATCCAGATGATTGGTGGAATGCTATTATTAATACCACGAAAAAAGTAATTGATAATGCTAGAATATCAGTTGATGATATAGTAGGAGTATGTAATACTAGTCAATGGAGTGGAACTGTAGCACTTGATAAAGAAGGAAATCACTTAATGAATTCGATTATCTGGATGGACACTCGAGGATCATCTTATATTGAAAAATTTAACAAGGGATTATTAAAAGTATCAGGTTATAATATACGAAAAATGTTGGTCTTATTAAAACGAGCTGCGGGGGGTCCAGGTTTTCATGGAAAAGATCCGATTTCTCACATATTATTTATAAAAAATGAATTACCTGATATTTATAATAAGACTTTTATGTTCTTAGAGCCTCAAGATTATATAAATCTAAAGTTAACGGGAAAATTTGCAGCTTCAATTCCATCAATCGCACTTCATTGGATTACTGATATTAGAGATTTAAATAATGCAAAATTATCTAAAAAATTAACAAAGATGTTTAAAGTTGATATTAATAAATTTCCTACAGATTTAAAAAATGCAACTGATATACTAGGTCCAATTAAGAATGAAGTGGCAGATGAAATTGGTTTAAATAGAGGGACAAAAGTGGTTATGGGTGCTCCTGATGTTCCTTCTGCAAATATTGGGTCTGGAGCAGTTCAAGACTATGAGACTCATATTTATATCGGCACTTCTGATTGGATTGGATGCCATATACCATTCAAACATGTTGATATTTTTCATAATATGGCAAGTCTGCCTTCAGCAATTCCCGGGAGGTATATTTTAGCGAATGAGCAAGAGATAGCTGGTGGAGCCCTTTCATTTCTTAGGGATAAGATTCTTTATCATAAAGATGAGCTCTTAAAAGAAGAAGCTGTTCCTGATGTCTATAAAATCTTTGATAGGATTGTCGAGACAGTTCCCGCAGGATCAAATAATCTTATTTTTACACCATGGTTGATTGGTGAAAGAGCTCCAGTAGACGATGCGACTATTCGTGCGGGACTTTATAATATTTCACTAGAAATGTCTCGAGAGCATCTAATACGAGCTATCTTTGAAGGTGTTGCATACAACATAAAATGGTTGTTTATTTATGTGGAGAAGTTTATACAAAAAAAGAAAATTAAATCGACTCCTGGGATGACAAAAAAAGACATTGTTATTCCAGAGATTAATATTATTGGTGGTGGTGCCCAAAGTAATGTTTGGTGTCAAATATTTGCTGATGTTCTTGATAGGAAAATAAATCAAGTAAGAGATCCAATTCAGGCAAATGCTCGAGGAGCTGCGTTTATTGCTTCAGTAGGGTTGGGATACCTTAAATGGCATGAAATCCAAAGATGCTGCGAGATATCCAAAATTTTTACTCCTAATCCGGAAAATAGGAAAATTTATGATAAACTCTTTAAAGAATATTTAAATATCTATAAAATTATGGGAAAGACGTACAGAAGGTTGAAAATGTAAATTATTATTAATCTATCTTTATTATTTCTTCTATTAATCACGTATTTTGCTTGCTAAATCAGGAGAGATTCTTCTATGTATAAATTCTTTGATAGAACTAACATATTCCTTGGAAATGGTTGATGTAATTGCAATTTCTTTTAATTTTTTTACAATATCTTTATTAGATATCTTTTTTACTGGATCTATGATTTTTTTTGTTTTATCAACATCTTCTAAAAACTTGGAAATATAAAATGAGACAAATTTTAAATGCTCATTAGGATTCTTATTGTTTAATGTATTAGCAATAATAGTTTTTTCCAGTTCTAAACCAGTTTGCCAAGGTATTTGAATTATTTGCTTATGGGGATTCATAAGAAAGTCCCTAGTTTTTTGATTTTTAACTAATGCATAGAAATAAGTAGCAGTAGGAAAAGTTTCATCATCATATTCGATTTCTTCCACAAATTTATGGTTTTTGTAAACCTCAGGAACAATATCATCAAGGAACTGATTAACTTCATTCATATCTATTTCGGTAGTACTTGTTTTAATTATATATGGTTGATAATCGAATAATTTTGCATGGATTAATCCCGCAAAACAATTATATCCAAGCATTCTAATGAATCTCATTAAGCCTAACGACTCATCTTTTTCTACATGATTTTGGTCTTTAGGTGTTGATTCATCTGCGGATGATACTGATAAATCCACAGTCTGGTATCCAAGAATTCTTGCTTCCAAATCTAATAATACGACAAATACATGATCGGGACATACTGCACCTTGCGGAACTTGGATTTTCACATGCCCAAACTTTTTTTCTGTAAATAGAGAGAGAGGAATATTTACAATTTTTTCTGAACCACAACTTGGACAAGCTATATTAATATATTTACCTACCACTTGCATAATACCTACCCCAAAAGGAATAAAAATAGTAAAAACGTCGTATGCTACACATAAAAGTCTATAAATATAAATCTATCCCAAATTAAAAGATGCGTATGATATCCGTAAAATATCAAGAAAAGAATTAAAAATAAAAATTAAATATATATTGTTTAGAAGAATAAAAAAAAGGATGAGAGAATGAATATTATCTATTTTCTTCCTTTTCATGATGAAGCATTAAAACTATGCCTAATATGAGCATAGCAGAATCATCATCTAAGTCCGGAGACATTTTTACTCCATACGTTCCTTTGATTAAACTCTTAAATAGTTTTTTATGAATTTCAGCAACAACCTTATTATCTTTTAGTATCTTGAACTTTAAAGTCCAAATATTTCCTTTCATTGTAAAGACTTTGTTTTCATTTGGATCCTCAAACCAATAACTTGGTTTAACAGCGACAAGTTTTCTTTTCAGTTTCCCTATATATTTATCTTCATCCTCTTCCCCACCTTTATAAAATTTGTATGTAGAACGCATTGAGATTACTTTTTCATGCACAGTTAATACAGGATTCTCATCAAGGTCTCTTATTCGGTAAGTGTTACCAATTTTTATTATCTTTCCAGCGAAAGTACCAATAACTTCTTTATTTAAGTCCATTATTTTACCTTTATCCCTTAACGAGATCATTTTTTCTTGTAGCATAAATTCTCGTGTTTTTTGCAATGAAATTTCTTACTCACTTCGATATATTCAATTTAGTTAATAATTTTAGTACTAATCTTACTTTAAAAATTTATTCACTGCTATTCAATTAAATTTTAAGGCAAAAATGTTCTATACGGAAAGATATAAAATATGAGTTAAATGTCTATTATTCATATAGAAATTTAAAATATTTATGATACTAATGAGTTTTAATTCAGAAGGGTATTTTTGTGAAGGCGAAGTGGAGAAAGATTGGCAATTTAAAATGGAATTTGGAAGAATTATATTGTCTGATAAGGACGTATCGTTTATTAAAAAATCAAATATAAATTTAACAGAAATTGGCACTAACTTTAATAAATTCAATGAGGGGTTTAAAATCCCTCTATTAAAGATTAATAAAGTCTTTAACCTCAAGAAAGATAAAATTTATGTGGTTATAATCGAAACTACAGATGGTTATATCTTTTCTGCCACATTTGCAGAATATAGAAATTCAGGAAAGAAAAAAAGTATAGAGTTAACTGAATTAATAAATAGAAATATTTTAAAAGGTTTTTAAAAAAAAATAAAAATTAATTAAAAAACGCCTGTATTGTTTGAATTTAGATATTTAACCTTTAATTTCTTTACCTTGCTTAATTTTATCTAAATCTTTTTCTTGAAGTTCACGTCTCTGAACTTTGCCAGTCGCACTGACCGGTAATTTCCGAGCAAATTCAATATATTTTGGGCTTTTCCATTTTGCCATATTTTCTCTAGCCCATTCCTTTAATTGCTCATTTGTAATATCACGATCAGCTTTAAATCCCTTCTTCAATGTAACCCAAGCTTTCACTGCTTCACCTGTCATTTCATCAGGTATACCTGCAACTGCAACCTCATCGACCATTTCATGGTGACCTAATAATTCTTCTACTTCCTTTGGAAAAACAGAATGACCGGATACTTTAATTAAAGATTTCTTTCGATCACGTATCTCCACCCATCCATGCTCATCCATAAAACCGATATCACCAGTTAATAACCAACGTTTCCCACCCCAATACTTCAAATTGTCTTCTTGTTCTTTCTGCTTACCTAAATAACCTAACATTATGTGAGGTCCAGCAAGACATATCTCTCCTGTATTTTCGATTCCAAAACCCCCTCTTTCTTTAGTTCCATCACAAATAGGGCCTGCTTCAAAATTATCGGAAGGAAATATTGCCCAATCTGCTCCTGGAATTGGTAATCCAAGTTTTCCATTCTTGGTTGGACCCCAAAACGGCGCAACACTATGTACAGGCGAACTTTCCGTTAAACCATAACCAGAGCGTATTGGGCAAAAAATTGACTCAAAAGGCTTTTGTACATAAGAATGTAATGGACCTGCACCTTGTGTGGCGTATCTCAGTTTCTCCCACATATCATATTTCTTTTTAAAATCATCAACACCCATATCCTGCACAAAATCTGTAAACCTTTTAAACCACATTTCAACTCCTGTATATATTATTCCCTCAGGAGCATCTATCTTATTGACAGCTTCGCATAGGACATCATCTGCAGGAGGTTTTGGGAATAGAAGCATAATCATTCCTATACCTAGAGCAGCATTCATGACACAAGTCATACCAAAGCTATGAAAAAAAGGAATTGCTCCTATAGTTATCACTCCTGGTCCAAGTTTTGTCCAATCCTTAATCATATTTAGATTAGCACTTAGATTAGCATGTGAAAGCATTGCAACTTTGGGTAATCCTGTTGTACCCCCCGTCATTAGATATATCGCAGGATCTGTCCATGGATCTATTTCGATTTTGATGTCTTCTGGCTGGGTTTCCCTTATAATCCTATCCATCCAATATACTTTATAATTTTCGGTTTCATCAGGGATTTTATCTCGAGCATTTGGTATACCTAACTTCGCTATTGTATCCTCATCTGCAGTTAAAAAATCTACAAAATTTGAAGGTATTACAAATTTTATATCGGATTTAG
>JBHLLJ010000070.1:0-16788 GCA_048885705.1 Candidatus Hermodarchaeota archaeon | reverse complement strand
AGGTATGTTGTAGCGCTATCAATCCCTCCCGATAAAGCACAAAATACTTTTTTATCCTTTGCATGTTTTTGTAAGAACTGAACGGCAATTTTAATAAACTTTTTTGGTTCTGATGGTTCTAATATTAAACGATGGTTTAACATAGAGATGATTAGTTCATATCATAAATTAAATTCTACTATTAAGTGGTTATGATTTATGATTTATTTACATAATTTCAAATTATTCTAGATTTTATAAGGGATAGAAATAATTCTGTGGTTTGTGAGTTAAATAATATGGACAAAATTAGAAAAATTAAAGTAACATTAAAGAGTAGACCGACTTTTGAAGGTGCTGGTGTTCGACTAAAAAGAGCTTTTGGATACGCTGATTCATCTCTAGACCCATTTTTACTTCTTGATGATTTTCACTCAGGTGACCCCAAAGATTATATGGCAGGATTCCCATGGCATCCTCATCGTGGTATAGAAACTATTACCTATATGCTACATGGTAAAGTTGAGCATGGTGATAGTTTAGGCAATCAAGGTGTTATTGAAGCAGGAGATGTCCAGTGGATGACAGCTGGTTCTGGTATTATACATCAAGAAATGCCTAAAAAAGATAAACATGACCCTTTACTTTGGGGATTCCAACTTTGGGCAAATCTTCCTTCTTCTCATAAAATGATGAATCCACGATATCGAGACATAAAAAACTCTCAAATCCCAGAAGTATCTTTAAACAACGATAATGTTAAAGTTAAGATAATTTCTGGTGAGTTAAATGGAGTTAAAGGTCCAGTACAAGATATTATTACTGATCCTGAATATTTAGATATTACATTAAGCTCACGATCCGAATTTATTCATTCTATAATTGAAGGATATAATGTCATTGCCTATGTTATTGAAGGTGAAGGCTATTTCGATGATGAAAAAAAAGAATTAGCAAAAGAAGAAACATTAATAATCTATAGAGATGGCAATGTGGTTAATATTAGTACTGAAGATAATAAAGTACGATTTTTATTAATATCCGGAAAGCCTTTAAAAGAACCTGTTGCATGGCGTGGACCAATAGTGATGAATACAGATGAAGAATTGAGGATAGCTTTTGAAGAATATCAGAATGGTACATTCATTAAGCATAAATAAGCATTAATATGCCCAAGTTTTATTATTCATTTTCTTAATTATATAATTTTAAATGCCTTGATTATTATGAAAAATTTAAAAATACTTTCGTGAAATACTTATGGAAGAAGAAATCTCTTCAGAATTAAGAGAAAAAATTCATAACAATGTGGATAAAGTATTTGATAAATGGCTTGCTAAAGCTTCAAAAGGTGAATCAATAGAAGGAATCGTTAAAAAACTTATGGTTGAAAAAGTGATGAATGTTCTCGGAGCTGTGATAAAAAGAACTATAGTGAGAAAAGTTGCTAAAAAAGCAGTAAAAAAAGCAGTTGATAAATACTGGGAAAAAAATCGAGAAAGCATTATGGAAAAAATTAAAAATTTATAAGTTTTTTATTCTTTTTTTAAAAGAATCTTTCTATTATTTTAACTATAATTCAAAATTTATGTAATTTTTTAGATTTATGATGTTCTCTAAAAATCACTTTAAAATTTTTGATGCACACCTTCATACTTATGGCATCTTTCTAAGTCCTTTTAAAGATATAATAAATTATATGGATCATCATAATGTGGAAAAAGCAATAATAACAACGATAAATAGAGCTAAATATCATAATAAACAAAAGGAATATGCAGCAGATGTTGATGAACCCGAGAATCTCTCTAAATATTTAGAAGTTTTTAAAAAAATAATACCAAAAGGGCAATTATCTCATCAAGATGTAATAGATATTGCTAACAAAGCTCCAAACAGGTTTTATAAGGTTTTTTGGTTCAACCCAAAATTAAACCCTGAAGAAGAAGAAGAAAATTACAGAATTTTAGAAAACCATTTTAAAAAAGGATTTATTGGGGTCAAAATACATGGTAGTTTTAACTTTTTTAAGTTCCCAAAAGATATCTTCAAGTTAGCTACATTTATGCAGGATTATGATAAAAATCTTATACTTTTTATACATTCGCATCCAAAAACTGAGTTTTATGATGGCTCTGAGCCTCAAGATATAGCAAAATTAGCAAAAGAATTCCCAGATCTTAGAATAATAGTTGGGCATGCTGCCTATTGTATGGAATATGCTTTAGGAATAGGATTATTATTAAAGAAGTTTGATAATTTACATTTTGAGACAAGCTGTTCGGCTTCTTTGGGTATATTTAATCTAATCAAAACTGTAGGTCATCAAAGAATATTATTCGGTTCTGATTCACCAACGACTTCAACATTACCAATTGAAATTGAAAAAATTCTTTCATTACCCAAAATTTCAGATGAAATAAGACAAGATATATTCTACAATAATTTGTCAAATCTACTGAAACTATAAAGACTTTATTAAAAGGGTACTTTTAAGAAAACTAATTCTTTTTTATGAGAATTAATAATTTTTTAAAAAATTCTAAAATTTTAAAAAGTAAAGTAGTTATTTCATTTTTGGATTTTATGAATTTATTAATGTGATAATTTTTTATTTGCTTATTATTAAAATCTGAGATAAATAATTCACATTCTCCTATTTATTTTCAATTTAATAATAAATCAATTAAAAGACCAATCCTATCTTTTTTTAATTATCAAGTATAAAAATATAGAGTGTATTAAGTGAGTTATTTACGGGAAAATAAAGTGTGGGAGGAAGAAGATGATATAAATTTTGATATTATTAAAATTTCGAAAGTTAACGACAAAATTATTCGAAGGCTAATAAATAATCTAAGTTTAGAAACAGACAATTTATCACAGAGCTTTTTTATCTCTTTTGAAAGTCTATTGAAACTTGGAAAAAAGATAGAACCCGTATTGGATTCGTTTATTCAAGAAATAACTGAAATTCATTATTTTAAAGTCGATATCTTCAACTTTATTTTTGATTTTGTTAAAAATAATACTCTCAAGTATGTATTGGTGCCTCAATTATATCATCCTGACTTTGTTACAAGAGCTAGAACGATATTAAAACTTCAATTATTAGCTGATATGGATTATCTTAAATTTATATTACCCCTTTTAAATGATCCTGACGATTCTGTAAGATGGGCTGTGATACGATTTTTAAATACGCATACACATCTCATAAGAAATCCGTTAGTGTATAAAGAATTAAAGGGTCATATTGAAACAGAATTAAACCCCGTAATTAAAGAGAAAATGATTGAATTATTCAAAAAAGTTTGAAATAGATTTTCTTTTATCTCTTAAATTTTTAATCATGCTTGGTGTTTAAAAATTTAATAAAAAAAGTTTCCAGAATATCTGATATTATCAAATACTAAGTTATCTTCATCAGAATAGAAAAGTCCTAAAATTATATCTTGGTCATTCATTTATTATTGTCATAGAGTTGAGGGTATATTGTAATCCCAATAGAAAATATATTACAATGTTTTAAGTTTAAGTTTTTTGATAATAAAATGTAAACCTAATTAAATGTATAAAATACGTGAAGTTCTTAGTTTCATAGGATGTATGTACTTAAAGCTAAAACATAAATATTTCAAATTACATTTAAAAGGGTTGGAAGTCATTAAAGTAATAACATAAGAGGAATAATAATATAAATACTAAAATTGATTTATTTACGTAATTAATTCAAGGTTTAATTAAAAATTAAGGAAAAAGCGTGTTAAGTCTATGTGTGCGAGTTATCACTATACATTCAAGATATTACTTTTAGGTGATGCCAGTGTGGGGAAAACTTCCTTTACAAAAAGATATTGTTATAATATATTTAATCCAAGTGAGAGACTAACTATTGGTGTAGATTTTCATGTTAAAACGATTGAATTAAATGGAAAACGAATTAAGTTACAGTTATGGGATGTTGGAGGGGAAGAACGGTTTCGATTTTTATTACCCACATACTGTCTAGGTGCAAATGCAGCTTTTTTACTATATGATATAACTAGACCCTCCACTTTAGATAACATCAGCGAATGGATCACTATTGTAAGGCAAAAAGGTGGAGAAATACCAATTATGCTTGTAGGGTCGAAATTAGACCTTGAAAAATCTCAACGACAAGTTGAAAGAGAATATGGAATACAAATAGCTGAAAAAAATGATATGGCCAGTTTTGTTGAAATTTCGGCTAAAGAGAATATCAATGTAGAAGAAGCTTTCAAGGTTCTTACTGATCTCACTTTAGAAAAAACTGGTAATAGGTGATGTAATGGAAGAAATAGAATTTTTACCTCTTGGTCAACTATTCGATTCAATTGGCATCATAGAAAAAGGAATTGAAAGAATTTATCATTACCTCCTAATGAACAAAAGAATAGATAATTTGAGAGAAGTCTGTGATCAATTTAATCTCTCATTAAAAAGAGGTTATAAAGTCTGCTCAGTATTAAGTGATCTAGGCCTTGTCCAAATTTATGATAGACCTATGAAAATCCATATCGCTAATCCAATAATGGAATTATGGCAAAGTATTATTCAAAGCCGAATTGAAGATCTTAAAAGTGAATTTAAAGAAAGAACTGATAAGTGTGAATCTGCTTTAGAGAGTTTTATTAAAAAATATAAGATGGATGAAGAAGCAATTCAAGAACCTGTTGAATTTATTAATTATAATGTAAAAAATTTTGATGAATCATATCATTCGTTCCTAGCTCAAAGTGAATGTAAAATTGCGATAGGAATCAGATATGATAATCCTTTAATTGAATTGATAAATAAGCATGGCTTTAATAATATTCCAAATGAAATAAGCGAATCTATGAGAATTGGTATGAATAGAATTAAAGAGAACTTAAAGAATATTAATGTTCAAGTTATATTTCATTCCGATGTAATTAAAGATCTTATAAATAGTACGGAATTTGAACAACTTACAAAACATGTAGAAGACTTTAATTTAGAGTTTAAGGATATAAAAATACATGTTACAGATGAAAATTTCAGCAACTTTAGTCTGACAGATAATGAATTGATACAACCTAGTTTTGATCCTGCATTTGAACTCATAGGAATATATATTTCAAGAAATAAAAGCATATACCAAATCTTCTATGATAAATTTGATCAAATATTTAAAAATGGAATACCACTAAAGCAATTCTTATTGGATGAAGATGAAATTAAATTAGATTCTGTTTCAGCAACACAACAATTTGTTTTATGCATAATGTGAGAAGGAAATTTTAATTTCTGTTAAAAAATCTAAAAATATTAAAAATTAAAGAAAAAAATTATTCTTTTTGTTTTTTCTGCATAGCTTTTCCAAATTTTTCTAGCATCTTTCGAGGTGTGACTGTAGGTCTGTCGTATTTTTTTAATTTTGATTTAATTCCAAAAAGATATTTTGAAATATCTTTAAGTCTTTCTGTATCATAACGCATCATCATTGTTATTGTTTCCATTTGAGGGCTTCCGCCGCCATGTACACCTGCAACCTGCATTAAGCCACCTAGATCAGATACAACCATACCTTCTATCCCTCTGAAGCACCGATATATATACTCTGGCTTAACTCGAGGATTTCGCTTTAAATATTTCATTGCGAGATCTCCTACTTCTTCAGAAAAAAATGAACCTTCATAAGGTAATGTAGCAATTAATCCTCCAGACAAATCAGCAAGAATTTTATATTCTTCATATATATTTTCTCCAGCCAACCTACGTCCTGCATTTGTTAAAATCTCATCTGGTATTTGTGTGCCTGAAGGACTCTTTTCTGAATGTTTGGCACTTGATTCACCAGCGGCAAAAACTAGTTCGGCAATACCAATAATATGAGACAATTTATCCTGAACATGGGAAGCTTTTTCTATACCATTATATTCAGCGACTAAGGCAGCTGCAGAAGCTAAAACTTCCGACATTGCTGGTTTACAACCAGTGTATGTATGCCGATGATAATGTGCAAACATTAATGCTAAGAAGCCTGCATAAGGAGTTTGTCGAGGATCAGCACTACCATTTAGAAAAACTCTTTCATTTGGTACGAATACATCATCAAATATGATGAATGTTTCAGCATCTCCCATTTTTAATCCTGGGGCATCCATATTCTCACTTTTTCGATAATATGCCGGTCTTGTTAATAGTTTTACACCTTCCCAGTCTCCAGGTAAGGCAAATGCTACAGCATAATCTTTATCTTCAGGACCCATATACCTACATGGAACAACAATAAATTCATCAGCATAAGGCGTATTAGTAATATTTATTTTACATCCTCTCACAACTATACCATCTTCTCTTGTTTCTATGACTCTTAGATATTGATCTGGATCTTCTTGCTGGTGTGGTCTCTTTAAACGATCTCCTTTAGCATCAGTTTGAGCACAACTGGCTACTACATCCTTATCCTGAAAGTATTCCAAATATTTTAGAAATCTCTTATAATGATCTGTTCCTAAAGCTTGATCCATCTCATATGTAATGATACTTAACGCATTCATGGCATCAATGCCCATACATCTTTGTATACATCCACCGACACGATGACATAAAAGGCGGGTCATTTTCTGTTTTTTTAATAAATCATCTTCACTTTGATGTATGTGACAGAAACGACTTATTTTTTTACCAGTCAAATGTGAGGTTGCTGTGCACAAATCTTCATATTCTGGATCGTGGGCTCTATCAAAAGTTTCCTTTATGATGTTCATGCCACCTTGGATACGTGGATCGTCTCTACCTACTTTTTCTTCACCGATATATACATTCGGCTTCATCTTTTTTAAATCTTCAACATATTGTTCATATGTGCGAATTTTAATCCACTCATAATTTAAATAAGAATATTTTCACAATAAATAATTGGGTATAGATTATAAATCAAACGATTAAATTAATTAAGCTTATGACTAGTTAAATTACCTTTAATTCATGAATTTTTCTAATAAAAATTTTGTTTATTAGTGACTCAAAAGAAGGGTGATCCTTTAATTCAATCACCCGATTAATATTATAATATTTATTCATTTCTTCCCAAATTTGACTTGATTTTTGTAAAGAATTCACAAATCGTTTTAATTTTTGTTTGGCAAGATAAGTTTGACCTTTGAATAGGTAACAAACAGAAAATTTGCTGATAGATTGCATAAGTAATTTGTATTCACCAAATTTAACACGATCAAGCCTTTTCGCAAAAAGTTCTCCACTAAAAGAATCAAATGCAGACAAAAATCCACCAAGAAGTCCATCTTCAAAAGACAATTCTTTTGTGAACGAATTTGATAATAATGGAAATCCTCCTTCTCCAATAATTAATAGAAATACTGGTATTTCATGAGTTAATTTAGGGGGTTCTATAGTACGTTTCCCTTGCATACGGCCAATTACACTATCAAATGACGCGAGTTTTATGCGTTCTGACATTGGAATATTTTTTTTTTCAATATTATCCCATATATTTAATTGTTCCAATAAATTATCATGTTCATTTGAAATTTTCATAGCTAACAAGTTAAGACCATGCATTTCGGCGATTTGTTGAGCATGAGTTAATAACTGTTCAGTTTCTTTAACGTTCCCTTGAATTAATGCCAATTTTCCCTGTAATAACTTGATTTCTGCTAACCATAGATAAGCATTTTGATCTTCTGCTATTTTAAATATCCGAGAAATCAGTGGATTTATCTCATCTAGTACATCTTTACTATTAGTTATAGCTAACTCCTCCAAGAATAATTCACATAAATTAATTAGCGATAATAAATACAGTTGGGGTGTTGTAATCCCCTTTTCAATTATTTGTTTTAATAATAATTCAGCCTCAGTTCGGTTTCTTATTCGGCTACTTTTTTTCAATACTAATGCTTTTGTTATTGTACATATTTGTTTGAATAGACTACTTTTATTTTGAGTAGTAAACTGTTCCAATCTTGCTAAATAAAGTTTTGCTAAATCAAGAGAATTTCTATCTAAATTGGTAAGAATCAAATAAAACAGAGATGAAGTAATTCCATAGGGGGATTGAAACTTTTTAGAAAGCGTAATAGTCCGCTGAAGATATTCTGTTGCTTTATTAAAATCGCCTTTCATTCTATATGTGGCTCCAATTCCCAATAAATTCTCTAGCATGTTTTCTAGATAGCCCTCTTTTTTAGCAAGTTCAGCTGCCTTGCTATAGTACCTTAATGTTCGATTTAATTCACCTTTTTCTTTATAAATAGCGCCTAATACATGTGAAACATTCAATTTTGAAAATAAGCTTATTTCATTAATTGCTAAACACTTCTTTCCAAATTTCAAAGCTTCATCGAATTCACCTTTGAGATAGTAACTAAGTCCAATTAAATAAAGACTTGTTGCTATACCTATGTTGTTCTTTAATTCTTTTTGGATTGCTAAACTTTTCATGGCATACTCTAATGCCATTTGGGGGTCACTTTTATGTATATGTATATCTCCTATTTGATAATATATAAGAGCAGTATCGAGTTTTTTTGTTAAATTTTGATCTAATGCTAACCATTCTAAAGCTAACTCTAAAGCTTTGTTATGGTCAGCGGAATAGTGATAAACAATTGACTTGATTAGCAAAAAATAAGGTTTATGTTTTAAGTATTCTAGGGGTTGATTAGTTGATAAAGCATTCATTAGCGTTTCAGCTTCTGAAATATGACGAAAAGATTGTTCTTTTTCTCCAAGAATCATTTTAATTGCCTTCAGGAGCAGAGCATTGATAGATTTAGAAGCAATACCTAGTTTTTGACTTAATTCATACGCTAGTTCCCCTATTTCCAAACATTTTTTATATTCTTCCTTATAGAAATAGACTTTACCCTTTAAAATCATTATTGATAAGTGTTCTTCAGAGTCAAGAGTAATATTCGTCTCAAGATTTGAGATTTTTCTAAGTGCATCATCAAATTTAGCTTGATACATTAATTGTTCGGCTGTTTTTAATTCTTCAAGTATCATATTAGTCAAAGATTCTCCTTTCCTTCTGTTAAATTTAAATAGCTACATTTAAATGAATCTCAATGAAAAGAAGAAAATCTTGCTTAAAAGACTTTGTAACGGTAAAGCTATAACTCAAAAGGGTTAAGTGGTTTGAAGAGGAAATCTTTAACTACATTAAAATTATCTATTAGTTTAGCCGCTTCATTTGTGACATTACTTCTTTTATACTTACAATATTTTTCATGTGAGAGAGGATGTGGAAATATACATTTAACGCATGTTAGATTTTCCTTACATTCTCTACAACTTCGTAGTTGTCTATTCTTTTTTTGTAGATGATTAATCTTAAGCTTTATATCTAAAAATGATGTTTCAGTGTTTCCTATTGGATTTGAATACCAACATATTTTTATGGAATCATCATTTTCGATAATTGCAGTTTCTAGGGTTTGACAATTTGCACGAGTTTTTGTCCATCGACACAATTGTTGAAATTGAGGTAGTGGATTACTCTCTATAATATAATTAAATTTATCCTCTTTTTTAGAAATTTCAATTAAGAATTTATAAAAAGTTTCAGTGTCAATTGGAGAATTATCCTTTCCAATCAAAAATTGCATTTTTTCATAGCCTTCTTTATACTCTTCTATCGCTAGGTGGGTGTTTTTTAAGGTTATAGGGATTCCAATTTGTTCATTATAAAGAGCCATTCTACCTGATTTTAAAATAAAAGCGTCATTGGATTGATTCCAATAGTAAGATTCATAATATTGTGAAGGAGATAATTCATTAAAGAGATTCATTCTATTTTTTTCATGTAATTTTAAAAACTTTAATCTATTGGTGTATAAATGAATTATTGCTCCATTTAATGTAAGATTTTCTTGTATCCATTCTACAACTGAAGACTTTATAACATCACTATTAATTATGATATTATCAAAGAAGCTTTTCTGTTTTGAACGTTTAGTTACTAAAGATATAATTTTTAGAGTCTCATAATCAAGAATCTCATGTACTTGTATTTGTACACACTTTGGAGTCAGTACAACTCTATATACATCAAATGGAAAATCGTTCTGGAGAATAATTTTATTTTTTTCTCCCATAGGTTTAATTAAATAATTATATTTCTTATGATCTTGATAGATGGGTGTGCCTTTGAAGATATGAAAAAGGTTATGCGTATAAAAGTCAATATCTAACTTTTTTACATAATTAATAGTTTTTTGTGCATCTTGAATTGTTTCTCCAGGTAATCCAACCATAATACTAACAAATACATTTTTAAAGCCGATCTTTTTTGCATATGATGTCATATTCTTCAATTTTTGAATAAAGTCTATTTCCTTTTCGTATTTTTGTGATTGTGATTTTATTGGATGGGATACTTTACCAATTGTATTTAAAACTCTTGGTACGGCACTTTCTAAAGAAAATCCTATTGATACAAACCCTGCCTGCTTCATAAGATCTAGTAGTTCCTCAGTAACAGTATCGCATCGAGTCGTACAGACGAAGGGGATTTGTAAATTATTTTCAATTATTAATTCGCAAATTTTTTTTGCCCGTGTTGGCAAAAGGGTAAAAGCATCATCATTTATTGGGACTGGTTGTATAAATTGTGTATACTCATTAATATATACTAATTCTTCAATTACTCGTTTTATTGAATGGAGAAAGATGTTTCTTTTACTCATGACTGCACAATTACAGTAAATACAATTTTGATTACAACCTCTAGCTGTAATTATACCTATAGGAAATGCTTTAGATCTTGGGATTATTTCTGAGAGATAAGGGGAGGGATACTTATCGATATAATTCTTAATTTCTCGATTTGAAAGTAAAATATTACTATCTGGATTCATGATGATTGTGTTCTCCTTCCTAAAAGTTAGAGCTTTGATATTTGAAAGATTTGTCTTATCCAATTTAAAGTCATTATTAGATAAATTAGATAACAACTCAAGAACGATTTCTTCACCTTCTCTTCTTACACAGATATCGACACTTCTAATACTCTCCAATATTTCTTTTGATTGAACACTTGGAGTAGCACCTCCAAAAATAATGATAATATCTGAATTATAAGCTCTTAATCCATTACTAATTAAGGAACATTGCATAAAATTAGTTTCATATACTGTAAATCCAACAATTTTAGGATTATATTCCATAATTTTCTTAACGCATTCTTTGACATTATAGGATTCCTCTGATATGAATTGCTCGGCTTTAAAGCCATGTTTTTTTAAATAAGCAATAATATAACTTGAACCTAAATTATATGAAAAATTAGTAAAATATAAATCACCTCCCGAAGGAAAGACCATCAATATATCTTGAGAATTCGTATCCATAAATTATCACTATTTTTAGATACACTAAATCCAATAAAAATTGCCTTAATCAACTTTTATAAAATTGTCTCCCGATATTTTCATTAAAAAAATTCGAAAAATTAAGAAAAAATAAAAATCTTTAAGATAAATCTAATTATTATCCCACAGTAGCCCAAATAGAAAATAACATTAGTATTTGGTTTAAATTACCATCAGTAATATCTCCAGGATTACTCGAAAAGATATTCTCTCCACTTTCATCCTTTCCAAGATTATCTATAATACATTGCTTTAGTGTTTTCTTATCTACTGGAGCTCCTTTATGCTTAGCTATACAATCTTGAATAACCTTAATAAGTCTTTTTCCTACATTGTGACCATATCTTTGAATAAGCCTTTCTCTTATGGTCTGATTAAGATCAATAGGCACAATGGGTTTTTCAGATGACAATTTGATCACCTCTAAATTAGTGAATTTCGCATAAAAAAATTACATTAATGTATATTTATCATTTCATGTTTAAAAATATTGTCAGATTTTAATAAAAAATTAAAAAATTTTGTCTGATTCCAAGAAAAAAAAGAAAATTATAATTTCGATAAACTTCCTTTATTAATAAATTGCATAATTCCTGATGTTTAGCTTATTTTTCACATCTTCTATTCGTCTTATCTCTTTAAGGTAATTAGCATTATATTTAGATTTCTTCAAAAGCTTTAGTAAAGATTTTTTCGTTGGTTTTCCCAGTTTAATTGCCGTAGTCAGCTTAGGTTGTTCCTTTTCTATAGGGGGTTCTTCTATAATTATAATCTCTTTTAATACTATACTATAATTTCGTTCTTTATTTTCATCTAATACTTGTACCATTTTTCGCCCACCTCTATTTTTTTATTTTAAGTTTCTAATTCCAAACTTAAATTTTTTAGGATGTAAGCAATAATAACTAAATGATTGTTTCCATCTTTTTATTGCTCTCTTCTTTTCTATTAAATCTACCTCATTTTTAGCAGATAATTTTTCTCTGCTTTTTGTCTTTATTCCTGTAAACGGAATATTTTGACTAAATTTTTCGGGTTCTTGTTTACTTTCTTCTTGATAAAATATGTAGAAGAATTCTTTAAAATCTGGAAATACTTTTTGTTTACTTTCAGTCAGATTTCACCACCTCCAAAATTAAATTTTTTTTTATTTGTAGTTCATAGATAAAATAAAGATATATTTTATTTTTAGTTTATTGTACTGAACTTTGATTGGATTCTTAGATAACCATTGGACTTTATAAATGAAATTGATTAATTAATCTTTCCCAGTAAAAAAATTAAAATTAAGAGATTCCATGAAATTACATGTTTATACTATAAAAAATAGTGGTCTTCTAAAGAAATTTGTTCTCTATGAATCAATTAATTCCAGTTCAGAGGATATAGATTTAAACTTACCATATAACTCATTAATAATCCAATTAAATGCTTCTACAACCCCTTGACCTGTTTTTGCTGATGTGATATAGTATTTTAGAAAATTACACTTTTTAACTACTTCTTGAATTATTGAATTGTCTAATTCTTTTTCATTAATTAAATCCACTTTATTAGCAAATAACAATACAGGAATTTCACCACAAAAATGAATAATGTCATCATGCCAGTTTGTAATATGATCGAAACTTTGTTCACCTAGATCATTTTCTTCAAGACTGTATACAATTATAGCGGCTCTACTATTTTTGAAAAAGGATGGGCGTAAGAAATTAAAATTATCTTGCCCAGCAATATCCCAAAATATTAATTTAATATTATCCTCATTTATTTTTTTTGGGAATACTGAAAATTGAGCCCCAATTGTCCTGATATAATCTTCTTGAAATCCCCCTTGAGTAAATTTCTGAATAAGAGATGTTTTTCCAACTCTTCCATCTCCAACAACTGTGATTTTAAAATTAAATTTTGCCCCTGAACTGCTCATAAGAATACTATATACAAGTAGTACTTGAGAATTATATTTAATGTATGATTAGATTTGTAAAAATATAAAACTTTGTCTTATTTTGTTAATTAACTAATAAAATTAATGTGGAATAATAGCGAATTTTTAAGGTAAAGACAAAAGATAATGATAACAGATCTTAATTAAAGGTGGGATTGTGGGCAACATGTCGCCCAAATAGGTTAGATCTTCGAGAAAATACCCTCAGAATTAACATTTTTCTTCTTTGGGTTATTAATAAATAGAGAGCTCAAAAAACTAATTATTTTACAAACAACTGAGCTCTCTACCGAGCCTACAGCCCTATTCTCCCTCAAATAGCTGCCCATCTCTCCCATTTCTGCTAATAAACAGTAATCCTTAAACTTTATTTTCAAATGGTAAAAAATAAAAAAAAGGCCTAAATTTTATACTGATATCATAAATTTGAGCTTTTTTTTTATCGCTTCGTTTTTTTCTTAAGATTTAACTTATCGACATTTCATAAATAGTTTGATTTATCGAAATCCAAATGGAGTCTAGGATTGGTTATGGAACATAAAGTATAAATAGATTTTAATTTATTATTTTACTAGTATATAATCAAAAGGAGCAGTAAATTTGAAAAACCAATGTAATTACCCTCCTGAGGAAATTATCAAACCAATTTTTGGAAAGCCTAATTATGAATTTATAGTATTATGGATTTTAAACAATAATGAGGTTTGCACTTGGGCTAATTTAAAAGAAGTAGTTAAGCATTCAACGTTATCTATCTACTTAAACAGACTTAAGAATAAAGGATACCTTGAAAAAAGCGTATTTAATCAGTATAAAATCACTCCAAAAGGTAAGGATAGGTATTATAAATTATCTGAAACAAGCCAAAAAAAGCGAAAATTAAGTTTTCCTCCCGATGTAATACTTCGAAGGAGAAATTATGATCATTGGATTCTTTGGATGGTTTATAATAATAATTTTTGCAAATGGTCTGATTTTCTTGAACCTCCTCTCTCAATTAATCAATCATCCTTATCTAAAAATTTGAATTCATTAATAGACAAAGAATTTGTAAAAAAGGAAGAAAAAGAATACAGAATTACTCGATTGGGCAAGACAGAATATTCAAATGTAATAAGCTTATATGATTTAGATAGACAATCGCTCTTAGAAGAAGAGGGTAAACGTATTAAGGAAATCACCAAAAAGACAATTAGGTTCTTTAGAGAGTATAAAATAAAAGACAATAATATTAAATTTCGGTTTTTAAGTAATAAACTAAAATTGCCATATGAAAAAGTCAAATCCACTTTAGACAAAGAAGAAGAGTATGATAAAGTTTTGCTTTTTCTCTCTATGAATCACCCAGATCGCTTTCCTGAATATATATCTCCAGAGGATTTTTCTAAAAAATATAACATTAATCTGGTTAAACTTAACTTTATTGTTCTTCGAATTGTAGAAGAAAAAATCTTTCCAATAAAATTTTTTACATTAGATATATCGGGAGAGAAATTTATCTACTTTCATTCAAATGAAAAAATAGAACGAATGCTTAATGCTATTGTTGAGGACCATGTAACAAGATTTTCGTATTTACGGAATTTATATGAAGAAACACCTAGTGAAACATCACCTTTAACAATGGAAAAAACTGTTAGCGCAATTTTAACTGATATTTGCGGCACGATTTTTGATAAAGGTTTAAGGGAATCACTAAAAAATTTTTTACCAGGTTATATCAATTATTTAGCTTACAAAATCGAAAGAGAGAGAAAATTACTAGATACGTATGATAAATTAGAAGGTTTGATTTGGCAAGAGATCCAACAGAAATTCTATGATCTAATAGAAATTAATTATCCCGTAAAACCAAATGAGGTTAGAAATATACTTTTAGAAATTGAAAAAGCTATTCAAATGAATCCTAAAAATCACGATTTATTATATTCAAAAAGCAAAATTTTAATTGATACTGGTGAATATAAGGAAGGATTATCTGTATTAGATAAAATGCTTATAGATTTTCCTAAAGAAGAAATAAGTATTCAAATAAAAAGAGCGTATATTCTTAAAGAAATGAAAGAGGTTGAATCAGGATTGGAAATTATTGAAGCCTTAATCGAAAAATACCCAGATAACAATGATCTTCTTAATTATAAAGCCTTTTGGTTACAATATTTAAATCGAAAAGGAGAATCGTTAGAACTCATTCAAAAACTAATAGAGAGTGCACCACAAAACGCTGCTTATCATGATACTTACGGTGAGATTCTTATGTACTTCGCGGATCATGAACACGCTATTGAGGAATTTCAGAAATCCATTGAAATAAGTAGTGATGATTGGTATGTTTACCAAACTTACATAAAATTAGGGATATGTTATAAGGAACTAGAAAATTATGATTTAGCGATTGAATATTTACAAAGAGGAATAAAATCTACTGAAAAATCACTAGGAGATCAAGAAACCAAAACAAGTTGGATTGCTATTGCTAAATTATTTCTCGCAGAAATAGAACAACAAGAAGCAGAGTTTTAAAAAAAAAGTTGGATTTTATTTACTTTCTACTAATTCTGCTAATTCATCTATTTTATCTGATAGATATTTAATTCCTTTTTCCCAAAAAGTTCGATCATTTAAGTTGATCCCAATTTCAGCCAACATCTCTTCGGGAGAAAGTGATGAACCGAGAGAAAGTAATTTTAAATACTTAGGGACAAATTTATCTTTTTGTTCGAGATACATTTGATAAATTGAAATCACTAGTAAATTGGACATGTTGTAAGCATAAACATAGAATGGATCACTTAGAAAGTGTGGTATTACAAAACAGTAATTTGCATATTCTTCTCTAATATTTGTCATGGAATTCCCAAACATAAGTTCCATTTCTTTTACAAAAGCATCTTTAATCTCTTTAGTGGTAGGTAGCTTTTTTTCCAACATGTCATGAAAAGTTTTTTCAAATCTATAGAAAGCATTTTGCCTATGAGAAGTTACAAACTTAGATTCGATAAAATTAGAGAGTAATGCTATCTTTTCTTCTTTTGACATATCCGTATTTATTAGATAGTCAAATGTTAGAATTTCGTTAAATACAGAGGCTATTTCGGCAACAACCTTAGAAATGTCTATATTTATAAAATTTTGGGTACGTTGAATGTAGAAAGCATGAAAAGCATGCCCAAGTTCATGAGCTAGAGAACGTAAAGAATCAACAATATTAGTGAAATTAACAAAAACAAATGGATAATGCTTTTGCTTTCCATGCGCGCAAAATGCACCTCTGTTTTTTCCTTTTCTAGGTGTTGCATCTATATGATTTAATTCAACCATTTTATCTACAATAGTTTTGAATTCAGGGTGAAATTTTTCAACAGAATCCTTAATTAATTCTATCGCTTCTTTATAAGAGTATTTTCTTGTAATTTGACCAATTGGCGCATACATGTCCGACATATGTAATTCTGAAAGGTTCAAAAGCTTTCTTTT
>JBHLLJ010000069.1:0-16843 GCA_048885705.1 Candidatus Hermodarchaeota archaeon | reverse complement strand
CTAAATCAACTCTTTCTTTTTGCAATTACTAAAGCTAAAGAAAAAAAACTGATTACTGAATTATATAATGAATATATCAATTCTATTGATGCAATTAGCAATAAGAAAAAAATTAAATAAACTCTGTTATATCATATACGATTAGGAGATTGTAAAAAAAGATGAAAATAAATTAAATAAAAGTAATATCTTGATATTCTGAATCTCCAATATCTTTTTTCGCTACGCCTAACTCTCTAACTTGTTGGTTTAATTTTAAAACTGCATCTCTAACGATTTCTTTTTGTTTTGCCCCTGTACATACAATCCTTCCAGTTGAAAAGATTAGAAAAACTGTTTTTGGATCTTGCATCCTATAAATTAAACCTGGAAATACTTCTGGTTCATACATTGCATATTCCATAACAATGGCGGCCATATTTAGATCGATATTGGTATGGAGATCTCCTGAAGCGACTATATTCTGAATAGTAATTTCTGGGTTAGCTAATTTTATTCCTGCTTTTCTAATATTTTTAACAACCTTATCAACTACTCTTTCGGCTTCTGCTGCCTGTCTAAGACCAGTAACAACCATTTTTCCAGTAGAAAATATTAAAATAGTGGCACGAGGTTTTTCAATTCGCATTACAAGCCCGGGGAAACGTTCTGGGTTATATTCTACTTCTGCATGACGTCTAGCAATTTGATTCAGATCTATTTTCTCAGTTATTTCCACTGTAACCGTTGCTACAACATTTTCTATTTTATAATCTAAATCTGTTTCATAATCGTATTCCCCTTCTACTTCCTCATCTTCAAACTCTTCCTCATCTTCCTCGTCATCTTCAAATTCATCTTCAAAATCTTCATCTGACATGATAAAATTAAACGAAAATTGTGATTTTAATTTTGTAAAATTATAATATTCTTTATATCGAAGTTTTTGTTAATTTTATTTAAATATATCCTCCTTTATAAAGGTGGTAGATTTAAATAAGAATAGTGCTATAATCACAAAATTCTGATAGTTGTAAATTGATATTTTAAAAAAGTAATAAAGAAAAGAAATTGTCGAAATTACATATTAAGAATTTTCAGAGATACGATCTAAAATTTGTTTGGTCAAATTTATAAAAGCTTCTTCAACATTTTCTCCAGTTTTAGCTGATGTTATAATCAAGGGCATATTGTTGGCTTCAGCATATTTTTGAGAGTCGCTCTCATTTATCGTAATTTGTTGTTTTAAATCAGATTTGTTTCCGATTAGCATAATAGGAGCGTCATTCCTCGCATCTCTAAAACTTTGTATCCATTCATCGAGTTTTTCAAAACTTTTCTTGTTTGTCATATCATAGACTAGGAGAGAACCATTAGCACCTTCCAAATAAAGCTTTCTAAGAGATTTAAATGATTCTTGACCCCCTAAGTCCCAAATTTGGGCAGAAACGTCACCATAATCCGGAATATTCATATCCTTTTTTAATAAATTTACGCCTAACGTACTTTTATAGTTTTCTCTAAATTTATCTTCAATAAACCTATAAACTAATGATGTTTTCCCCACATTTGCTTCCCCAAGCAAACAAATCTTAATAATATACGACATTAAATCACACTGTATAATACAATCTATTATATTTTATATTCAACATATAGTTTAACCTTATTAATAATTTTCTACATCCACTTTATTATTTACAATTGATCTTAATGAGGTTTAGTATTTTTTATAAAAAATGGAGAAGAAAAAAATTTTTTTTAATCACTTTAATCTTTCTGAAATACAATCATAAAAGTACAAAAATTTTCACCGGTTTGTAGACTGCATCCAAGTTCTTGAGCAAAACAATGACGATCACTCAATTTTTCCACTACTCCTGCTAATAATCCCGCTTCAAATGAACAAAAACTTCCAGACGTTTTAATTCCTTTTTTGATTAAGTCTTTTATTGAGGAATGGTCTTTTAATTTTAATTGCACTATTTCCTCTGTACTTTCTGTTATTTCAACTTTTCCAAGATTAAACTCAGTTATAATTCGTTCAATCTCATCTGGAATTTGAGATATATCTTTAACGGGTTTAATTTTTAAGATTGTACCTAATTCATGTCCTAAATAGTAAAAAATTGCTTCTAATTGATGTCCTAAAGCTAGTAAAGCACCAACCTTCATATCCCCAATATCTCGACCTTCCTTCAAATTTTTTTTCATTTGAACGAGAATCTTGGAGAGTAATTGTCTATCCATTAAATTTCACTTCTTTTTTATTTTTGTTATTTTTTTTTATGTAAATTTATATTTTAACTGAAGATATAAACGCATAAAGTATCGCATCAATGATCTCTTCTTCTTGAATATTTACGGATAATCTCTTATCTGCTATAATTAAAGTCGGAACGGAAGTGATACGATATTCTTGTGTAATCTGATGGTTTTCTTCCAAATCTATTGAAATTTTTTCAATTCTTAATTTTTTTCCAAACAGTGAAATGTTTATTCTTTTTAGCTTTTCTTCAACTGGGAGGCAAGGTGCGCAATGATTTGACGAGAAAAATAAAATCTTTGGATATCCTTCGTTGATATCTTCATGCATTTTCTATTCTTCTTTATATTTATTATACAATTCTTTTATAATGGCTTGGAATGCTTTATAAACACCACTTCCTGTTTTAGCGGATGTCTTGTAATAGCCAAGAAAATTATATTTTTTAACTAAATTATTTATGGTTTCATCATCTAAATCATTCTCATCAACTAAATCTGTTTTATTACCAAACAAAATAATTGGGAGCTCTCCAGTATAATTTTTAATATCTTTATACCAATCTTGTATATGATTAAAACTATCTTCATCGGTATGAGAGAATACTATGATTGCAGCTTTACTCCCTTTATAAAAAGTAGGACGCATAAAATCAAATTCTCGTTGTCCTGCAATATCCCAAAAGAATAATTTACAGTTATCTCCTTCTATTTCTTCATCATATTTTGAGAATTGGGCTCCAAGGGTTTTAATATAATCTTTTTGGAAACTACCTTGTGTATATTTTTTAATTAAGGACGTTTTCCCTACAGCTCCATCTCCAATTACAGTAATCTTAAACACGAATCCTTTAGCAACGTCATCTTTTCCCATTTAAATCACTTAGTTGAATTATTTCTTATAAATCTGTTATTAAGTTATATACTTCAAAAGTATACAATATTATTTTTTTATTTATTTTTATTTGTTATTATTTTATATTAATAATAACAACTTGTATTAAATCTTTACATGAGTAAGACTATGGACATTTTAGAAAGAATCTCAAAAATAATAAAAGATTTTTCAAATAAAAATATCAAAATTGCTATCGCAGAATCTTGTACTGGAGGTTTTGTATCACATATGTTTACGAATATCTCTGGAGCATCGAATGTATTTGAAAGAGGAGTTGTATGTTATAGTAATCAAGCTAAGATAGATTTAGTAAATGTAGATCCACAAATCATTGAAAGCCATGGTGCAGTATCAGAACCTGTTGCTCTTCAATTAGCAAATAATATAAGAAAGCTTTCTAAAGTAAATATTGGAATAGGTATTAGTGGTATAGCTGGACCAACTGGAGGGACACCAGAAAAACCTGTTGGATTAGTATATATAGGGTTTTCAACAAAAAAAGAAACATTTATCCAGCAATATAATTTTAAAACAGATCGAATTACATTTAAAAGAAAAGTATTAGAAAAGATAATTCAATCCTTAGAAGAATTATTTTAGCAAACCTTATTATTCATTTATTAAATTTCCCGCATCCATTATATCTTTTTTAGAACCGTCCTTGTATTCTACTGTTATATTAGCTTTTGGTGTCGTAACAAAATCCCAGTGCATTTGAGATGCTGAAGTACCTCCAAAAGATTTATTAAATCCAAAAGCGACATGAACACTTCCATTAATCTTTTCATCTGTAAGAATATATCCAATAGCTTTGGTTATTACGGGATTACACCCTATACCAAGTTCACAAACGTTATAAGTCCTAAGTTCTGGTACTTGATTCTTCTTATCAATTTCTTCACTTTGTTTAAAAGCATCTTTTAAAAGTTCTAGATCATTATCCGCAGAAATTTTATTCATTATTAATTTACCATCTTTAAAAACGAGCTGTACATTTTTCAGAATTTTATTTGAATATCTTTCAATTGTTAATGGACAGAAAATTTTACCTTCTCCTTTTTTTTCATTTGGAGGAAAAAATACTTCTCCTGCAGGTAAATTTCCTCCTAAATCTCCTAAAGCAATTTGTTCATCAGAGAGCAATCCATCATCAAGGATTCTTGCTCGATCTTCTATTGAAACCCAAAATTCAGTACCAAGATCATCAGTGACATAAACCCTTTTAGCATTGTCAAAATATTTTCCCAAATTTGTGGTGATATTTGTTAATTCTTCTGATGGGATACTCATACCATCAACAATAAACTTTTCAAATAAATCATAATCAATGTTATAGAAATCAGCAGCTTTTTTTGAGGGCCATGCAGCATAACACCATTTTTTTCCTGGAGCGTATTCTTCTTTAAATCCATATAATATTTCTCTTATGGGAGCAATTGCCTTCTGATAAGCTTTCAACTTTTCTTCGGGAGCATTATTACGAACTAGAGGATCTTCTGGATACTCTATTACAACATAGGCATCAATATTTTTAATCATTTCAATATAGTGTTTTGATGGTATTTCTAACGTTTTTACAGATATTCCATCATCTTGCCACATAGTTTCCTCAAAATAGTCACTTGTGGATGTAATATGTGGTTTCCCTCCTTTTCGAAGAACACTTAGCCCTATTTCTTCTAGAAGTTCTTGACAATAAATTGCTCCTTTAATAAGGACGAATTCTCCTTCCTTATTTATGTTTATGCTTTTTGTAATATTCTCCGCACATAATCGAATTTTTTTTGATGTAATTACCATAACTCTTAGAAATATTGGATATATAATATTTCTTATCAAATTTCTAAATTAAAAACCAATATACAAGAATCAAAGAATTTATTATAATAAGATGGTATAATTAAGATATTGAATAGAAGAATTAAAACAAAGAAAATATTAAGGAACGAATTTATTCAATAAAATGGTCGTTAGAGAAGCTGGTATATTATTCAGGGGATTTACTTTAGTAAAAAAAAGTTATCATAAGACTTCATTAGGAAAAATTGATACAGATTTAAGGAGTGGATTACTTACTGCTCTTTTAAATTTTGCTCAATCTACATTTTCAAAAGATATAATAGAATATTTTGAAGGAAAGAAATTTCTTATTACATTTACCGAAGATAAGATATTGAGTGAAGATAGCTTTGAACCCGAGCTCTTAATTTCTTATGCTATTTTAGATAAAGAGAAAAAAATAGAAAAATATATTAATAAAGTGATTCAACCTTTATTGAAACGAGTGATAAATGAATTTAAATCTTCAAACGTGGGAAAAAATTTATCAGAAGTATCTCAGTTTAAGAAATTCAAAGAATCATTAGATACTATCTTTGGAACTGATACAGAAACTATTGACCAAAAGTTAAGGAAAATATTATAAAGCTTTAATTTATTCAAACGATTTCTTTAAATACCAATATATTATTGGTAATGCTATAGTTGCATCAGAAATTATAGTAGAATATTTTGCTTGTTCGCTTATTTTTCCCCATGAAATTGCTTCTCTTAAAGAAGCACCACTTAAACCTCCTGGTTCGGGCCGATCCATAGTGATCTGGATAGCGTAAGTTGCAGAATTGGGGCAAAATTGTAAAGACTGCATAATGAAATTTTTTGGAACACCTCCCCCAACAATGCATATTCCAGCTACTTTAGCATCCCAAGCAATATTTACCATTTCTAACATATCTTTAAAATGATTTAAATTTAATTTCTGATTATGAAAACCCAATTGCATTGCTAAACCAGAATCCGTAAAGGCAGGACAGAAAATTGGTATATCCTTATCGAAACAAGTTCTGAGAATGGAATAAGAATTTTTAGGGAGCTGTTTTCCAAGAAATTTCAAAAAAGAACTTACAGACATTTGATTATCAGGTATTTCTAATTTTGATACAAAATCCTCAATTCCTTCATAGACTTTATTAGGCATATATACATCATAAATTCTATTTATTTCTTTTCTATGTAAATCTGTATCATCGATTTCATTAGATTCAAAATCTCCTTGTAAATGCTGAAATCCTAAAGCTTCTGCTAGATCATGTGTTAGATTTGCTCCTGTAGTTACCAAGATATCTATATAACCTTCATTTATAAAATCGCATATAACCCCTTGCAATCCAGCAGGAACAAGAGCGCCAGCTAGTCCAAAAAATTTAACACAATCGGGAACATCTGCCATTTCCTTATAAATCTCGCAAGCTAAAGCTAATCTTTTTGCATTAAACCCTGTATCTTTTAATAAGTTTATCAGTTCTACAATATCAGTATTATTGCTTATTTTGAACTGATTTACTTTCCTCAAAATATCTTTTAAATCTTTATCTGCCATTAGAATTATAAAGTATTGTAATTAGCTATAAATGAAATAAACTCTACAATTAATTTAGCTGCTAAGTTACATGTCATTTTATTTTTTAAATCTAGATTGGGAGCGACTTCAACCAAATCAAATCCTATTATCTTAAAATTTTTAGATATTTCTTTTAATATTTTCCATAATTCTCTATATGCAAATCCCCCTGGCATTGCAAAGCCAGTACCGGGGGCAATAGATGGATCTAATGTATCAATATCTATTGAGATGTATAAGGAATTAATCCCCGATGTTTTGAAAAAATTAACAATTTTTTCTATATAACTATCAATCCCATCTATTAACTGAAAGGCACTTAAATATTCAAGTTTTTCTGATTTTGCGATTTCTAACTCTGGTATATCAATATCTCTTACTCCCGCAATTAGTAGATTTTTATTATTAATATATTCTAAATCAAAGACTCTATGTGAAATAGTTGCATGAGAATAAACTCCTTTATCCCATTCTTGGTAAAAGTCAAGATGAGCATCAAACAAAAGTACACCAAATTCATCTTTCTTATTAAAAAGATCCCCAATTGTCTTTATTACAGGAAAAGAGCAGAAATGATCTCCACCAATCATAATAGGGATTATCTTTTCATTTTGCTTATATAAATCTTTTACAAAATTCTTTATTGTATCGAGATTTTTATCTATATTCGCTTTTTCAATTGGTATATTCCCAATGTCAGCAATTTTAAAATCAGTTACAGGCCAACCTAATTCAGATGTCCATCCAATATCATTTGTAACGTCTCTAATTTCTTTAGGTGCAATTGAAGAGTTTGGTAAATCAATTGATGTCAAATAATCCCAAGGTATCCCAAAAATTACAAATTGAGTATTCTTATCAATGTCTGTGCTAGAATCAAAAAAATTCATTTTAATCTCTCACTTTTTATTTTAAATTCTTTACATTTTATCAAGAGTTTCAATTCCTAAGATGTCTAATCCAATCTTAATGATTATTTGTACACATTTTATAAGTAATAACCTTGCTTTTTCTAATTCTTTATTCTCAGAGATAACTTGACATGAGGAGTAAAATGAGTTAAATGTTTGGCATAATGTTAACAGATATTGAGCAATCAAGTGAATATTGTATGTTTCTTCAGCTGAATCTATGATCTCGGGGAAATAGGTCATCTGTTTTATTAGATCTAACTCATTCTTGTGACTTAATAAATTCCAATTAATTTTATTACTAACTTGTATCTCAGATTTCGAAAATATTGATTCTATTCTTGCATAACAATATTGAATATAAGGACCGGTTTCTCCTTCAAATGAAATACTCTCATCTGGGTTAAAAATAAAACCTTTCACAGCACTATACTTTAAAATAAAAAATTTAAGGGCAGCTAGTCCAATAATATTCGCTCTTCTTGATTTTTCATCTTCAGAAATATCCGGGTATCTCTTATTAACCTCAATTAATGCCAGGTTTTCCAATTCATCAATAACATCGTCTCCATCAACGACTGTTCCCTCTCGGCTTTTCATTTTCCCACTGGGTAAATCAATCATGCCATATGATAAATGAAAATTATCTCCTTTGAAACCTAACAAATCTAATATCGCAAATAACCACTTAAAATGTTGATTTTGCTCATCTGCAACAACGTAAATAGATCTGTCATAGTTATAATCCTCCTTCTTCTTATAAGCAAGATATATGTCTTGAGTAATATAAATAGCTGTACCATCACTACGGATGAGAAATTTATCAGGTAGATTATACTTATCTTTCAATCTTACATAAACAGCTCCATCTTCAGCTCTTTTAAATATACCTTTTTTTAATCCATCAAGAATAATTTCTTTTCCCTTTAGATATAAATCTGATTCAAAATACTCCTTATCAAATGAGATACCAAGTTTTTTAAAAGTATCCTTGAAGCCATTTATAGCCCAATTATTCATTTTTCTCCATAAATTTAAAGTCTCTTTATCTCCCATTTCCCAAGATCTTAATAGTTCATAAGCTTCTTTCTCAAGACTTGCATCCTTTTCTTCCATTTTACTAAACTTTACATAAAACTCTCCCACAAAATGATCACTTTTCATGTTTGGCTCTTTATTATTTCCCCATTTTTTATACGCCAACATACTTTTGCAAATATGAATGCCCCGGTTATTATACAAATTTACTTGAAATACTTTATGTCCTTTATATTCTAACAAATTAGAAATTGATTTTCCCAGTAAAATATTTCTAATATGACCAAAATGAAGAGGTTTATTAGTGTTAGGGGAAGGATATTCAATAACAATTCTTTTCTTTTCTTTTTTATCGAAATTAATGACATCTCGTATCCTTCCATAGTCTTCTTTCAATTCAAAAATATTTTCAAGAATATATCTTGATTTTATTTTAAAATTCAAATAAGGTCCAATTGCTTTAACAGTATCTAAAACTTCAATTTCTTTAAATTTATTTTCTAAATCTTTTGCTACTAAATCTGGTGACTTTTTTTCAATTTTTGCTAGATTAAAACAAGGAAAGGCATAATTATAATCGATCTCTGATGGAGGTATTTCTAGTAAAGCTTTAATTTCAACAATATTAAATCCTTTGATCTTTTCAGTTAAAATTTCTGCAATAGTTTGCTTATCAATAACTCTCATTTTCAAAATTGGGATAAAATCGATATAATTTGATATTATAAAGATTATAATTTATATCTGTTTTGTTAAATATATCTAAAATAGCTCATAAAATTTTTGATAGTAGATCTATCATTATACTATGCAAAATAAATGAGATTTGGAAGTATAGAATATTTTTAATAGTAAAAATAAGATTAAATAATATTAATTTTATTTTAAAATCATAAAAATATTAATAGTTTTTAGAAAATAAATTATTTAAATTTCTTATAACCTATAATTCTAAATTTCATACTACAATGTCAGAAAAAAAAGACAATTTTATTTTAAAATGGAATGATGATAAAGGTCAATATGTTCCAATCAAATCTGATGCAGATATGAATGAAGGAATATTCGTAGAGCTTATTGAAGAAGAAGGAAAATGGAGATACTTTTACATAAAAGGTGCATCTTTAATTGCTCGACGCACAGCTTTAAGAGCTGCTAATGGAATTTCAAAAACTGGATATGTTCACCCAAAGACTAATTTACGCTACGGAGTTGATTGTAAACTTCAAGAGGAAATATCTCCATATGAAGATATGCCGAGTAATCTTAGAAAATCCCAACGTTCTTGGTATAAAGGTGAATATAGGCAATATTAATTTAAAATATAATAGTATTTAATATACTTCTAATTTTTTCTCTACGTAGAGATTTAAATTTTATTCCAAAATTCTAAAGGTGTAAGATTTCTCTTAATTTTTGAAAAAGGACATGCAGCGATACAATTTCCACAATCGCTAGAATTTTCAACCCAGAATTCGAAACATTTTTCTACATCAACGTAGTATTTTTTAACCCCGGGATTATTAGAGATAGTGGCTGGCTTATATGAAGGATTCTCTTCTTTTGTAATTGCATTAGTTTCACAAGCATCAGCACATTTACAACATATCTTACAATAATTTTTGATTTTTAATATAAATTCTTGATTTGGTTTATCAGAAATTAGTGGCATATCTGTAAAAACCTTACAAATACGCACTCTGGGTCCAAATTTAGGAGTAAGTAATAGTCCATTCCTACCTAAAGCACCAAGACCAGCATCGATTGCCAAAGGTATACTAAGCGCAGTATCATTACCACATTGAATAGCTCTGTATCCAAGATTTCTAATAAATTCCCCTAAACATGAAATAATAAAAGCCATTTTTGAATATACAATTGCTGAAGCTGCGGCTGCCGGCTGAGAAGGTGCTGTTGATATTGCATCTTCATCCATTTCTACTGCCATCACAATTACTTTATTAAACCCAATAGGTAAATCTATAGGTTGATCATATATTAAATTCACTGCTTTTCCTTCACGAACTTCTTGCTTTGCTTCAGCTTCACTAGTTTGATCGGGTCTTATAAAGCCTGAATTATAAATCCATTTTTCATCAACATTGGCAATACCTACTAATGATGCTCCATAAAAGTTTGCTGCTTTTTTTATATAATTCGTGAAAAGCCTTAAATCTTCAATTTTAAGTTTGGGTTTCATCCAATTCACGCCATAACCAATATCTATTAAATCTTTCCTTTCCCATGTGAATGCATAAGGAAATCGTTCATAAACTGTCCACCCTGCGGCTACTAATGCAAAATCTATCCTTGAATACCCCTCTTTCTTAGATTCAATATGCTTTTCAATATTTGTATCTATCATTTGATGGTAAGTTGTCAAAGTTTTGTCCCATAATCTTCGAAATAACATATTATTTTTCTGTTTAAAACGTTTGTAGACTTTAACATCTATTTCATAAGGGTAATTTTCCTTTTCATTAACCATAATCAAATTTCACTGTTCATATTATTGAAGCAATATATATAGACTATTTATGTAAAGTATAAAATAAGTATAAATGTAATTATAAATAACAAGAAAGTGTTTGAAAAAGAAAAAGGTAATCTATAGATTTTAATATTAATTTAATGAACAAAAATAATGAAAACTATTTATTATCAATTCATCGAGGAGAAATCCTTCATCTTTTATTTAAATATAAATCTTGTTTTTTATTAGTAAAAAAGAGAAATTTTCTTTATCTCTTACGTCGTTGATATATGATGAAAATGGCCATTACGATAGCTGTAGTAGCAATAATTATTATAGATATCAATAAATCTTTAAGATTTACGCCGGAAGCGAAATAAAGCCAAACTGAGATCTTTAATAATAAATTCCATTCAGAATCTGGATCGTCCAAATAATCGAAATCTGAAGTTCCATCTCTAGCACTATTCTCTTCATATTCGGGATGTGGGAAACTGAGAAATACGGCTCCATTTCCATATCGAAAAGTAATCATACCGGGTTGATTGTTGTGTTGATATACCATTATTGGATTAATATTGGACATGTTATCAGAATGGTAATATTGAGATGACCAATAAAGCAATTCATAAGAACTAGGTTCATCTGAAAGATCTGGTCCAGTTGACCCTTGATTAACATTCATCTCAAGTATATAAACACCTCCCGGGATTTCTGGATTAGTAGGCAGAAAATAACCATCGATAAGATTCAGTCCATCAGTACCAAACAGAGCACCGCCACAGATACCGAAGTATGAACCACCATTTAAAAGAAAATTTCTAATAATCGCTATACCTTCACTCCCTAAATAATATTGATACGAAAATGTATTTCCTCCTGGAAAAACTAATAGATCACAATCGGATAAGACGCCACTGAGGATATTATCCGAATCTATAGTATTTACATTAGCATCCATCCACTCAAACATTTCTCTCAAAGCGACATAACTACTATATAGCGCGCCGTTACCATTATATACTGCTACATTAACACCGCTTAAGTTATTTTGTGTTTGAGAAACTCCATATCTTATATTAAAGGTATTAAATGTTACGAATAAAATGAATAGGGTAAACAAGAACATCTTACGTGATCGCAATTTTTTATGTTTAAAAAGCTGATTAATCATATTCTTTGCAGAGAAAACTATTAATTTCTTTTCTATTTTTAAAATTAAAGACTATGATATTTTTAAAATTAAATGACTATAATAATTAAATAACATCGTCAGATTATTGTACTTGATATTATGACTGATTAAGATATTTCGACTGATAAAAAAATGATATAAATAGTGTGTTAACTACTCCTACTGTGTACCTATATATTGTATAAATGAGAAATTTAAACCAAAATATTTTCCAAACGTTGAATTAAAACTTGGAAGAAAATTACAATTAATGGCTTTACTTACCAGTGTCATTTCCTATATGCGAGACCCTGTTATCAATCATTATTAATATTCATGATAGATCAAGCAAGTATTCAGGTTAATATAACATTAACCGATGAAATTTTACCTATATAACTTATTCTTTTTTTAATTATTTTAATTGCTAAATGTTCTTTTGATCAAAGAAGATGGAGCAGCATCTGTAATGCTGCTGTAACTATAGATATACCTTGATTAAAATTTTTTAAAAAATAATAGATTTATTATGATTTAAACTAATTTCCTTATTGACAAATCTATATATTTGAATGACAAAAAATTTTAAACATATATCATAATTTTTTTAATATACGCCATTAAAATATTTTAAATAATAAATAATATAGAAAAAGATATTAAATATTGAAATCTTTATAGTGATTAAATCAAAAAAACCAATAACTCTCTTATAACAAAACATATTTATAAACATAAGAAAGTTTAATTTTTCAAGATTTAAGTTTTTGCCCAAAAGTCTGAATGGATTGAGGAGAATAAAGGTGTACGACGCAACATACAAAATTGTTATTTTTGGCGATGCGGGGTGTGGAAAAACAACCCTTACCCAAAGATTTTTGACTAATTTATTTAAATCAGATTCTAAAATGACTATCGGTGTGGATTTTGAGGTTAAAAGTTTAGAAATTAATGGAAAAAGGATAAAACTTCAGATCTGGGATTTTGGAGGCGAAGAACGATTTAGATTTCTATTGCCTACATATGTACGAGGAGCAAATGGAGCCTTATTTATGTATGATGTTACAAATTATAGTTCCCTTGCCCACATAGACGATTGGTTAATGGTAATTAGAAAAGAACTTCGAGCAGAAGATCAATTTCCTATCATTGTTGTTGGTGGAAAAGCAGATCTTATTGAAGACCGTGAAGTTACAGGAGAGGAAGGTATTAATATTGCTAAATCAAGAGGTGTAGACGGTTTTATAGAATGCAGTTCGAAAACAGGTGAAAATGTCGAAGAAACCTTTGAAGCGTTATCACGCTTGATGTTACAAAAATCTAATATGTTATAAAATTTAAGACCTATTTTCAAAAAAGAGTATGTTATTTTCTTAGATTTTCACATTATTTTTCTTTATCTTGTTCTTCCATTGCTAATTTTTGTTTCAATCTTAAATCTTTTCTTCTCAATGATACCATAATTTGAAAATCAAGATCTTTTTTGTATAAATCAGCAGAGTTTACTAATTTTTTAGCAATTTTTTTTTCTGTATTTTCGCTTTCAATACCTACTCCATCAAAAATCGATAATTCTGAGAATTTGGCAATAATATCGAAGAGTTCTTCAGCTAATACATCTGATCTATCTTTAACAGCAATAGTCATTATCTCTTCTAATTTTTTATATATCTCTCTCTTACTAAATTGGCAAAGTATACACTTCGAAACCCGATTTTTGAAAATATTTAGAATTATTAATCCAGTAATGAACTTGAAATTCTTTATTAAGAGTTCCATGATTTCGGAGTTATATTCATCCATATTTTGTTTAACATAAATTTCTGCTTCATTATATAACTTAGAGAAAAACATAGCTCTGTCAAAATATGCAGGAACTATACAAAATAATCGAGTAAACCAGAATGGTTTAATATCAACTGGAGGATCTTCATAAAATATATAATAAACTATTCTTCCATCCCTTTCTTTATATAAAGTTGATTCCTTTTTTAGCATATTTAAGTAAGTTGAAATGGTTGAGCGGGCGATTTCTTTAAAATATCTTTTATATTCATCCTCTACATCTCCTGTAGTAATTTTATTCTTTCCTTCTAAATAGAATTTTAGAATTATTCCCAAAATACGATTTTCATGAAGGCGACCTGTTTTAATCTGTTGTTCTTCTGACTCATCCTCCCTAAATTGATACAAAAAAGCTACTTCTGGGGCGAAATCTTGAATAACACTATCTAATAGTTTAAGTTTTGAATCAGTTATTTCAAATGCTTCTAATTTCGCTACTTCTATTAATATTTTTTCTATTTCTGATTTTTCAGACAAATTTAAAATACACTCGATTTTGTTGTTCTTATATTACAAAAATCTATATATCTTAATAAAAATTTATGTTCGATTAGACTAGAAACATGTTCCTTATTTATCTTTCTATTAGTATCTCTATATTATGAAATATATTGAATATTTATCTTATTGCTCCTTTAGGATCCATATAACAATAATTAATGAGTATCTTTAAAGATATCGATAAAACCACACTCCAAATGTTTTATTAATAATTTAAATAATCACTTGAAGATTTTATAAGAAATTTATTGATTATTTTCATGTTTTTCTTTCCAGCGAGGATCAGATTCTTGTAGTACTCTTCTTTGAACCTTACCAATCAAGTTTTTAGGAAGTTCCCCGATTATCGCTACACTATTAGGTACTTTATAATGTGCCATATTGTTCTTTGCCCATTCTTTTATCGCTTGAGGTGAGCAATCACAATCTTCCTTAATTGAAACCCATGCTTTAACAATTTCTCCGCATTCTTGGTCGGGAAGCCCTGCAACAGCGGCTTCAATAATATCTGGGTGTTTCATTAGTAATTCCTCAATCTCTTTTGGAAAAACAGAGAATCCTTTACATTTTATAAGTTGTTTTTTTCTGTCTCTTATTTCTATTGTTCCATCTTCATTCATAAATCCAATATCTCCAGTTAAAAGCCACATTTTACCCTTGTACTCTCTAATTGTTTGTGATGTTTCTTCAGGTTCATTTAGATATTCTAACATAATTTGAGGTCCTGTGATGCATATTTCACCTGTATATTCAATACCAAAGTTTCTATCCTCAGCATTTCCTAAACATATTGGACCCTCAGAAAAATCATCAATAGGCCAAATTCCCCACTCTGTTCCTGGGAAAGGCATTCCTATAGTCCCAACTGGGCTTTCACCAAATAAATTTCCTGCACTAACAGCAGGGCTAGCTTCTGACAAACCATAACCTTCTACAATTCTACCCCCAGTATTTTTCACAAATGCATCTCTAACAGGAGCATGTAATGGTCCAGCGCTAGAAATACATAATATTAACTTTCCCATCACTCCCGGAAATCTTCTTTTAAGGTTTTTAAGCTCTGCTAGTCTTTTAAATAAAATTTCGGTACCTGCATAAATTAATCCCTCTTTGCATGGTAATCTTTCTATTTGCTCACACAATTCAGCCTGTGAAGGTGGAGTTGGGAAAAGCATTATCCATCCTCCTACAGCTAGTGTTGTATTCATAACCACAGTATGAGCAAAACTATGGAATAGGGGTAATATCGCTATGTTTCCAATTCCTGGCTTTTCGCCCCCTAACCATAATTTACATTGTTTTGCATTTGAAACCACATTAAAATGACTTAGAACAGCAGCCTTTGGTAATCCTGTTGTACCCCCTGTCATAATATACGTTGCTGGATGATTTTTTACATCAATGGTTACCTTTGGAAGGTTTGGTTTTATCTTTAAGAGTTCATTAAATTTTAAGGCACCAGGATAATCAACCTTTCCTGAAGGAATTTTTTTAACAAATTTTCCAATTGCTTTTCTTACGCCTTTTATTTCTGCTAGATCTGCAAGATTTGTATAAATAATTTGCTCTATATTTGATTCTTGAATGATTGACTTTATTGATGACTCATACAACGCATCTAATACGACGAGTAGTTTAGGTTTAGTAATATCAAGTTGATGAAGAACTTCTACGGGTTGATATGTAGGATTAATTCCACTTGCAATTGCTCCTATTCGAGTTATAGCAAAATAAGCAACAATATATTGTGGACAATTAGGTAAAAATATTCCTATAATATCTCCCTTTTTAATTCCTAAATTTACCAGCGCCGTAGCAAAAGATTTTACATAATCTTGGAATTGTTTATAGGTAATCCACGCATCTAAAAACCAAATAAATTTCTCATCTTTATATTTATCAACTTGTTCATCTAAGAGTTCATTTATTGTTATCTCTTTAAATTTAGTGTTTAAAGGAACTCCTTTTGGCCACCACTTCTTAAACCAGCGTTTATTCTCATCAACATAAAAGGCTTCTTGCATTTTTAACGTCATTTATTCCTCACTATCTTTGTAATAATTCTTATCTTTATGTCACTTAGATTTTTCTAAATTTATAACTTTATAAGAAAATGAAATTCAAAAATCTTATTTTTATCCGAGATTCATTATAAAAACTTTAAAAACTTAATAAAATGAGCACAAAATAAAAAAAAAAGAAAATAAAAAATTAATTTGATTTAAAATCTTCTATCTTTTCTCCTTTTGATCAAAATTGTCGCCACTCCGACTAACCCAACACCAGCGATTAACACAATTAAAGCCCAGAATCCTTCTCCTTCAAAAACCATAAAGACTGAGAACGTAGGATCATGCCA
>JBHLLJ010000068.1:0-17821 GCA_048885705.1 Candidatus Hermodarchaeota archaeon | reverse complement strand
ATATCTCTTAATTCTACAATTTTTTGAATTAGTAATTCCGGTTTATTCCAAAAATCTGTTCTTAATGGATGCATTTTTAAGATTGCTTTATTAAAATTTTCTATGGCTGCTCGATAAAATAGACATGCATTTTCTAATTTGCTCAAGCGTGATTGATAAATTGATCCAATTTTATTAAAACACATTCCTGCGCCAGCAAAATCACCTTCTTTTTCAAAATTTACAGCAGCATCTTGAATTTTATGTAATGCTTCTTCTAAAACTTCGTTATCTCCCCCCTTTAATAATAGATATCCTTTAATATAGTAGGTTATTCCTAAATAAAAAAGTTGATTTTGCTTTTTAGCCAATTTAAATAAATCATTAGTAAATTCTTCAGCAATAGGCAGATGTTCATTAGAAATACATATTTGAGCAACTGTCCTCAATAACTCTAAAACTCTATCAAAATCCTTAATTTCTTTATATTTTTCAATCCCTTGTCTGAATCTTTCAACTCCTGTAATAGCATCTTTCTTTTTAAAAGCCATATTTCCTTCATAAATTAATTGCTCGGCTTCTTCTTTCACTTTCATTTGTTTTTGTTTTTTTCTTTCTTCGCTCTCTCCATAAAAAAAATCATCAACTCCAAATGCAATATCTTCAGTCATAGGAATTTCAGTTAGAAAATCTTTATTAGAAAAGTCATTTTGGTCAGAATGATAATGAAATCTCTCATCTTTTTTCGAAGTTCTCAAGTTTGAAGGTAATTGAGTATTTTCATCTATTGCGAATTCTTCTTTATAAGCAGATTGTAGAGGTTTTCCTTCAGTTACTAGTGCAGATAACTCAGATAATACATTTGCAAAAAAATATTTGTTTAATCCATCTATAACATAATCTACTTTATAATAATTATTATCAAATCCTGGATCATTAATATCCATACTTACATCTGTTATTCTATAGATTTCAAACCCCGTATCATATTTTGTCATGGTATATTCGGAACCATCTTCCCTTTTTTGTATTTCTTCTTTTTTCTTTCCTAAAAGAGTATGATCAAATACTAAGCCACAAAAATCATCGTTATTTTGTTGAAAACCTAATTGATTAATTATATCTATGTAAGAAAAAAATAAGTTTAAACCTGGATGACTATGGAACCATCCGACCATGTAATACTCTTTACCTTCTTTATCAAGTTTTTCTTGAATTTCCTCAATAAACCCGTAATGTCTTTCATCCAATTGGACATCTGTAGCGTGTCCAAAAGTTAAAGCTTCTGCACTTTCTACATATACTAATTCCTGATCAGCTTTCCCTAATAAAATTCCATAAATTTCTTTCCAATCTTCTGGAGCTATTGACTTATTCGCATATCTACTCGCGTATAGTATTATTGTCTTATAGGCATCAGCTCTAATAACAACAGGTTTACTTATTTTCTCTGCTTGTTTCTCTTCTTCAATTTCTTCCTTTACTGAATCACTTTCTAATTTTTTTTCATTGGTAACTTCGTCGTTGTTATTTTTTTTAAACTCCTCTGTCATTTCAATAATTCCTAATTTAATTATTAATTCTAAAAGAATAATAAGTGTACTCTTAATTAAATTTTAGTAGAGAGATTGGAAATTAATTTCATTTTTTTATGAAATTACTTTTCTAAACCGTTCTTTTATTTCTTCTGGGAGTAATGGGACATTTTCAACATCTGCATTCCCTGATTGAGTTTTAATAAGTACAAAATGACATCCTAATTCTAAATTTTTTAATATTGGTATAATCTGTTCTTCTTTGTCAATAATGGTTATTGAGTTAAATCCAGCACCCTCAGCTATTATTTCCAATCTCGTCTTATTACTCGTATATGTTTTCTGATCTCCTGTAGATCCATAAGAAGAATTATCAATTATGATCAGGATTAAGTTTTGTGGATTATTATTCGCTATTGTACATAAACTGCCAAGATTCATAAGAATAGAACCATCGCCATCTATACAAATAACTTTTCTCATAGGTTTAGAAATAGCAATCCCGAAAGCTATTGAACTTGACAAACCCATTGAACCTAACATATAGAAATTTTCATCTCGATCCAAAATATGATATAATTCTCTTGAAGGCGCACCAAGATTACATACTATTAATTCATCAGTTAATGATTCTACTATTCTTTTTATAGCATCATATCTCCTCATACGATTTCCTCCATAAATTCATTTTTAATAAAATCCCAACCGACTTTTTTGTTTTCTTACTGAAATATACTGCCTTTTTTATTATTTTAATATCCTCTACTGAATTAATAATAAATTTTTTAATATTTAATAAATCTAAAAGACTTGGTGTAAGTTCACCCATCGGAACTTGAGCCAAAATCCATTCACCCTCAGCACCTCTATGACTTATTATAAATATAACGGGAATATTATATAATTGTAATAATGATTTTATTGCATTAACTGAATTACCCAGTCCAGAGTTTTGCATCAATATTGCCGGTGTTTTCCCTCCTAAATAAGCACCTGCAGCTACCCCGATTCCTTCTTCTTCTCGTGTTATAGGAATATTTTGAATTTCTTGTCTTATATTAATTTCTTCTATAAGTCCTTTTAATAAAATACACGGTAATGATAAAATTAAATCTATTCCAGAATTTTTAATAATTTCATATAATGCTATATCAACTTCCATAATTCTAGGTTATTCGTGTTATTTTAACTTTAAAATTCTATAATGATTATTTTAGATAAACATGTCTAAATTGCATGGTTTAATTATAATGAATTATTAATTTTTAAGGAAATGATATTTAATAATATTTAAATTTCTTTAATTAATAATAATCTAATTATTTTTACCATTTCAAATGAATAAGGTTATGAAAGCGCTCGTATTTGACTACAAACTTTACAGATTAGCATTATCTAAGATATTGGGAACATTTTATCTTAAGGGTTATCTTTCTAAACTTGGAGGTTTACAATTGAAAGAAGTGCCTACTCCAAAGCTTAAGTCTAAGAATTGGCTCATTGTGAAGACAAAATATTGTGGAATATGCGGTTCTGATCAGAAACAAATTTTTCTCGATGGAAATTTTGATAATCCTATAACTGCCCTACTCTCATGGCCACAAACTTTAGGACATGAAGCAGTTGGGATTGTTAAGAACGTTGGAAATTCATCTAATTTAAAGGAAGGGGACAGAGTTGCTTTAAATCCATGGATAAGCTGCGAACCGCGAGAAATCAAACCTCTTTGTAGTGCTTGTAAAGAAGGAAACAAATATCTTTGCAGAAATTTCACAAAAGGTATTTTAAGCCCTGGAATTCATTCAGGTACTAGTAGTGATGCTACAGGGGGATTTGCAGAATTTTTCCCTGCGCATAAAATAATGGCAATAAAAATTCCTGATTCAGTTTCAATGGAACAGGCAGTTCTATCAGATCCTTTTTCAGTAGTACTTCATTCTATATTAAAAGTTGATCTTAGGGAAGGATCGATATGTGGGGTTTATGGGTGCGGAAATCTGGGGCTATTAACAATTCACTACTTAAAAAGGATTTATGAAAAGGTTAAAGTAATTGCTATTGCTAGATTTCCACATCAAATAGAAATGGCAAAGAAGTTTGGTGCAGATTTAGTAATCAAATCATTTCCTCCCAATAAAGTCATCGAAAATGTTGGAGATTATTTAAATTGCGATATATACTATCTTAAAAAAAAGAAACCTTGGTTATTAGAAGGAATTGATTTTTTATTTGATACCGTTGCATCTGCAGAAACATTTGAAACAGGCTTACGTATTGTAAAATCAAGAATAGTTGATTTTAGGAATAATAAGGAGAGATCCGGAGTAATTGTATTGACTGGAGTTCATGTTCCTAAGAAGTTTGAATGGACACCGTGGTATTTTAAAGAGATAAATATTATTGGTAGTAATGCCTTTGCAATAGAGAATTTTGAAGGCAATCGAGATCATGCTTATTATCATTATTTTCGATTATTAGAAGAAGGAAGAATCGATCCTACACCAATAATCTCACATAAATTTCTCTTAGAAGATTATAAAAGAGCATTTTTGGTTGCGAGAAGTCAAGAGAAATTTAAGTCTATTAAGGTTAAATTTTATTTCGATTAATATTTGGAGTATAATTTAAAATGAGTTTAAAAAATGAGAAAGATTGTATTCCTGCTTTAATATTTGAATTAAAAAAATTCAAGTTATTGAAAGCTTTTATTAGAGGAAAGATAAATCCAAAAGGGTATTGGAAATCGGGAGGACCAGTATCTTTAAAAAATGTTCCATATCCAAAGTTAGTCGCAGAAGACTGGGTTATTGTTAAAACCGTTTTTTGTGGAATTTGTGGTAGTGACATGACAGAATTAAGACTTAGTGGGTCACTTGATAATCCTATACGTACCTTTATTTCTTTTCCTCAAACAATGGGACACGAACCTGTAGGTATTATTGAGAGTGTTGGGAATAAAGTTAAGAAATTTAAAAAGGGAGATCGTGTTGCAATAAATCCATGGTTTTCATGTATTCCTCGAGGAATTTTACCAATATGTTCGAGATGTTCTTTAGGTGATTTTAAACATTGTAAAAATTTCCAGAAGGGAAAAATTCCAGTAGGAATGCATTTAGGGGTAACAAGTGGATATGGAGGATTTAGTCCTTACTTAACTGTTCATGAGTCTCAGTGTTTTTTGATACCCGAAGAAATATCATTTGAACAAGCAGTTTTAGCAGATCCTTTTTCTGTTTCTTTTCATTCTCTTTTATTGTTAAATCCAAAGCCTAATTCCCAAATACTTGTTTATGGTTTGGGAATTATAGGTTTATTAACAATACTTTGTTTAAAGAACATTTTCAAAGTAAAATCTGTATTAGGTATTGGAAGATATCAATTTCAGAAAGATTTAGCTATTAAATTAGGAGCTGACCATGTTTTTTTAAATTCAGGTGCTGTACTTATTGAAGAAATAGCAGCCTACAATAATGTGGAATTATATACTCCTAAAAAGGGTTTGAAATGGACATTTGATGGTGTGGATGGTATAGTTGATACTATTGCTTCAGGAGAAACTTTTGAGATCGGACATAGAATACTTTGCACTCAAGGTAAATTAGTGTTTTTTGGAGTAAGCACTCCAAAAAGGTTTGAAAACACTCTTCACTATTTTAAAGAACTTGAAGTTATTGGATCAAATGCATTTGGTATAGAAATTTTCCGAGATATATCTTTACATGCGTTTCAATATTATTTAAATTTTATATCAGAAGGATTGATAGATCCTCAGATGCTTATTACTCACAAATTTCCCCTTGAAGAATATGAAACTGCTTTTAATATTCTTGCTAATAAATCTGAATCTCATGCAATTAAAGTTGTTTTTGATTTTACTAATAATAAATAACAAATTAGAATTAAACTTAGAGAAAATTTAAGTAAATTTAATTATTAATAAATCTGATTAGATCAAATTAATAAAGGTGAAAGAAATGGTAGTTGAATTAATTGCTTCAATTTATGTTATAATAATTGGAATAGCAATGTTATGTATGTGGTTATTGTTGTTAATGAAAAAAGAAGTACCCGAACTTAATACAAAGCCCACACAACTATATTTTCATTTAATTGCTGAGTTTCTAACTTCTGTAATGCTTATAATTGGAGGGACTGGATTAATAATGGGCCAATTTTGGGGCTTAGCTGTCTTTTTTATAGCTATAGGGATGGGTGTTTACTCCACAATAAACGCAGCAGGGTTTTATGGGCAACTAAAAGATTGGCCTATGTTTATTACTTTACTAGTTTTTACATTTATTTCACTTTTAATCACAATATTAATTTTAATCTACGGGTTCCAGATATAGTAAAAATCCGTTAAATTACTCCCTTTTTTCTGAATTCCCGAATATCTTCATCTTTGTATCCAAACTTTTTAAGAATCTCCTTTGTATGTTGACCAAGTATAGGGGATAGTTCTCTTATCTTTAATGGTGTGCGTGAATATTTTATTGGTGAATTGATATTTTGAATTTTCCCAAATTTTGGATGTTCCATTTCAATAACCATATTTCGTGCTCTAATCTGAGGATCCTCGCATGCCTCAGCAAAGGATTTTACTGGCATGATGCACACATCGAGGTTTTTGAAAATATCCATCCACTCCTTTTGACTTTTTTTTAAAAATTCTGTTTGTAACTCTACAAATACTTTTTCTCTGTCCTCTCCTTGGGCAAATTGTTTTTGTATTAAGTCATCACGTCCCAAAGTTTCACATAACACTCTCCAGAACTTAATTTCAACAATCCCTACTGACAAATATTTCTTATCTTTCGTTTTATAAACGTTGTAAAAAGGTAAATCTCCATGTAATGGATTTTGGGTTTCTACTCCTTCATTTAGATCCTTAGAAAAATGATATGCCGCAACAAGAGGCATAAAAGAAAAAACCGAATCTGTCATTGATATATCTATATATTGACCCTTTCTTTCAGGATTTCGTTCCCTTTCAATTATAGCACCTAAAATTCCTATAGCTGAAACTAATCCTCCTCCTATATCTGCGACTTGTACACCTGGATTTATTGGTTTTCTTTCTTGAAATTCATCACCATAAACCTTTCGTTCTCTATTTAAATCTAAAATACCACATATTCCAATATAGTTTAGATCATGCCCTGCTATTTGTTCATAAGGACCATATTGACCATAACCCGTTAGAGAACAACAAATTATTGATGGATTTATTTTACTTAGAGTGTTATAATCGATTTTTAATTTGTTGATTACCCTAGGTCGATAAGAATCAAGAACTACATCTGCTTCTTTCACTAATCTATAGAAAATTTCACGAGCTTTTTCTTTTTTCAAATTGAGTGTAATTGATTTTTTATTTCTATTTAGAATAGAATTAAAAGCACTTTCACGATATCTTCCTTTTTGAAAGAATGGAGGCGGCTGACCGTAAAAATAACGAGGATCTTCAACTTTAACAACATCAGCACCAAGATCGGAGAGAATCATGGAACAAAAAGGCCCAGGCAGCATCCTCGTTAAATCTAATATAACTTTCCCTTCTAGAGGCAATGGCATAATATGTAAAAAAAAAGATAACATAAAAGGATAGGTAAAAAGCCTTTAATCATAGACAGTTTTAAGATTATAATTTAATATGATCAAAGCCGATTAAAAAAGAAAAAAATAATTATTTTGAATCCTACAACTCAATTATCTCAGATTCCATTCTTTCTGTATCTACTATGACAAAAGTAGCTTTTCCGGTTAGATAACCACAAAGTTCACCTGGATTCATTACCAATGTCCCATTATCTAATTTTTTGTTAGATAATATATGCGTATGACCTGTTAGAATTATATCAAAATGACCTGAATCCCCTAGCGCTTCTATAGTCTGTTCTCTTGGCATATGAGAGACAAAAATCTTTTTTCCTTCTAGCTCTAATATCATTTCATTTCCATTCTGAGGGAATTCACATATTTGTCCTAAATTTTTTCTTAGAAAAAGAATTTCTCCATCATTATTTCCAAAAACGCCAAAAAAATTCTGTTTTATCGAATCTTTTAATTCATTAAACCATCTCCTAACAAATGGTGCTACGTAATCCCCACAATGTATAAGTACATCAGCGTCTCTTTCATTTATTATAGAAACTGCCTTTAAGATGTTATTTTTATGATCATGGGTATCTGAAATTACTGCAATTAACATTTTATATTCTCTCTTTTCATTTTGAATTTTTAAGTTTGGTATATAATAAAATTAAATTATTAAATGTTTTATATTAATATTATTGCATTAGCTAAACTAAAGCAAATTTGAGTTTTTTTATGATCGATGCATTTTTTAAAACCGAAAAAGAGTTTGTAGATCAACAATTAGAATGGTATTTTAGTAATCTCCATAGGAAAGAAAAAGATATTCTTTTAAATGATTTCATTAATCAACTTGAAAAATTTATTTTAAATGAAAAAGCGAAGAGAATCCACCCTATCTTGTTAATTGCAGCTTTTGAAGGCATAGTAAATCCTATGTACTTGGAAGATCAAATTAACCAAATTCGTGAAGTTTCCATTTCAGTTGAATTATTACATAATGGGCACCTAATACACGATGATCTGTTAGATAATGATACAATGAGAAGAGGAAAACCCACATTTCATGTCCAATTAAAGGGTGAGATAAATCAAGTATATAAGGATTTAGATCTTCCTAAAAAAGATGAATTAATTACATTATATGGAAGAGATATGTCAATATTAGGAGGTACGCAGGGATATCTTTTAGGTCTAGACATTTTAAAATCTTCAAAATTCCCTGAACAATTAAAACTATTTGTGATTAAAGAATATACAGAAGCAATGGATTACTTAATGAAGGGACAATTAGTAGAAGAATACATGAATTATAATAACATTCCTATGACATTAGAACAATATTTGAATATCGCAGAATTTCAAAAAGCACGAATATTCGAAAAATCAACAAAAATTGGAGCTATTTTGGCTAAAGGGAATCTTCATTATCAAATCAAACCTCTGAGTGATGCAATGCTCTTTATTGGTCAAGCTCATGCCATACGTGATGATCTACTCGATTTAGAAGAAGACATTAAAAAAAAACAAAAAAAGATCGTATACATTTTAGCAGTCCAAAATACAGATGAAGAACAATCCAAAACATTAAATGAACTTTACCATAAAGAAAATTTGACTAAAAATGATCTTAAAGAAATAGAAAATATTTTCAAAGAAACGAATGCACTAATGATTGCAGAACATTTAGCAAAAAATTTTATTGAACAAGCAAAAAATTCCTTAAAAGAAATTTATCCTGACCTAAATAAAGCTCAAAAAATGTTTTTCAGTGAGTTTTCAGATTTTGTATATTCAAGAGAATTTTAGATTTTTCTAGCAATATTTATGTTACAACAAATGGAATATGTTGCTTTTTTAACATCAAATTATTTAATTCTTTGAAAACTTCTAAAACATTATAATTCTCCAAAGCAGATGTTCTGGCAAATCCATCTAATTTTCTTTCTTCTAAATATTCATAGATTAGTTTATCATCAATAATTTCTGATTTTGATGTCTTCTCAATTAAATCACTTTTACTAGCAACTAATATTATTGGGATTTTAGTGTCTATAGAATTTTCAATAATTTTATCATACCAGAAATCTAATTGGTTAAAAGATGATGAATTCACAGAATCAAATACTAATAATGCACCATTAGCACCTTCTATAAATTTAGGGATTAATGGAGCAAATCTTTCTTGCCCTCCAAAATCAAAAATAGAATTTACAACATAATTCTCCTTCTGTGGATTTATTTCTTTAGTAAAATTAATTTTTAAATAAACAGAATGAAAATTTATTCCGATTGTTGGAGAGCTATCAAAACTAAATGAGTTAAAACAATAACGATTGAATAGAGATGTTTTACCAACTGAACTTGCACCACAGATCACAGTTTTAAAACTAAATAGTATATCTTTTCTATTATAACTCATTTTTTAATAGATCCTTGAACGCTAATATAATTGTCTTAAAAATTGTTGATGTTTGATTATTGGAATGTTATATTCTATAACTTTAGTAAAGTGAATATATAAAACCTTAAATAGTTTCCGAGGGGCGCTTTTAATAATTATAATAATAATCTCTAAAAATCTAAAATGATTCAATTTAATTGTAGAAGGATTAATAATAAAGTATAAAAAAAATTTTTCGATTTTCTTATATGCTGCCAAAAGTTTCTGCTAGTCAAGTTATAATAAGACCGCCAGTTGAAGGGGCTTCTATGTCTGTTTTGATTCCTGTAACTGGAGGATGTTCGTGGAATACATTAACGGGGGGTTGTAAGTTCTGTGGAACATATTCTGGTATGTATGGTGTTGTTCAAGACTATGCAATTCGACCTCTTGAAGACGTTAAAAAAGATATTAACTATTATGCTGAAAATAATTATCATGGATTTCCAGTTTTTTTAGCAGGGGGTAATCCAACATCTGCTCCGACAGATTACTTAGTAGAAGTAATAAAATATATTCGAAATAAATTAAAAAATGTTCCAAGAATAAGTTGTTACGCTAAAGCATTAGATATTTTAAGAAAATCTAATGAAGAGTTAAAAGAGTTAGCAAATGCAGGTTTAGATATTGTTTATATGGGATTAGAAAGTGGAAGTAGTAAGATTTTACGTATGATGAGAAAAGGAACTAATGCAGAATCAATGATTAAAGCAGGGAAAAAAATATTGAATGCTGGGATCAAGTTAAGTTTATATGTGATTTTAGGGTTAGGAGGAAAAAATTATTCAAAAGAACATGTCAAAGAAACTGCAAAAGTATTAACTGAGATTAATCCAACTATATTCAGGTTTAGAACTTTGAATATCGTTCCTTTCTCTGAATTATGGGATGATTGGAAAAGAGGCAATTTTGAGTTATTAACACCAGTTGAAAATTTAATAGAAGAGAGAGAAATAGTTGCAAACTTAGGAGAAAATGTTAATTCTCAAATGTTTAATGATCATATGAGTAATTATATTGATATAGAGACAAAAAACATAAAGGATGATAAAGATAATGTTATTAAACTGTTGGATTCTTTAATTAATAGTCCTCAAATTCAAAATCTACCTCGAAGAAACTTAACTCGAATGTGAAGTTTTACCAATAAAATTATACCAATTGTCTTTATTGGTTAAGGATTTTATCAAGCAATTCTATGAATCTTTTATATTTCGAATTTGCAATAAGAAGAAACTCAACTATTTTTTTAATTCGGTCATACCCATTTACATTTTCTAAATCTTTACGATAATCTTCTAATTCTGCTCTCACTTTTTGTAATTCTTTATCCCACTTAGCCATTCTGTGAATAATTGATCTCGAAAACTTTAGGAGCATTATTCCCGCAGATTCAGCACCATAAGTAATTTTGCCCTTCTCTGAAACATGCACTTTTTCAATTAAACCATTTTCTAATAGTGAATTCACTTCTTCAGAAATTTTCCCAGCTGATAGACCGGTAATTCTTTGTAATCTCTTTTGAGTTAGATATTTTCTTGTAATAAAGTATCCCAGGATTCTAATAAACATTTGATCTCGACTTGAGAACATAGGTGAAGCTACAAGTTGATTCAACATATCATCCTCGATCAAATATACTTTTTCATCAAATCGAATTTTCCACACGTCTGTTTGACTTCTTTTTATAAGAGAGAACTTTTTTATGTAATTATCATATTCAATTTGTTCACTAGAATTATTTGTGATGATTGGAAACAAAATCTCATAAATTTCAAAAGTTTCAAGCAATTCTTCAATTCTTTGTTTAAGATGTTCTGCACCTTTTTTAGATTGATCAATTAATTTATCTAATTCTTTTTTTTTACTTTTTAAATAACCCTCAAAAGAAATAAAACTACTTAACGCAATTTCGACTCCTTTAGTAGTTAGATCTTCAAGTTTTCCTGAAAATGAATATCTATATGTATGAGTGTGAGGAATACGTTCTTTTTCAATGGCTCCTGTACTAGCCATAACTGTTAAAAACGTAGAAATCGAACCCATTGAGAATCTTGTTAATTCTTTTAACTCTTTTTGAGTTAACTTTTCATGGAGTAATATAAAAGAAGAAATTGTGGAAATTTTTGGGTTCACTCGTTTACTTTCAGCAATATCCATTAGAAATTCTACAAGCTTATCCGCATATTTTCGGAGTTTACTACTAAAAAGGTGAGTGTTATTTTCAGTATTCTCATCAATAGTCATTTCTTAATTTAATATAGGTTACATTGCTATTTAAATGTTTTCATGCTTTTTGAAATTTGGAAACGTTAAGCTGAATTTTAATTATATTTGTTTCAGAAAAAAGACTATTGTTCTTAAATTTGATAAAAATTAATTTTACTTATGCCCAAAAATATAACAAAATCATCATTGTTAGTATTAGTATTTATGGTTACTGTCTTCCTTGGTCTTGGTTTATTTTTACCTGCAGCAGACTTTCTCTGGATTGAGGCATGGATTTATCTTATAATTTTTTTAATATTTTTTACTGTTGTGGTTTTGTATTTTAGTAAACATGATCCAGAAATGCTTCAAAAAAGAGCAAAACCCAAATTCAGAGAAAAATGGGATAAGGTTGTTATGTTATTAATGGGATTTGGTTTTTTTCCAACATTCATAATTCCAGGATTCGAGCGAAGATATGGATGGTCTTCCATTCCATTCTGGGTTGAAATTATTGGGTTTATAGTACTTTCAATAGGGTTAATAATTATCTTTCTAGTGATGAAAGAGAATACTTTTTTATCAAAAGCAGTAGAGATTCAAGAGGAACGAGCTCATAAAGTTATCACTAGTGGTCCTTATAGAATTGTACGTCATCCAATGTATTTGGGATTTATTTTGTTTATTGTATTCTATTGTTTAGCACTTGGTTCTCTTTACTCGCTTATACCTACTGTACTTGGTGTTGTGGGATTAGTCATCCGTACAATTTTAGAGGATAGATTACTCCATAAGGAACTTGAAGGATATTTAGAATATGCTCAAAAGACTAAGAAAAAATTAATTCCCCTCATTTGGTAAGGATCCATTTTCATATTTTTTTTTAAGTTCTTCCCAAAGCTTTATTATACTCTTACATCCAGTAAATCTCATTTAATGAAGAAATTACCAAAATCCAAAAAATTAGATATAATTAAATATCTTCATGACAATATCAATATATATCGAAAATCCTCAAGTGTGAAATAATGCCTGATTTTAGTAAGTATATAGATTTAGCTAAAGAATATGAGAGAAAAGGCAAGATTGAAAAAGCTATTAAGAATTGGAAGAAAGTTGTTCAAAAAAATCCAGAATTTCAAGAAGCATGGATATTAATGGGAGAAGATTATGAAAAGATTAAAGATAAAAATTCAGCTCTGAAGTGTTACAATAAAGCATTAGAATATGGACATTCTTATGAAGCGAGAGAACATATACAAAAACTTGAATCGTCTAAGGACAAATTAGATGTGAGGAACTTAACAGATGATCAAAAAAAGAGCATGTCTCAAGTATTTGATAAGATGACTGGAGTATTACCCACACCAATTCCTGGAATGGCAATGCAAATTGCGTTTCCTGAAACTAAAGCTGATGTAAACATAATTAGAGAGGATTTATATAAACAAGGCCTCTTAGAATTAGCACAAGAGAACTATGATAAAGCACTCAAATGCTGGAAGGAATTCTCTCTTAAAAGGCCGGAATCATTTGAGGTTTGGAGTGGGTTGGGATTAGTCTATATGAAGATGGAAAAGTACTCTAAATCTGTTGAGGCAATAGAAAAAGCATTAAAAATAAATCCTACAAATCCGTTAGATTGGGAACGGTTAGCAATGATAACAGTCCTTAACGCTCAAGAAAAGCATGGAGAAGATTATGCGTTGGAACATGCCATGCCGAAATCCATTGAGTATTTTGAAAAGGCATTAGAATACAGTGAACCAAGAAGGATTGACCTACTACATAAAATAGGCATATCATACGCATCTATAGGAAAATTCGATAAAGCAATTGAATACGTAGAGAAATATTTAGATCAAAGACCTGATGATATCCAAGCGTTAAAACATCTTGAAGCGTTAAAGGAGCAAGCACAACTATTTAGTAAATGTGTAGAATGTGAGGTTAAAAACCCTATTGGAAGTAAAGTGTGTTCTAATTGTGGTACAAATTTACTTGATGATGTCTTTATATCTCGTATATTAAACACCCCATTTCATCGAAAAGATAATTCAGATCTTTTCGATAAGGGAATGACTTTCATTGAAAAGAGAAATCCACCAAATGCTATAAAATGTTTTGAAAAAATTCTTAATACCGAACCAAATCATGTAGTCACCTTGGAGAAATTAGGTTTGGCTTATACTGTAAATAGACAACCGCAAGAAGCGATAAATACCTTCGAAAAAATATTATCCTTGAATCCAGATCAAATGATGGCATTAGACAATCTTTCTAATTTATATACCCAAACGAATAACAGTGATAAATTAAGTGAATGTATTGATCGAATAAGAGATGCAGGATCCAAATATATTGAATTTATGCATCAAGTAGGAGAAGAATTTGCGAATGGAGGAGATATGCATGGAGCGACACAATATTGGGCAAAAATATTAGCGTTTGATCCAGAACATAAAGATACTATAAATAAATTAGATGCCCTTTCCAAGCATCCAGATTATAACTATAAAGTACCACCACATGTACAATCGACAATAAAACAACTATTATCTAAATCATTTACTTACATTTTAAAGAGCTATAATGTCGATATAGATGAAATTGAAGCTGTCAAGAAAAAGCAAAAAGAACAATATCCTGGATCACCCACAGGTGGGAAAATAGAAAACAAAAAAATTATTGACTTATTTAATACAGCAGGAGGATTTAAAGAAAACAGTCAATACTCACAGGCAATTAGTGTTCTTCATCAAGCAATAAAAATAGATCCTACCATACCAATACTCTATGAACAATTAGGAGTAAATTATCATTTAAACAAAGACACAAACAACTCAATTAAGTATCTTGAAAAATCAATAGAATTAAATCCCTATCAGATTTTAGCATGGGAGAATTTAGCTGCAATCTATAATAATCTCGGGGACACTAGAAAAGCTGAGGAAATATTTAAGAAATTAAATAGTTTTGGACCTATTTACGTAAACTATATGGTTGATAGTGGTAAATCAGCATTTCGGAAAAATTTGATCCAAGGAGCAGCAATTTGCTGGACAAAAGCGTTAATGGCAGATCCGAATAATAAAGAAGCCCAAGCTTATTTAGCAATGCTCAAACAACGCTTCACATGAACCCTTAATAAAATAAAATATATAACAATTTTTTTTTATTCCAAAAATCTCCTAGGGTTATGTTTCTTCTAAATCTACACCTTCAAAATCTTTCATGATTTCAATATTAACTTTAATGGCTTGTAAAAATAGAGGAACTAAATAACTTATCTTATCATATCCTCTTAAATTTTTGATCTTATCACCCTCTTGTTCTAATATTTCTTTGATCTCTTCAAGGGGCTTTATACTTTGGGTCATTTCTTCTATAATAGTATGAAAATAAGTTCTGCAAGATCTCTCAATTGAATCCATACTATAAGTGAATTCTCCCGTACTTGAAACAGAAGATTTCTCTATTAATCTCCATTTTATTAAAGTTTTTAGAACCTGTGAAATTTTTCCTGTAGATAATTGGGTTAACTTTTGTAATTCTTTTTGAGTTAATTGTTTTCGTGTGAAGAAGCGGGCTCTAATTTGATTCACAAATGGATCTTTTGTGAATAGCAGTGGAGATTTCGACAAAAACTCAATAATTTCTCCTTCTAATTTTAAAATTTTTGGACTAAATATATCTTCTTCCACCAAATTAGTTCATAACCCCTAATTTTTCATACTTTTCTTCTACGATTTTTTTATGCCATTGGAAATATTTTAAAAGAGCATTGATTCTTTCATAAAGCAATTCAAATCCCATTTCTTCTCTAAATTTTTTAAGTTCTTCAATTTTTTGTTTGAAGAAATTTATCGCAGCAGATATAATTTCTAATTTCATGTAACTCGCTTGTGATTCTATACTCCCTTTTCCTCCTAAAAAAATGTATTTATATGTTCTTGTTTTCGGAATTAGCTCTTTTCGAACTATATTCAAACTAATCATTTGGTTTAAGTTAGAAGAAATGGTTCCTATTGAAAAACCAGTTAATTCTACTAGTTGAGCTTGGGTTAACTGACCGTGAAGTAGAAGATATCCTAAAATTTCAGTAAGTTTTGGAGATATGGGACTACTGTTTTGTGCCAAATTTACCATGAATTTGATAAGCTTTTTCTCAATTTCTTGAATAATCCCTTCAAATTTATAATCTTCAACAATTTCTGACATTATTATATAATATTATACAAATTCAATTTTATAAATTTTTCGTAGAATTCAAATTGTATGAAGAACCTTTATATAGGTAGCCTTGCTATCAATTATTGTTGTTTTATATATTTTAAAAAATATGAAAAATGAAATTGATGTAAAAATGAATGCAATAGAAGTTAAGAACTTAATTAAATATTATGATCATGGTAAGGTTAAAGCTGTAGATGATATTTCGTTTGAAGTGCCTCAAGGATCTAGATTTGGTTATTTAGGTCCAAATGGTGCTGGAAAAACCACTACAATTCGATGCATACTTGGTTTTCTTAACGCTGATTCGGGAGATATAACTATATTAGGGGAAAAGATCAATCCAAAAAAAGATGTAGAAGTTCGAAATCGAATTGGATATTTACCCGGCGAATTAGGACTTTATAAAAATTTAACAGCAAATGAATTGATTAATTATTTTGCGAAACTATACGATATTGAAATAGATTGGGATTTTGTTAACGAGGTCACTGAACGTCTTAAATTAGATATGGATCGAAAACTAGGAGTTTTAAGCAAAGGTAATAAACAAAAAGTAGGAGTGTTATCGGCATTAATGGGTAAATTTGATTTACTTATCATGGACGAGCCAACTTCCGGGCTTGATCCATTAATGCAATCAGAATTTTATCGCATTGTATCAGAACGTCAGAAAGAATCTAACTGTACAGTATTTCTTTGTAGTCATGTACTTGCCGAAGTGGACAAATTCTGTGATCGTGTCGCTATTATCAAGAAAGGAAAAATAGCTGAAATATCAGAAGTTGACGAACTTAAAGCTAAAAATTTGAAACATATAGAATTAATATTTAAATCTCCAGAAAGTATGAATTCATTTAAAAATTTCCTAGAATCAGAGTATCCCGAATCGATAATAAAATATGATTTCCAAAATCAACTTGAATTTTTATTGCCACCTGGTCCAGCTCGAAAGATTTTATGTGAAATTAGTGAAATGGACTGGGCGGGTTCTCCTGTAAAAGATTTCTCTATTACACATTCTACACTCGAGAATATTTTTATGCAATATTATGAAGATGCTAATTCAAAAGGAGGTGAGATCATATGAAAGTAATAGAAATTGTCTGGAAGGAATTAAAGAATCATTACAAAACTCTTCTGATTTACTCTGGGGTGATGTCGCTATTTTTCATATGGTTTGTAACTTTTTTTGATCCTGAATTATTTGCGGGTATGGAGGAATTATTTGAGAGTTATCCTGAAGCAATTCGTCAGATTGTTGGAGAATTTTATAACCTTGCTGAATTTGGAGGCTTTCTTAATGTATACTTATTCTCAGTATCTTTTTTCTACTTTGGAATATATTTTATATTAAAGTCTGCCCAGAGCCTCCCAAAAGAGATAGAAGACAAAACAATTGATTTGTTACTTTCAAAACCCATGAAACGCTATGAACTTACCTTAGGTAAGTACTTATCCATTGTGCTTGAAATTTTGATCATTTTTTACTTCGTAATGATGAGTGTCCTTTTAGGGATTTTGATCTTTCCATCTGCCACTACTAATGGTATCTATTTAAATGAAATAATTTTTGCTTTCTTATGGAATTTTATTTTTATGGTTGCCCTAGTAAGTACTGGTTTCTTTTTTTCCACATTCATGTCCTCCAAAAAGGCACTGGGATTAGGTTTAGGAATGATAATTTTTTTTTACGCGGTAGGTCAATTTTGGAAATCTTTTCCAGAATTAGCTCAAGAAATTAAACGTATCAGTATTTTCTATTATTCTGATATGTCTAATCTCCTTGTAAATCATGTTTGGGATAATGTAGGACTACATATTTTGA
>JBHLLJ010000067.1:0-18361 GCA_048885705.1 Candidatus Hermodarchaeota archaeon | reverse complement strand
CTTTTTCATTTTCATTTTAAATCACCTATATATATCTATTAATACTTCTAAAAAAAGACTAGTAGTAATTATTATACTGAAATTAATAAAATTTATTTTTAGATTCTTTTTTAAATGATTTAATTCAAAGATACAATAAAAAACAAAAACAAAAAATTATTATTCAATTTAATAAATTTCAAAATATCTTTTCAAAAAGAAATATTAATACGTTTTTTGATTATTATTATATCATAAAAAATTTATTTTCGTAATAAAAAGCTCCAGAAGAGCAACTTTAAAAATATATCGCCCAAAAATCAAAAAAAGAATAATAACAATGCCACAAAAGTTCATTCTTAAGATTCTTACGGCCGGAGAAGGAGGAGTAGGTAAAACAACACTCCTACATCGCTATGTAGAGGGGAGGTTCTCAGCCGATACAAAAATGACGATAGGTGTTGAGTTTTTCTTAAAAGAAACTGAAATTGATTCCAAACACTGTACACTGCAACTTTGGGATTTTGGAGGGCAAGAGAGGTTTCGTTTTTTACTTGAAAGTTATGTTTTAGGAGCAAAAGGAGCATTACTTATGTTTGACCTGACTAGAATAACTACCTTAGAAAACTTGCAGCAGTGGGTTAATATTGTGAGGAAAGGCGACCCCAATCTTCCAGTTCTCTTCTTAGGTACAAAATTAGACTTAGAAAACGAGATTATGGTTGATGATGATTATGCGAGTTCATTTATAAACGAATTCAATTTAATTGATTATCTCAAAATATCTTCAAAAACAGGGGAAAATGTCCAAAAAGCTTTTAATATTTTAACAAGAACAATTTTAGAGCGCCAAACCTATTGAAATCCAATATGAATTTAGTTGTAATAGATTCTAATTTCATTTTACTTCCTTTTCAATTTAAAATAGATTATTTTGATGAAATTAGATTTAAACTTGAAGGAGAAATAAAATTTATTATATATCACCAAATTCTTGATGAGCTAGAATCAAAAAAGAAGAGGGAACCAAAAACTACTAACTTCACCAGGTTCCTTGAATCAGGTCTTTTATATCTAGAAAAAAATAAACAAAAATATAATGTTGATATATTAGAGGAATTTAAAAAAGAGAATGAAACTACAGATGAATTTCTATTAAGAATGCTAGAGAATTTAAAAAGGGAAAATCAAAACATATATTTAGCGACAAATGATTCAGAATTACGTAAAAAAGCCAAATTAAATAAAATAAATACGATTTTTTTAAGACAACAGAAATATTTATCCATTGAAAGAGCTTAAAAAAATATAAAATAAGTAATACATTTTAAAGTTTCAATAAAAAAATACTTATACTCTACTAATTCAAACGACAATTTATCATCAATAATTTTATCCATCTATTTATATGAGGAAAAAGAATGCCAAGATCTATACTTTTGAAGGTTGTGACTGCGGGAGAGGGTGGTGTTGGGAAAACAACACTCCTATATAGATATATAGAAGGTAGATTTCTGGCAGATACTCGTATGACAATTGGAGTGGAATTTTTCCTCAAAGAACTTAATGTAGAAGACAAAAAGATTTTATTGCAAGTATGGGATTTTGGTGGTCAGGATCATTTTAGACCTCTTTTAAAGAATTATGCAAGGGGTGCAAAAGGTGCTTTATTACTATTTGATCTCACTAGACCATCAAGTTTAGACCTAATTGAACAATGGGTAAATATTTGTAGGCAGGAGAATCCTGATATCCCAATAATATTCTTAGGGACAAAATTTGATTTGAAAGAACAAATAACTATTGAAGACGATTTCGCATTAAAATTTAAAGAAGAATATGGTTTTTTTGAGTATTTAAAAATTTCTTCAAAAACGGGTGAAAATGTCCAATTAGCTTTTGAATTACTAGCAAAAGAACTCGTCAGAAAGTTATAAAACCTTAAAATTAAAATTATTTTTACTAAGATCAATCCTATAATCTCTCAAAAACTATACGCTTTATAATTTCGTTATTTAACTTAACTGGATTGTTTTTAAGTCCCGCATTTTCTACAATTTTTCCAATATGTTCTTCTTCTATACCATATTTTCCTAGCCTATCAATCTTTAAACTTTTTGTCCATTTTTCTAGTATCTCTATTAATTCAAGACAATATTCAAGAATCATAATTTCTTCCACAAACTCTTTTCCCTTTAATAATGCCCCTACTTGAGCATATTTTTTTAATCCTAACTCTCCTTCTGGACCTTGTTTTTGCAGGGCTTCAATATTCTTCTTTGTTGCTTCAGCAAGAAGAGTGCCACATACTAGTCCATGAGGTATGTCAAAGTAACCGCCTATTGGTGAAGCTAAGCCATGTATAATCCCTAAACCCGCATTAGCAAGAACTATGCCAGAAATTAAAGAACCATATGCCATTGCTCCTCGGACATTCACATCAGAAGCTCCAGTAGAGCATGCTAAAAGTATATTCTTACTCATGTATTTCATTCCACTATAAGCTAATGCGTCTGTAATTGGAATTGCTTTTGAAGATACAAAAGCTTCAAGTAATTGTGTAAAAGCATCCATTCCACAGGCTGCTGAAACCGATGATGGGCAAGAAATCATAAGTTCAGGGTCAATAATTGCGAAATTGGGTATTAAATTGTCATGGCGAAGTGATTTTTTAAAACCAGTTGAACCAACTTCACTAATAACAGCATTTTTAGTAGCTTCACTCCCAGTTCCCGATGTGGTAGGGATTGCGATATATGGTATTTTTTTACCATCGTGAGTTTTAATACCAACACCTTCAAGATAATTTTTAATTGAATCTTCTTTTGTTAACATTGCAGAAATTGCTTTTCCTGCATCAGTAACACTTCCCCCGCCAATACCAACAATACACTTGACATTTTTAGCTCTAAATTTTGCCACAATATCATCAATCACAGTCGGAGAAGGTTCAGCTGAAATAGTAGCTAAAAAAAATTCGATTGACTTCTCCTCAAGTTTTGAAGCAATTTCATACCATTTACCCGATTGTTTTAATGAACTACCCCCAATAACAAACAATACCTTAGTTCCGAATTTTAATATAATATCATAAAGTTCATTTAATTTGCCAGCACCAAAAATAATATGTGGGATACTAGCAAAACTGAAAGGTGGAATCATAACATATACCTTTTACATTTTTATAATTTCGCGAGAATTATTATATTGAACTATGAATCTCTTTATAATAGGTAAGATTTATAATTTACTCTAGATAATTTGTTTTATATCATAAATACACCATTGGTGATATGCAATTAAAAAAGTTCATGAATCAGATTTTGAATACCGAGGTGGAGAATCTGGAGTAAAGTATCTTATGAGGGGTCCTTCGATAGATTGGGGAGTTATTTTACTTAAGCCTGGTGAATTAATGGGTGATAAAGCTCATGGACATAATATTGTTGATGAAACATTTTATTTCGCTGAAGGTGATGGCATTATGATAATTGATGATAAAGAATATGAGGCACCTCAAGGAAGCGTATTTTTATGCGAACCGAAAGAAATGCATAATATTAGAAATGATTCTAATCGACCAATAAAAATCGTATTTATTAAAGGGGATTATAAACCTGAAGATAAAATCTAAAATATAAAAATTCATTATTAAAAAGTAGTCAAATATGCCCGAAAAAAGAGGAAAAGGGAAAAAAAAGGGTGCTCAAGAAGAGCCAGTAGTAACTCGTGTAAAATTCCCTAGTAAAAAATTAGGAGAGATGTTTGGACGTGTAGTAGGGATTCTTGGAAACGACCGAATGGAAGTTTTTTGTGAGGATGGTAAACATAGAATCGGAAGAATACGAGGAAAAATCAAAAAGAGGGTTTGGATAAGGATAGCTGATCTCGTAATAGTGAATCCATGGGATTGGGAAACGCAAACTGATGATAAGATGGGGAAATGTGAGATTACTTGGAGGTATATGAAACATGAAATTTCTTGGCTTGAAAGGAATAACAAGATTCCAGAAATATTAAATATTAATAATATACCGCTTTAATTGTTAAAACCCATAAAGTAAAAATTCATATTCGTAAAAAAAATTCTGTTTAAGAAAACTTCTCAAATCCTTTATAAAAAGCAAAAATTTTTAATTTTGTAATCTTTTACTAATATATACTTATTTTCCAAAAATAATTTTAAAAATACCCAAATTCAAATAGGAATCGTGAAAAAAAATGGCTGATCAAGAAGAAGATGTAAAGAGAGTTGACAATAAAAATATTGATATAAAAACTGTAATAAGTAGAGAGGAGTTTGAAGAAAAAGAAGAGTTAACAACTTTATTTGCTGTAAGAACGACAATAAATCAAGAAAGTAATATATTAAAGCAGATTTTTTATAGATTTAAGATCTTAGATGTAATTCCTGATATAAGAGCTATGCTTGTGTCTCCTTTACTTCCAGGCTATATATTCTTCGAAGCCCCGCAGAAACGTGATGTCCAAATAGCGGTACAGGGAATACCGCATATTAAGGGGAGAATAGTGCAGAATATCAAGTTAGTTGAATTGAAGCATGTACTATTACCAAGAAGTGTTACAGAATATTTAGAAGAAGGTGATACTGTTGAAATTATAAGTGGAGTGTTTGAAAACTCAAGAGCAGTTGTTATGCGTATGCCCCACGACTCAAGTGCGAGTGAAGAGGTAGTTGTAAGGCTTTTACAAGAGGAAACACCAATAACTATTAAGATTCATGGAGATTACCTTAAATTGGTTGAGAAAAAGAAACCTTTAGAAGAACCGATTCCAGAAGTAAAAGTATCTGCTGACACGATTACGGATATAGAAAAAGCAATAACATTTGAAGATGAACTTGAAGATTTCGAAGAGGAGATTTCTGAAGGTGTTAAAAGTGAGGCGATTGAAGATTATGTGGATGATGAAGAAGAAGAGGAAGAAGATGAATGGGCAAAATTTGATGGATTTTAAATAAATCTTTATAATTTTAAGTTAAGTTTTGATAATTAACTTAATCCTAATTTTTAATTTTAAAACAACTTCTTAAAGAGATTAATTGAAGTTTTGTCATATGTTTGTTGCGTTTACCGAAAGAAATACTTTAATAAAAGAATTTTTATAGAAAGACTATTATTAGAGAACTTAATGAGTATAATTTTCCTTGAAAAAATAAATCCGATTTAAATGATCAAAAATATCTTCATAATGAAAGGAAATACGGGGGAATTAATCTTCTACAAAACTTATGAAGATATTTTTAATGTAAAATTAACTAGTAGTTTTTTAAGTGCTATTTTTTCTTTTGTGAAACAAACGTTAAAAACAGAAGAATTATCAGAAATCGAAGTTGGTCTATTTAGGTTTATTTTTGAGATGGAAAAGATAGGTAAAGATGAATTATTATTTGCGCTTTTTAGTGATCGAACAGATAATCTTGTCGAACTTAGAAATCAGCTAAGAGAAATTAAGAAACAGTTTATTAATAAATATGATCTTGCCTTGCTTGCCAGTAATTTCGATGGCGAAATTTCAAAGTTTTTTGAGTTTGAACAAAATATAAATGAAATCATGGAGAATCATGGTCAGCTAGTTTCAGATGAAATTAAGAAAGAATTATTAAATGTTTTTAATGAATTGCACACGTTTTCCTCTTTTGTTGTATCATCTGCGCTTCTAACCCAAACTGGAAGAGTAATTGTTTCCTCCTTAGAACCAAATATCCTTTCTGAAATAATTAGATTATTGGAAGGACGATTTATTTCTGGAAACTATAGAGTAAATGAATTGATTTCCTTAGAAAATTTCGGTGTACTTTCTTTAACTGGAATTGATCAGCACTTTATTTCGGTTATCCAATTCAAAAGCAATTGTCCATTCGAAACAGGACTAATCATCTCAAAACGGTTTTCGAATAGAATACAAAAACTAATTTGTTAATGAAAATATTGTATGTTATTTGGAAATTGATCATTATTAACAATTTCACAAAAACATTTTTGAAAAAAAATTATGATATTTAGAATATCGTAGTTTTGTTTTACAAAAATTAAAAAGTTAATGCACTTTTTCCTAAGTAGAATTAATTATTCTAAAAATTTAAATAATTAAAAAGTGGGGTAAATTAAATGCCAAAATTTATGGATCAAGCTATTAATGATGAAATTCTCGAGAAAATGAGCCTTAAGAATCGATATAATTTCATAAACAATAATTTAATGGCAATATTATCACCAGAACAATTTAATTTCTTTAAAAGTGTTCAAAAATTTTGCATGAGGTTTGAGAAGAAAAATAATGTTAATCACGGCCCAGAGGAAGATATTTATGAATGGATTCCCACATTTGGGGCAGAAGGATATGTCACAAGAGCACATAATTTTGAAATGATTGATATCAACTACGATTACTATGGGGCTGTAGCAGATTTTCTTAGAACTCTTGCGATAGATAGTTTTGACACACAATTCGGAATGGGGATCGGTGCTACAGTACTAGCTATTAATCCTGTTTACGAACATCACGAGAATGTGAAAGTTAGATTAGAAGCGTTAAAAGATATGGTAACGGGTAAAGCTCCAGGTTGTATCTGTATTACTGAACCTGAGAGGGGTTCCGATGCGGTTCATCAGTTAACTACCTGTGATGAGCAAGAGGATGGAAGCTATCTTTTAAACGGCGAGAAGATATACAATACAAACGCACCAAAATCGAAATGGTCTGTTGTTTATGCTACCGCTGAAAAGAATAATGGAAACTTGATGGCACAATTTTTAGTTAATACAAACTGGGAAGGTTGGAAATGTAATCGTGTGTTTATTCCATATATCCCAAAACTATATTTAGGTCATGAATGGTTTGAAAATCTAAGAGTACCTGAAGAATACATTTTAGGTCCAGTAGGTAAGGGAAGAGAACACCTTTTCGAAGGACTAGTTCCCGAGAGAATTGGTATTGCGTATGGTGCTATTTCACAATGTTGGGGAGCAGTATCTCACGCAGCAATTTATGCAAACATGAGAAAACAGTTTAACCAAGAGATTTTGAAATTTCAAGGTGTTGGTTTTCTTTTAACTGACTTATGGGCAAAAACTACTAATTTAACTCTGGGATTGCTAAAATTCTGTGAGGAATATGATAAAAAGATGGAAAAGTTCGAGGGTCATATTCCCACCAATATTTCAAGAGCAATGGTTGCATCAGCTAGTCAATTTAAATATCATTGTACTAATCTTTCTAAAGAAATATGTTATGAAGCAGCTAATTTAATGGGAGGGGCTGGATTATCAGATAATACATTGATGCAAGATTATGTAAATGTTTCCAGAATTCAAGAGATTGTTGGGGGATCAAGACAAATCCAGCAATATATCATGAGCATGGCCTTAAGGCAACTTTTTAAAATGCTTTAAAACCAAACTCTTTCTTTTTCTTTATTAATCATTGTTAGATTTTAACCCTATATTAATCAAACGTTAATGGTTTCAAAGATAAAGAATTTACCAATTTTTTCTTAGTTTGATATAAAAACTACTCTTTTATAAAGATAAAGAGCAATTTTAGTAAAATATTGAAAAGAAGAAAATAAAAAAGAATTTGCTTATTCTATGAAACTGACATTTTATATAAAGTTCTCAATGAAAGCGACATTATATATTGTTGAATTTGCCTTGAACCGCCTACAATTTCTTGTATCCGTGAAATATTTAGATAATCATGCATCATGGTATTATCACATAGCCCAGCACCGCCCATGACATTTGCTGCTTCATAACACACGTCCTTAGATAATGCTGTTGCTTGATATTTAAATTGAGACGCACTTGCCACCAGCACCTGTGATATATTTTTTGGGATGTTCCCCTCAAATTTAATATATTTCTCATCATAAGCTTGACAGAATTTCAATAAACCTATAGTCAAATTTGTGGTACGTGCCCAGAGATCCGCAAGGAGAAATCCAACTCCTTGAAACTTTAAGATTTCTTGGTCAAACTGCTTTCTATTATTGGCATATATCACTGCATATGTTAAAGCACCCCAGCACTCTGAAAGACTCATCATAGCAATTGCAATTCGTTCTGGAACGAGTCCTTCAAACAGATGCTCCCTACCTTTCCCTACAGGACCTAAAATATATTCTTTGGGTACTCTGAGATTCTTAAAATATTCTTTTCCAAGGTAAAGCTTAGGAACCCATGGGATATTTACGCGTTCGACTTCAAATCCATCCCAATCTGTATTAATTAAGAATTGGGCCATGAGGTTTCCGTTATTTTGCTCAGCAGTTGCATAGGCAACCACCCATTTAGAGCGTGGAGCATTGGTGTTATATATTTTTATCCCATTTAAAATAAAAGAACCATCTTCTTGCTCATCGCAGGTAGTCAACTGGTGAACCGCGTCGGAACCCCTCTCAGGTTCAGTAATAAGGATTGCGCCGGGGGACTTTCCAGTAACTAAATCTTTTAACGCTTCTAATCGTTCGGGAACATTTTCATGATGTTCGTAAACAGGATTAACTGCAAGAACAGTCGCCCCACCACCCATACCAAATTGTGGATCAAACATGTCAACTGCCAATGTTCTCATAAAATCTGCTGCTAGCCCCCAATCTTCATACACGACATCTACCATATCAAATGAATGTTGACGCGTAATATAGCCTTTTTCACCAAAATCTGGTATCCATTCGTAGATATCCTCATCAGGACCATGAATTATATTATTTTTCTTTTCATATCGTAAACAAAAACGTTGAACCTCGCGTAGAAAATTAAATTCCTTTTGTGTCAAAATTGCGGTTAAATTATTATTAAGAAAGGCATAGCGATTTTTAAGATCAAATTTAGCAAGAATTTCATCATTTATTGCCTGTGTTTTAAATCTTTTTTTCATGCTCATTTTTTTTCACATCTTAATTTTAATTTTAATTTATCATTTTAAATAATGTCCTCAAGTTTAATTGCATAATATAAGATTGTACTTGTCTTGTTCCTCCGACCACCTCTCCAATTCTTGACAAGTTGATATAGTCATGCATTAATGTATTATCTGATAATCCAGCACCGCCCATTAAGTTAGCCGCTTCATAGCAGATTTTTTGAGAAAGATCTGTAGCTTGATATTTTAGTTGACTCGCTGCAGGTACCATCGCTTGCTGAAGGACATTTGGGATTTTCTTTTCATCCCCAAATTTTTCAACAAGACTATCATAATACCTACAAAATTGATACATAGCACGTGTTAAATTACATGTTCTCGCCCAAAAATCAGTTAAAAGAAAACCAACACCTTGAAATTTAAGAATTTCTTGGTCAAACTGTTTTCTCATGTTTGCATAAATTGCTGCGTGTGCTACAGCACCCCAACATTCACAAAGACTTTTACATGCAATACCCACCCTTTCAGGCACGAGTCCTTCAAATAAATATTCTCTTCCCTTACCAATTCCCCCTAATACATATTCTTTTGGAACTCTGAGATTATTTAATTCTTCTTTACCAATCCAAACTTTAGGGGCCCAGGGAATATTCACTCGTTTACAGCTCCAGCCATCCCAAGATGTATTGACTAGAAATTGAGCCATTTTATTTCCATTATTTTGTTCTGCAGTGGCATAAACAACCGCCCATTTTGCTTTTGGAGCATTCGTGTTAAAAATTTTAGTGCCATTTAAAATAAAGCTACCATCCTCTTGTTCTTCACAGGTGGTTAACATATGAACCGCATCGGAACCCCTCTCAGGTTCAGTAATACAGATACAACCTGGAGCTTTACCCGTTACCATATCTTTTAAAGCCTCAAGACGTTCAGGGACGTTTTCATGATGAGAATGAACAGGATTGATCGCTAAAATTGTTGCTCCAGCGGCCATAGTGAATTGTGGATTGAATACATCAACAGCGAGCATTCTAATAAAGTCTGTTACCAGCCCATTAGGCTCATAGTTTAAATCAATCTCACTGTATTTATGACCTCTTGTAATATATCCTTCTGCCCCAAAATCAGGGATCCAATTATACACATCCTCATCAGGAGCATGAGTGATCTTTTTTTTTTGCTCGTAATTAAGACAAAAATCTTGTATTTTTTGTAAGAATTCAATCTCCTTAGGAGAAAAAATTATTTGTAAATTGTTGGTTATGAACTTGTATCTATATTTTAAACTTAGTTTTTCCAGAATTTCGTCATTTATCGCTTGGGTTTTAAATTTTCTATTTTCAATCATTATCTTTTTACCTATAACTTTTGTTATTTTTTTTAGTTATATTTAATTTCTAGGATAAATATACAGTTTAAATATAACTTAGTATTCTATAATAAAGTTTGTTCAATTTTTTTACATTTTTAAAAAAAAAGAGGAAATATAAAATGAAAAAAAGACGGTATGAAACTCAAGTTATTAATGATGAGATTTTAGAAAAACTAGAACTTAAATATAGGTATAATTTTCTTAATGAAAATTTATCTGTTATTCTAACTGAAAAACAGTTAGCATTTCTTAAAGAAGTCCAAAATTTTTGTTTAAAGTTTGAAAGAGATAATGATATTACACACGGACCAGATGAGGACATTTATGAATGGTATCCTGCTTTTGGAGAGCAAGGATATATTACTCGGCAACATGCATATGAATGTATTGATATGAATTATAAAGAATTCGGAATGACTATGGATTTTATGAGAATATTAGCACTTGATATGTTTGATCCACAATTTACAATGGGTAGCGGGGCTACAGTTATTTGCATTAATCCCATATATGAACACCATGAGAATATACCTATTAGACTTGATGCTTTAAAGGAACTTGTAACTGGAAAAACAACGGGGTGCTTATTGATCACAGAACCGGAGAGAGGTTCTGACGCAGTTCATATGCTTACCACATGCGACGAGCAGGAAGATGGTAGTTTTATCTTGAATGGGACTAAAATATATAACACCAATGCCCCTAAAGCTAAATGGGCAGTAGCATACGCAACTGCGGAAGAGAATAACGGAAATTTGATGGGACAGTTTCTAATTGACACTTCCTGGGAAGGATGGAATTGTGAACGTGTAGGAATACCATGGGTCCCTAAATTGTATCTTGGAAAGGAAATATTGGAAAATTTGAGAGTTCCGAAAGAATACATTTTAGGTCCTGTAGGGAAAGGAAGAGAACATTTGTTTGAAGGACTGGTTCCAGAACGAATTTCAATCGCAGTAAGAGGGGTAAGTGAATGCTGGGGGGCCTTAAGTCATGCAATTATTTATGCAAATATGAGGAAGCAATTTGATAAAGAGATTCTATTATTTCAAGGAGTAGGTTTTACATTAACTGACCTATTGGCTAAAACAACAGCTCTGACTCATGGAGTTTTAAAGTTCTGCGAAATCTACGATGGTAAGATGGAAAAATACAGTGGAAATCTACCTGAAAACATCTCACGCGCATTTGTTGCTTTGGGAAGCCAATATAAATATAATTGTGCTTTACTTTCTAAAAAAGTATGCTATGAAGCGGCTAATCTCATGGGAGGGGCTGGTTTATGTGATAACACTCTGATGCATGATCATTTGAACATCTCGCGGATTCAGGAAATCATTGGAGGTTCTAGACAAATACAAAATTTTATCATGTCAAGAAACTTAAGATATCAATTTAAAAATTTATAGAGACAAAACAAAAAATTAAGTTAAAGTAAAAGAATAAAACAAAATATAGAGAGTTTCAAATTTGATGTGAGAAAGAGTTAATCTTCTTCCTCTTCTCCTATTAATTTTTCAATTTTTTCTTCAAGTTTTTCAATTTTTTCTTCAAGTACTTCGATTTTTTTATTTGTTTCACATGTTGCACATCCATCATCTTCATTACATTGAGGGAGGGTGTCACAGATTTCTTGAAGCTCATCCATTTCGTCTAATAATTTATCGACTTGATCTTGTAATTCATCAATACTCAAATTTCACACCTTAATTTTTTAAGATAATAAAGATATGATTATTTAATTTTTTTTTGGTTTAAAAACTTAAATTAGTTAAGAGAGTATATTTTTAAATAATTTTTGTACCTTATAAATAAAAGAATGCTAAAAGAAAAGGATTTTGAAAATTTAATCACGAATTTTACGGATAAGAATACGTTAACTCGAGCCAACTCTGTTTCAGATAGCCTTATAAGAATCTTAAAAACTGATAAAGAAAATGGAATTTTTGAAGCCGAAATACAAGGAAATACAATAGTTCCTTATAAATTAACCATAGATATTTCAAAAAAGAATTTTTATGATATTATTACTCATGACTGTCCTGATTTTTTAGCTAGGAAAAAACCAAACAATAAATTTTGTAAGCATATTGTAAAATCTTTTCTCATTTTGAATAATCAAGATTCTGAGTTTGCGAATACTCTATTAAGCGAATTTAATTCTAAAATATCTGAACTAACTCCAGAAACTAGAATTGATTTGTATGATATGAATCATTTTATCAATAAAGATCTTAAAAATCAATTAGATTTTGAGTATAAAGGTTTTGACTATTTTTTTGAACTTACTGGACTTGAAGATGCCGCAATAGAGTGTATAAAAGAAATATTAATGGAAACTAAAAGATTACCTGCTGCATTAAGGGGATTTCATGGGGGCTATGAGGGAGGTTTATTTGATCATATTCTATTAGTTACAAACTATACCTATATATTAGGAAAATCAGAAGACTATGATGTTGATATAAAAAAGGCCATTTTAACTGCTATATATCATGATTTTGGAAAAATATCATACTATTCTTATAAAATACAAGATATTAGTTCGAAAATTACAGTAGAACGTGAAGAATTAGATTTGATAAACCAAGAGATTATAAGAAAGTTTAACTACGAAGGGAGGGATTATCATGTGGAAGAAGCTTTAGCAATTCTTAAAAAATATAGCTCTGTTTTATTTTTTGACGATGATATGTACAAAGCAATAATTTTCCATCATGGTCAATGGAGTAGGTATTATCCAATAGAAATGAATGATCTGGCTACGTTAATACATACTGCTGATATGATAGCAAGCCAAACTCATTTTGTTTAAATTAGAATCAGAATAAGCGTTTTAATTATTGAAATTCTATTGGTGGTTTATTAAGATCTTCTAATTAGCCTTTTATAAGATTTAACTGATTTTTTTATGAGTTCAATTGTTTCTTTTGGAAGATCATTTTCAGGGATTTCAAGATCTACTGTCATAAAATCCAAACCTACAGTTAACTTATAATCTTCTATAAAGCTTTTTTCGGTAAATGTTCTTATTAAGGATGATTTTCCAACACCTGCAGGACCAGCAAGTAAAATCTTGAATCTAAGATGATTAGTATCTTCTACTTCTCCTAATCTTGCTCTGAAGTCTAATAAAGCTGTGATTGTTAATCGGTAAAACAAATTTTGAATATTTTTGTTTTCTAAGGCAGAGGTTTCTATATACTCAAACAAGTAATATTTATTCATTTTTTGAATTATCTTTTCTCTAGGGATTGTTTCTCCAATATCTTTTATAAGATCCTGCTTATTTCCAACCAAGAATATAGGGATATTCCCGGAAAGATCTCTAATTTCATTAAAATATATATCTATTTGATCAAAAGTATCAGGACGGCTTAAATCAAAAACTAAACCAACAGTGGCAACGCCTTTGAAAAAATCAGTTTTAAAAAAATCAAAACGTTCTTGTCCTCCAGTATCCCATAAAGATAATGTAATGTTAAACATATTAAGAAAAAAACCTCATTTTGACTTTTTGAGTCCTAACTTGTAAAAAACACATCCAAAATTTTCCTTATATAATAAGAAATTAACAATTTTGAATAAAGTTATCGGCAAATATCTACTAAAAATTATTAATGTTTCTCCTAATTTTATTAGAATTTTCTATTTTTTATTTTATTTAATGGAAATAAAACTATCTCACATTTAATTTTACATAAAAAAAAAAAAGAAGATATTTAAATTTAGGTGGTTGAGAGCAGATTCATCTTATTTTCTATATCAGAGTTTAATCCTTTTATCTTTTTGTCTAAGGTCTTCAACTCTTTATTGATTTCTTCAAATCTACTTTCTTGATCGTTCAATTTATTTATATACCGTTCTTTTAGTGAGACAGATTGACTATCTACTCCTAAAACCGAGATATTTTCTCTAAGTCTTGATTGTTCCTCATTCATTAAGTCTCTTTCTTCATTTAACTTATCTTCTTTTAACCTCAAATCATTTAAAGTTTGAATTAATTGAGCAATTTCTTTCAACTTTGTTTCTAAATCTGGGTCAATAAATTTCTTTTTTACATAGAAACCAACGCGTTTTAAAAGATCTTCTTTACTATAATTCCATAGATAATTACTTGAGTAATTTTCTTTTTGTTCTTTCAATTTAAACACTATTGCATCTTTTGATTTTAGATTTAGTTTGAATCGCCAATAATTAGCAGTTTCTTCGGGCTCAACAGGTTTTTCTATGAATTTATAGTCGTAAGTTTTTGGATGATCGAGATATAAAACCTTTTCTTCATCTGTCTTGTTTTTAATTTTATAGGTAGTTATTAGGTTAGTATAATAATATTCATAAGAATAACCACTTCCAAAAGTAACTCTATGTACATTTAAGTTCTCAGATTTTTGTTCATGATTAATAACAACTGCTTGTTCTATAGCATAGTTCAACAATCTCGTATCTTCTTTATTTAAGAAAGGAATAATAGCTTCACCAGCAAGATTATCATCATAAATGATTGTTACAGGCCCCCTCTCTAATGTTAAGTTAGTATTATTAGTGATCTCTAGACATGCATTAGGATTTTTATCCTGTTCGTTCTTGTTATAAAGTAAAATCTTTCTTGCTTTTATTGATTCTGTAAGAATTGGTACGAGAGCAGACTGTTTTCTTTTAATTGTAACTGGGTTTGAAATATTGTATTCAAATAATTCTCCTAAATCTTTTGTTTGAGTTTTAACTTGAGATTTCACTTTATCATATATCTCTGTGTCTGACATGACAGCTTGCGCATATCCCATTCCACCCGCTGGTGCTGGAGGAGGTCGTGCTGCCGCTCTACTAACTTTAGCTTTTTTCATAGCAATAGGCTCTAGAGCCATTTCATCCATTGCATATTCTTTATATTTTTCCATTTCTAGTCCTTCTTCTATCTCTGTAGGTCTAGCACTTAAAATTCTGGGTGGTTGAATAACAGGTCTTTGGATGAAAATCGGTCTGTAAAATTCATAAACAAAGGAAACTGGCATACCTGCAACTAAAGAAAGCTCAATATCTTCCCAATCTTGATTTGTAGTATTTTCGATTAAACTCCAACCAGATAATAAGCATTTTTGCTCTAATGCCTGTTGTTTACTCATAATTAATCGATATGAAGTTTTCCATATTGGGCTCTCACGAATATAAGATACAAAAATGTTCCTTTCACTACCATCATCTCCTCCAGATTCGCAATTTATAATAATTTTTTTAGCATCCTTTTTTTTCCCAGCGATCACAGTATCCAAGAAAAATTTCAAATCCTTTTGAATTTCTTCATTTAATATTTCAAGAGATTTAATTTCTGTGAAGTCATACTTAGCAATTGTACCATCTTCCTGCAATAAGACTAATACTTTCTCTATGATTTTTTCTCCTTTATTGATTTTTTCAAAATATTCAATACCCATTATTTTTCCAGCAATTTTCTTGGCTCCTCCTATTGTTATATTTATTTCAGCACCTTTAATTTGGGTTACAAGTGAAGAGAAAGAATCTTGATCTGGAATGTTTAACATTATAGATTTAAGTAATTGGTTAGTCTCTAACGCAGCATCATAAGATATCGACGAAATGTATCCTTTTTCGCTTGTATCTAATACAAAAAGTGATTTTAAAATATCATTCATCTCATCAATTTTAAACTCAAGTTCAAATTTACCTTTACCTTTTAGAATGCCCTCGAGTATATAGTAAGATACACCGTGTTTGAAAATTATTACTTTTTTAACTTTTAATTTCGACATAAAATTATTATGGCTTATTAATAATTTAAATATTGATTATTTTTAAAAAATTTAAGAAAAGGAGCAGTAAGAAAAAGATAGCTTTCATTTATAAATTATTTTCTAAAATTTTTAAGATATCTTCTTCTAAAGTAGATTGATCCTCTGGATTTTCCACAATTACACCTAGATATTCCCCAGATTTGTTAAAAAAATAGAAAGTTGGTATAGCTCTTAATTCAAATTTTGGGTCAGTTGCTTCGGGTGGAGAACGTTTTGCATGCCAAATTGTTTCCCCTGACTTGTGTAAAGCATTCTTCATTATCCCATACAAAACTTTCACTTCAAAATGCTCAGAATTGACTTCTTTTGCTATTTTTATCATAGTAGGCACATTTCTAGAACAATCAGGACACCAATCGGCACCTAAAGCTACAACTCTCAATTTTTCTTTTTTACTTATGAGTAATTCTCTAATCTTACTAAGGATGTCTGATTTTGGTTTATAATTTTCATAAACTTTTTTAACCTTATCACCATAAATTTCCAAAAATTCTTCTGATTTCATTGTTGGAGATATAAAATCTTCCAATTTGAGATTTTCTTTCAAGTTCATAATTATTATTTCAACAGTTTGTTTAAATAATATTTTTTATGACAGTTTTTATCGATAGAATATTTAAGAATAAAATTAGAGATATAAAATTCTTTATTCTTTTGAGGGAACAACAGGTAAAATTAAATTTAAAACAATACAAATAGCAAGATTATTATTCAATCCTTTTTTCTTTAAGGATTAAATTTGCTAGAAGGCTAAAAATTTTATGAACATTTTCTCCGGTTTTGGAGCTACATTCTATAAATCCATCAGCACCTTTTCTCTTTGCTAAATTCATCGCCTTTTTAGTAGAAACTTCCTTTAAGTGAATTAAATCTGTTTTTCCACCAACAAAAATAATTGGTATATTATAACCAAGTTCCTCTTTAACTATTTCAAACCAATCATCAACATGAGCTAGTGAACCAAAGTTAGTGATATCATACATAAAAACTGCTCCATTAGCACCTCTAATATATGATGGAAACAGAAATCTGAATCGTTCTTCACCTGCGAAATCCCATATCTGAAGTTTCACCATTTCACCATCGATTTCAAGGGCCTTCAAATGAAAATCTACTCCAAGAGTCATTGTTACGTCTTGTTTAAATAGATTTGTTAGAAATCTATGAGTTAAAGTCGTTTTCCCAGTCTGACTATCTCCGAAGATTACAATTTTGAATGTAGAGGTATATGCCAACCCAAATACCCATAAATTTTGATTATGATTCCTAATTCTATAGGTGATTATCTGGTGTTAAGTATAAATATAAATTTAGTCTTTAAATATTTTACATTAATTTCAAATTTTTATGGGTTGCTTGGTCAATTTATCCCCAAATTATATTAATAAACAGATAGAATATAACTCATTAATTTCAAATAAATTATATAAAAGATGGCAGAAAAGGTTTGGTATAAAGTTGCTAAATTGATTGTAAGAGCAAGTGGTAATCCTCTATTTCAAGCTAACGAAACATTGATCGAAATCTTAAAAACTCTTTTAAATGAAGAGCAAATAAAATTCTTACAAAATTTTAAAAAACCTATCTTAACTTACCAAGAATTAAAAGAAAAGACTGATATGAACGATACACAATTAATGAATATATTAAATTCATTAATGGATAATGGAATTGTTATGGATGCACCAATAAAAGATACTAATTTTATGGAGTATCGACTATTGCCACCGGTTGCAGATATATTTGAATATTCTCTAATTGGGGATCGACCTATTGAACAGAAACAAAAATTAGCTCAAACTTTTGAGAAAATGTTTAAAGAAACGACTGAGATGGTTCAAGCGAATTATGATGGATTATTACCGATATTTAAAGAAAGAATACCTATATATTCCAGAATTATTCCGATTGAAAAGGAATTAGATGTACCACTAGAAAAAGTTTTGCCATTACATGAAGCCTCTAAAATTATAGATGAACAAGAAATTATTTCTCTTTCTGAATGTCCATGTAAACTTCAAAGGAGTCTATTAGGGGATTCCTGCAAATCATCAACCAATAGATTTAGATGCTTTCATTTTGGAAATATGGGACGTTATTTTATAAAACACAGGTTAGGAAAATCTGTATCGAAAGATGAGGCTAAAAAGATATTAAAAGAAGCTGAAGAAGAAGGATTGGTCCACAAAACGTTTCATGATAATTTCAGTCTCAATGAAAAAGAAAATAGTATCTGTAATTGCTGTAAATGTTGTTGTATCCTTTTCCAGACTTATTATCGAGGTATTATATCCTTTCATACTTTAACGTC
>JBHLLJ010000066.1:0-18394 GCA_048885705.1 Candidatus Hermodarchaeota archaeon | reverse complement strand
TTGAAATTGTTGATTATTAATAGATTTTTTATATTTAAAATATAAATTCATTGAAGTATTTGATTAATGAATTTAAAGCCGTGAAATAAATATATGGAAATATTAATTCGAAAAGCCACTGTTCAAGATGCGGAAAAAATATCGAAAATATGGGAGATTATTTGCGCTGAGAAAGTATTTACTTCTGTTAGCCATCCATTTACACTAGAACAAGAAAGGAATTACATCTTATCTCTCTCTGATCGGGAAGGAATTTTTGTAGCTGAAGCAGACCATAAATTGGTTGGATTCCAAACATTGGATAAATGGGCTAAATTCTCACATTATTTTGATCATGTTGGAGTAATAGGCACTTTTATAGTCCCTGATTGGCGAAGAAAACAAATAGGAAGTAAACTCGCACATCACACATTTAATTTTGCCCGTTATCATAATTATGAGAAAATTGTTATTTATGTAAGGTCAGAGAACTCGGGGGCAATTGACTTTTATAGAAATTTAGGATTTGTGCAAAAAGGGGTATTATCTCATCAATTAAAAATTAATAGTGAGTATGAAGATGAAATATTCATGGAATTGTTTCTATAACTTTGTTAACACATTTTATACACAAAAATTATAATCATATTAACCGATTAATAATTCCGACAAATTTTAATGAAATATTAAAGATCAATTTAAATATTTTAAGTTTTATAAAATAATTGTGTCTGATAAAGAAATTGCATATGATGTTAGATTGGATGAAGAATTAGAGAAAGTAAAACTTAAAATCTGGTTGCAAGAAGAGCTTCAACTAATTCCTCGGAAATATCATTCACTAATAATTAAGAATATTACTATTTAAAAAAGTATTAATCTCTACTTCCTTTTTCTCTATTCTTAACCCTCATAATTATTTTTAGTGCCAATTAAGGTAGTTGTGGCATCTATCCATTGAGATAACTCGGGATCATTCCTACAGAATGATACAATTTTATCTAAATCCTCAAGATTAATGAATTTACATTCTATTAATAAATCCCAACCACCATATGTAGGTGTGACGTATGTAATCTTCCAATTTTCATTTTTATAACTGGATTTAAAACCTTTTAATTTTTCAGTGACTTTCCATTGTGCACCGATTATTTTAAGACGTATTAAAACGTATCCACGATAATAGATAGGTTTTACACCTAAGTTATATTCAAGATATTTTTATAATAATGATGAATTGAAATTTATCAACATTATTATTAATATTTAATTTAAAAAATATACATATGAGATTAAAATTACCAATATATCTCATGTAATGTTTTATGGTAATCATTAACGGCTTTAATCTCAACTTTTTTCTCCCTTACACTTTGAATAGCGTCCACGACAGCTTGAGCAAGTTGTAGGTTTACAATGACAGGTATATTATAATCCACAGCCATTCTCCGTATTTTATATTCGTCTTCGATAATAGTCTTAAATTTATCTTCTTCTGTTGTGGGCATTGGGATATTTATTACCATATCAATATGACCCTCTTGCAAACAGCCTAGAATATTTGGTTCTTTTCCATAATCATGTACTTTATATAATTTAATTGAGTCAATTCCATTACTTTTTAATGCTAATGCTGTATCTTCTGTTGCAAATATATTGAAATTTAGATTTTTCAATTTTTTAGCAATTGGAATGACTTCTTTCTTCAATTCTTCTCCACCTACAGAGATTAATACATTACCGCCATCAACTGGTATATCCATTTCCGTTGCTTCTAAAGCTTTTATTAGTGCATCTTGGAAATCTTCTCCTATTATACCGATTTCGCCTGTAGATGCCATTTCAACTCCGAGTCGGAAATCTGCCTTATCAAGTCTCAGAAAGGAAAACATTGGAGCTTTAATTCCAACATAATTTCCATAAGGAAGATTGAGTAGTCTTTTTGGAATCTTTTTGCCTATAATTACCTCTGCTGCTAATCTCATTAAATTTATACCTCTTGTTTTTGACACATAAGGCATACTACGACTCGAGCGCAAATTACATTCTATTACATAGACTTCTCCATTTTTTACTAAATATTGAACATTAAAGGGACCTTGTATTTTAAGGGCTATAGCTATATCTTTTGTATATTTTTCAATTTTTTCGATAATTACTTTTGGCACTGTTTGAGGGGGGATAATCATAGTAGCATCTCCACTATGAATTCCTGCATTTTCTATATGTTCCACAATAGCTCCAATTAAAACATTACTTCCATCAGATACACCGTCACATTCAATTTCTCTTGCATTTGTGAAAAACTTAGTTATTACAACAGGATATTCACTTGAAACAGAAGCTGCAAGATCAAGCGTATCTTTCAGTGTCTGTTCATCATATGAAACTCTCATAGCAGCACCACTTAACACATAAGAAGGCCTCACTAATACTGGGTACCCTACTTCTTTTGCAAATTGTAAAGCTTTACTTTTATCAGTTAATGCTTTCCATTCTGGCTGTTTTATGTTTAATTGATCTAATAGAGCGCTAAATTTACTTCTATCTTCTGCCATATCAATCCGAGAACCATGAGTCCCGAGTATTTTAAGATTCGTCTTTCTAAAAAATTCAGAATATTTTGAAATTTTTGCTGCTAAATTATTAGCTATTTGCCCCCCCGCAGATACAACAATCCCAGTGGCTTTTTCGAGTTCACAAATGTCAAGCACTCTTTCACCAGAAATTTCTTCAAAATATAATTTATCAGAGATATCATAATCGGTTGAAACAGTTTCAGGATTATAATTGATCATAATTGCTTGATCAATCCCAAGTTTTTTTAATCCCCATAAACAATTAACAGATCCCCAATCAAATTCAACTGAAGCCCCAATACGATAAGTTCCAGAACCTAATACGATTACTTTTCTAAGATTTGAAGTGTTTTCTTTTTCAAAATCAATATCATGTTCAGATGCATTATATGTAAGATATAAGTAATTCGTAATTGCTGGCCATTCGGCTGCTAATGTGTCAATTCTTTTAACAAAAGGTAAAATATTTAATCTTCTTCTCATCTGTCTAATGAAAATAGTATCAACATTCATAATTTTAGCAATTTGTCCATCAGAAAAACCGTATCTTTTCGCTCTTTCTAACCAATACCTTTTCTCATCGTCATCAGTCTCTAATAAATCAAGATCTTGGAGCTGGCGTTCAATGTCAATTATATTCTTTAACTTGTATAAAAACCACTTATCTACTCGAGATAAACGATAAATTTCATCAAGAGAAATGCCTCTCTTTATCGCTTCAGCAATTCTAAAAATACGTAAATCAGTTGGGTTTCTTAATGCATACTTTAGTTCATTTATGTCTTGAATTGGATCTAAATTATTTGCTGCAAAACCTTTCATTCCAATATCAAGCATTCTAATAGCTTTTTGAAAGACTTCTTCAAAAGTTCTCCCAATTGCCATTACTTCTCCTACACTCTTCATCTGAGACCCTATTCTTCGATCCACTTTTTGAAATTTTGTTAAGTCCCATCTAGGAATTTTAAGTACTAAATAATCCAACGCTGGTTCAAAACAAGCAGTAGTAATTCCTGTAATCTTGTTTTTTAGTTCAGGTAAGGTATATCCAATTGCTAATTTAGCAGCTATATATGCTAATGGATATCCTGTTGCTTTAGATGCAAGTGCGGAAGATCTTGAAAGACGCGCATTTACTTCTATTGCTCGAAACTCTTTTGAAAACGGATCTAGCCCATATTGAATATTGCATTCTCCAATAATACCAAGATTCCGGATAACTCGTATAGAAGCTGAACGGAGCATATGATACTCCTCATTTGTGAGTGTTTGGCTAGGACTTACAACAATAGATTCTCCTGTATGAATACCAACTGGATCAAAATTTTCCATATTACAATTAATAAAGCAGTTATCTTCAGAGTCTCTAACAACTTCATATTCTATCTCTTTCCAACCCCATATACTTTCTTCAATTAAAATCTGATTTATTCTTGATTGAGCTAATCCTTTTTTTGCCATCCTTTCGAATTCTTTCATATTATCAACAATACCAGATCCCCTTCCACCTAAAGTGTAAGCTACTCGTATCATACATGGAAATCCAATCTCTTTAACTGCTTTTAAAGCTTCAGTATAAGAATTTACTGCCCTACTTTTACATACTTTAACATTTGATTTTTCCATTGCTTTAACAAATAAATCTCTATCTTCTGTAGCTTCAATAGCTTCAATTGGAGTCCCTAATACTCTCAGGTTATATATTTCTAAGATTCCTGCTTCCTTCAATTCAACACCAACATTTAAAGCTGTTTGACCTCCAAATGCTAACAAAATACCATCTGGTTTTTCTTTCTTTATTACCTCCTCTACATATTTAATGTTAATTGGTAATAGATACACTTTATCTGATAATTCTGGGTCTGTTTGGATAGTCGCAATATTTGGATTTATTAAAATGGTCTCAATCCCTTCTTCTTTAACTGCTTTCAATACTTGACTACCAGAATAATCAAATTCCCCAGCTTGTCCAATACGAATTCCGCCGGAACCTAAAATTAAGCATTTTTTAATCGTTTTATCTAATGGCATTAAATTATAACCCCATCAATTCAATGAATTTATCAAACAGATAAATGGAATCCAATGGGCCAGGTGATGCTTCTGGATGAAATTGGACAGCAAACATTGGTTTATCCTTGTGAATTAACCCTTCATTCGAATCATCATCAATATTTTTTAAAAATTCCTTAAATCCACCCTTCTCAAAATCTTTAACACAGAATCCATGATTCTGAGATGTAATATAACACTGATGAGTTTCTGGGTTTATAACTGTTTTGTTTCCCCCTCTATGACCATACTTCAATTTATAGGAAAAGCCTCCAGCAGCTAAACCTAAAATTTGATTACCCAAACATATTCCCATTGTTGGTATATTATTTTCAATCAAATTTCTTGTAACTTCTATCGCACTTTCATATATTGCAGGATCGCCTGGTCCGTTAGAAATTAACACCCCATCTGGATTATATCTCATTATTTGATCATAATTGAAATTAAAAGGTACCAAAATGACTTCAATCCCTCTAATTATAAAATTCCTAAGAATATTATTTTTAACTCCTAAATCTAAGATAATCACTTTCCCTTTTGGTTTACTAGGTGTAAATCTTTTAACCTCTTTAGTTGAAACTTCACTTGCTAAATGTCTTAGGTTTGGATCTTGTACTTTTTTAACTTGTTCTTTCAATTCGTTTATATTAGGTTTTTCCCCTGGCCTATAAACAGCAAGTAATCCAACTTGAACACCCTCTTCTCTTAAAATTTTCGTTAAAGCTCTAGTGTCAATCCATTCAATTCCAGGAACATCTTCTTCAAGAAGAAATTCGTTCAGTGTTTTAACACTTTCATAATGGCTTGGATTTTTACAAGATTCGTTAACAATATATCCACTTACTTTAATTGAATCAGATTCAAAATGTCTGTGAATTCCATATTCATCTTTTTCCCAACCTGGAACTCCATAATTTCCGACAAGAGGATGAGTCATAACAACAATTTGACCATGATATGAAGGATCAGTTAAAGTTTCATTATAACCAGCTCCGGTAATTGTTGTAAAAACTATTTCTCCACCTACTTTTTTCGTCGCACCAAAACCATTTCCTTGAAAATAACGACCGTCTTGAAGCATCAGAATAGCTGGTCTTTCTTTCTTGTATAGCATTGACTCTTTTGTAAGACTCTTCTTATATTTCCTTAAAATAAAGATATTTAATCCTTTTTTTAAGATTATTTATTAACGAGTTAAATAAAGTACACCTTAACTAGAGCTATTTGGAGGTGATGAGTAAGATGGATTTAACTCTTTTTTAAGACTCTCTGCCTTTTTTTTAATAAACTCTTGTATAGTAGTACTTATTGATTGAATTATTGATTCCAGATTAAGTTCCTCAAAACTAGTAAACCATGAAGAGTCATGAATTCTAAGATTCTCTAATTCCTTAGAATCATGTAAAGTTATTATATTATTATCAATTAAAAATGAAGGATCTAAGATATTCTCATCTCCATCATCTATTTTTTTCACATTTTGGAGCATGCATTCAAGTAAATCATCATAAAAAAGAATTGGAATATACTTTAACATTTTTGGCTTTAAACTTTCTAAAGTTGCATCTAGTTTTTCTATATCATTTGTAAATCCTATTTTAGATAGATCATATATTTCTAGATCTATGAGTTCAGGATGAATTTCCACCTTTTCTATTCTTTTCATTTTTTTAAGGTATTTTCCAATTTTTTTAACATACAATTTCCCCTGACTTTGATGGCGTTTTGTTTCAATTAATATTGAGTTTTCATTTATTCTTTTTTCACAAATTTTTTGAATACTTTTACAGTATTTAGTAGCTGCAGTTACTAGATCTTCATTATTTAATTTTGCTTTCAATACATTCTCAATATATAACTTTAAGAATGCTGTGAAATCATTCTCAAGATCTAATAGCTTAGTGTATAAGAATTTTGTAGAATCCCACCAATTTTTTGCTTTTTGGATTTTAAGAGAAAGAAAAAATTTCTCATACGCTCGAATTTCTGTGAAATTAATCAATTGTTCAACTCCATATTGAATAAACTTGGAAGTGTTAATTATAGCATTCAGATCATCCATTACAGAAAAAGGGATCAGTTCTCTGGGGCGAATTAAAAGAGATTGTTCCCCATTAAATACACGATCCACTCTCATCGGGAGAGGCATAATTGGGTTAGTGAGAGTCTTTTTTAATAGTGCTATATCTCGCTTTGATTCAAAACTTGTAAGATCAGGAGGAAAAACTTCCAAATAAAAGAAAAATGGTGCAGCATCATATTTGAAAGTTTTAAATTTATTAATTGGGTTTAAAGAGATCACCTAAATTATTAACTTTCAGACTCTTTCTGAATTGAAGATGAATTTGTTAATGAATTTTCTAATTCATTTAAAATAAAATTCCTGAAATCTTCTCTAGAAAAATCTGACTGACCAAACTGGATAATTTCACTTGCAAGATTACCATTAAAGTTTTCACTTTGCTCGATTATTCTCATATGCCTTTCTACAATAGCAGCCCCCAAAAGTAAACTGTATGTATAAAAAGAAAGAATTCCGGCATTAGATTCTTTAATTTCTCCATCATTAATTCCATTCTGGATAACTCTTGCAGTACCTTTTAAAAAATTAAATTTTCGATATTCAGTTTCGAATGGGCCCATTTTATCAGAAGCTGGTGCCTCAATAAGATGCATCATGCTAAAAGCCCCATGATCCCGTTCAGCAAAATCTAAAAAATTTTCAAATACCTTCCTTAAAAGATTTACTGTTGAAGACTTATGATTTTTAATAATTTCGATATTTTCCTCTCTGTATTGCTTAAAAAATTTACTTCGAATAGCAATCCATAATTCTCTCTTACTTTCTACGTAATTATATAAATTATTTTGATTCATACCAAGAATTTTTGCCAATCCTCGTAAACTAAAACCATCTCTCCCTTTTTCTAAAAATAAAGCTTTACCTGCCTTTAAAATTCGTTCAAATTGTGCTGCTTTCTTTTCTGGAGAACGATTTCGAGTTTTATTTTTCTTTACTTTTACACTCATCTTAAATCAGTCTTAATTACAAATTATAAATAAGAAAATTGATTTTTCAAATACATATTAAATTAAGAAATAAGTAATTATTAAGTTATGGGATTTAAATATAATAAGTATATTAAAAGGTAAATTATTCATTCAAAAAAAAAAAATTTCTTCTAAGAAGAAGTTTTTGATTGTTATTTTAACATAGAATAGTTATTTCGAATAATTGTTTCCGCTTGCTTCATTATTCCTTCAATAATATCGGTAACATCATCAATGCTATCAATAATACCAATTGATTGACCTAGTAATACAGCTCCAGTCTCAATATCTCCATTATAGACTCTATCGTAAGCGCCTAAATCATGTACTCTTTGTTCAGGAGTTATAGATTCTTCATAAGCTATCATTTCCTCCTTAGAACTGGGAGCTGGATGTGATAAAGCATATTGGTTTTTGAACAGACGAATTGGTCCAAATGCTCCTGTGAAAAGTCCTGTATCTTGTGGTTTCCCTGGTGGAATTAACGCTTTATACTTTTCATGAAATTCACTTTGTTTTGAAGCAATAAATCGAGAACCCATAGCTATTGCTCCTGCGCCTAATGAAAGTGCCGCTACCAATGCTTCTCCCGTAGCAAACCCTCCACATGCTACTTTTGGTAAATTTGGGAAGTTTTTATTAATTTGCTGTAGTAAAACGAGGGTAGTGACTCTTTCATAGGATTGATGACCTCCTCCTTCGGTGCCTGTAACTACTATTCCATCTACACCAGCATCTACGCATTTCTGCGCAAGCCATACAGCAGGTGCTACATGAAAGTGTTTAACTTCTGAATTTTTCCTTAATTCTTGGAATGATTTAGATTCAGGAAGTATCTTTGAGGATCCTGCAGAAGTTAGCCAATATAGACATTGCTCCCTCATTTTTGGATTCTCCATGACAATCTTCGGTAATTTTCTAACCATTTCTCTAACACCTCGATTATTGCGAGAAGTTAGGATATTGAGACCAAAAGGATTATCTGTATGTTCAATCATATATTCTAAGCTTGAAATATGCTCCTTAACGGGATCTGTTCCTACTATGTTAACATTCGATAAAACACCTAAACCTCCTGCTTCACATACCGCAAGAGCTAAATCGCGTGTAAAAAAGGGACCCATTGGTGCATTAAATATCGGGTATTTTATACCAAACATTTTAGTAATATTAGTTTCTATCATTTGATTCATTCCTTTGAGTTTTTATTATAATTTTTAATTTAAAATAAAGAATTGTTTAAAATTTACATTAAATCATATCTACAAATTTTCCAGATTTAAGTAAATCGCACGGTTTTAGGTAAGTTTTACCTAATTTTTTAGCAGTTTCCTCTAAAAGATTGGCTAATCGCTCATAATTTTTAGTAGCATATTCCATTGGCCCTTGAAAATTCATACCTGCTAATATAGCATCATCAATTACCTTCCAACTCGAGACAACGCCTTCCTCTAAGATTCTACATCCTTCATTCGCATTAATTGCATTAAAAATCTCACGATCAACAAGTCCCGCTTTTTTAGAGAGATCAGGTTGAGGTCTTCCTTTTGACCAATCATAAAATCCTTGTCCAGTTTTTTTACCTAGAGTCCCCTTTTCTTTTTGCATAATTAAAACTTTCCCTGGTTTAAAATCTGGTGAAAGTTTTTCGCTATAATAAAGACCAGCATCATAAGCTATATCGCGTCCCGTAAAATCTGATAATGTTAACGCAGACATTGGAGCATTTGGTATAGTTAAATCTGCGTCTACTTGTTCCCAAGGAATATTATTCTCATAGGCTAAATCAATAATGTAATTAGAATAGATATTTCGAGGGGCAAGTACACGATTAACGATAAACCCCGGTCTATCTTTCAATACACGAGCAACATATCTTTCTCCTCTTAAGCATGGTAATGATTTCGCAACTTCGACTCCCATGTCCATAGATTCATCAGAACTCTTACTACCCTTAATAACTTCAATAAGCCGCATTAAAGGAGCTGGATTGAAGAAATGCATTCCTATTACATTTTCAGGCTTATTACATTTCTCAGCAATCTCAGAAATACTTATTGAAGAAGTGTTTGAGGCAAAAATACAGTGATCAGGTGAGTTTTCAATAACATTTTTGCAAAGCTTTTGCTTTACATCTAATTTTTCTACAACTGCTTCAATCACTAAATCTGCATCCTTAACAACTTCGTTGACATTTTTAGATGTTTTTAATTTTGTTAAATAATCTGCCGTCATTGAACCTTCAGGCAACAAACCCTTCGATTCTAACTTCTCAAATCCCGTCTTTATATAATCCACACCCTTTCCAATTATTTCATCATTTAAATCAACAGCTGTGACATTATATCCTGCCATTAAGCAAACTTGGGCAATTCCTTTACCCATATCACCAAAACCTAGCATTACGATGTTCTTAACATTTACCATTTATATCATCATTGATTATTTAATATAAATTTAATTTATAAATATACATTATACATTAATAAATCTTTTATCTTAAGTTTTAGAAGAAATATACAGTTAAAATTAGATTAAATTAAATGAACAGATCTATTGATAAAATAGTAGATCTGCTAAATAAGAGAGAAATGAGAAGAGAATCTTAATAATAGCGTGTGGAAATTATTCATAACATGCATTCTTCCCTATTTTCTCTCTTTGTTAATAGATAAAATAGTGACCAAACTTTCACTGATGCATTTCATAAAAAATATTTAAACACCGTTTATTTTTCTAATTAAGATTTAGTTTATAATAAAATGGATAGTTGAATTTAATATCGAAACAAATGAGAATGAAATTCAGATAATTAAAACCGGTTGCTGCCACGATTGTGGTGGTCGTTGCGTTCTAAGAGCTCATATAAAAAATGGAAAAATTATAAGATTAGAAACTGATAATGGAGAGGAGCCACAATTAAGAGCTTGCTTACGGGGAAGGGCATATAGGCAAAGAGTTTATTCTGATGAAAGACTTAAGTATCCTTTACGTCGTATTGGAGAGCGTGGAGAAGGGATATTTGAAAGAATATCTTGGGATGATGCTATAGATGAAGTCGCTTCTAAAATTCAAGAGATTAAAAAAAAATTCGGGAATTCTGCGATTTTACTTGTTCCAGGTGGTGGCAATCAAGGAATGCTCCATGGAATTGTACCACATGCTTTAATGCTTCATCAAATTGGAGGATATACTAGAATGTGGGGTGCACCTTCTTATGAAGGAGCTCTATTTGCTTCTATGGCAACCTATGGTACAATTATGAGTGGTAACGCACGAGAAGATTTACTTAATTCTAAGCTTATAATAATGTGGGGTTGGAATCCAGCAAATACAATATGGGATCCTGGTACAGCTTTAATATTAGCTAAAGCAAGAGAAAAGGGAATAAAAATTATTGCTATAGATCCCATATTTACAGATTCTGCAGCTGTTTTAGCAGAAGAGTGGATTCCAATTCGTCCTGGAACTGATACTGCTATGCTTATTGCTATGGCTTATGTTATTATTACCGAAAATTTGCATAATCAAGCTTTTATCGATAAATATACTGTTGGTTTTAATAAATACAAAGATTATGTGTTGGGTATTGAGGATAGCGAACCTAAAACACCAGAATGGGCTGAAAGGATTACAAAAGTACCAGCAACAATAATTTCTAATCTAGCACGAGAATACGCAACAAAAAAACCTGCAGTGCTTATTGCTGGATGGGGGCCAGCAAGAACTATGTTTGGTGAGCAATATTCAAGGGCAGCAAATGTATTATGTGCTATAACGGGCAATATAGGTATAAATGGAGGATATGCTTCTGGTTTCATGAGAGCATATTATAGTCGTGAGAGAATTATAACAGGTAGCAAGAAAGAAATAGGGCCAGTTAAAAAAGATGATAAAAAGCCTAAAAAGTTGAGACTTCAAGATAACCCTATTGATTTTAATGCTGAACCACGTGAAGATAGTTTATATAAATTAAAGGGAGGAACCAACCCTGCAAATACTCGAATTCACTATAATGATTATTATAATGCTATTCTACGGGGTCGTAAAGGAGGATATCCTGCTGATATTAAAATGGCATATATCGCCGGAACAAATCGCTTAAACCAGTTTAGTAATGTTAATAAAGGCATAAAAGCGTTAAAATCTCTTGAATTTATAGTAATATTCGAACAATTTATGACTCCAACTGCTCAGTTAGCAGATATAGTTTTACCAGTAAATACTTTTATGGAACGAAATGATGTTGCAGTACCTTGGCTTGGAGCACCTTATTATATCTATTTAAATAAAGCTATTGATTCTCTATACGAATCAAAATCTGATCTAGAAATATGTAGAGAACTTTCTAAAAAACTAGGCATTACAGAAAGTATTTTATATTTATCGGAGGATCAAATTTTAAGGTTATTAACAGCTCCTCGCAAAGAGATCAAAAATTATAATAAATTTAGAAAGGATGGGTATTTTAAGGTCAAGGTGGAAGAGAATTTTGTTGCCTTTAAAGAACAAATTGAGGATCCAGATAATAATCCTTTTCCTACATTATCAGGAAAAATTGAAATTTATTGTGAGCATATTGCAGAAAAAAACAATCCATTAATGCCTCCTATTCCAAAATTTCTCAGTCATGACGAACATTATGACTCTCCAAAGGCTAAAAAATACCCTCTACAATTAATTACTCCTCATAATAAAAGAAGAACGCATTCTACATTACACAATATTCCTTGGTTGGATGAGATAGAACCACACACAGTATGGATTAATCCAATTGATTCATCCAAAAGGAATATAAATGATGGAGATTTAGTAGATGTTTATAATGATCGAGGTAGAATTAGAATTCCTGCAAAGGTCACAGAAAGAATAATGCCTGGTGTAATTTGCGTTTATCAAGGAGCTTGGTACAATCCTAATAAAGAAGGTGTTGATTTAGGGGGTTGCGCAAATGTATTAACCAAAGATGATTATTCTCCTGGAGGTGCGTTTCCTATGAATAGTAATTTAGTTGAAGTTGAACTATTTCCAAAAATTTAATAGGAGGGAGACTTATTAAGCAAATAGGTTTTTATTTTGACCAAACAAGATGTACTGGTTGCTACACTTGTTCTGTGGCGTGTAAAGATTGGTACAATATTGCTGCGGGTCTAAGTTCTTGGAGACAAATAAAAAAGGTGGAAGAGGGAAAATTCCCACAACTTTTCCTTGCATACTATTCTTATTCCTGTTATCATTGTAAGGAACCATCATGCATCAAAGCTTGCCCTGTAAGTGCTATCATTAAAAGAAAGAAAGATGGAATTGTTATTGTAGATAATGAAATTTGCATTGGCAAAGAACAATGCGGTTCTAAATGTTTGAAAGCTTGTCCTTATGATATTCCGCAATTTGGTCCAGAAGAAAATGCAAAGATGCAAAAATGTAATTTTTGTGTCGAACGTTTGGATCAAGGTCAGCAAACAATATGTGTTGAAGCTTGTCCTATGTATGCTCTTGATGCAGGGCTTTTAGATGATTTAAAAAAAAAATATGGTGGAAAGATTGATGCAAAGGGTTTTAAATTCATTAAAAAAATTGAACCTTCGATTATTTTAATACCTAAATTAAAATCCTAATTAATTTAAAAAAAGTCTTTTACAGCAATTCTTAAACAGTCATTCATTAAATTAATTTACAGAAAAATTTAAAATTATAATTCTGAAAAGAGGATTGTAAAATGTTTGAACATATTCAAATTGAAAAAGTAGAAGAAGACAATTATGCTGTTATTTCAATTAACCGCCCTGACAGATTGAATGCACTTCAAAATCAAACATTACGAGAAATAGCTGAAGCTTTAGAATCTATGGAAGTAGATCAAAGCATCCGATGTGTAGTTTTGCGAGGGACTAAGGAATTTACTAAAAAGCCTGCATTCTCTGCAGGAGCTGATTTAGCTGCAAGAGGTAGTTCCAATCTTGATCCAGAAAATTTAAGGCATCAAAGTCATGCAATGTATATACGACATAAATATTATAACTTAATTGAAGCATTTCCAAAACCTATAATAGCAGCTATTGATGGATATGCTTTAGGTGGGGGATTTGAATTAGTATTAGTATGCGATATATCTATTGCTTCTAAAAGATCAACCTTTGGTTTTCCTGAAATCCAACGTGGTATTTTTCCTGCTAATGGGGGCACTCAACGACTTATAAGAAATCTTGGTAAGATGAGAGTAAAAAGAATGATGTTTTTTGGTGAACATTACACTGCTGAAGATATGTTCGAGTGGGGAGTTATATCGTTTGTAGTTGATGATGATAATTTTGAGGATTTCGTTCATGAACGAGCCTCTTGGTTAGGAAATGCTGCTACAAACAGTTTATTTTTGATTAAAAAAAGCATAGATTATGGAACTCAAATACCCTTAAATGTTGGCTTACAATTTGAACAGATGGGTTATGCAATAAATTCACGAAGTAAGGATGTTGCTGAGGGAGTTTCAGCATTTCTTGAAAAAAGGACTCCTAAGTTTCAGGGAAAATAATAATTAAACTTTCTTTTTTTTTGATTATTTTTTATTTTGTAACTCAATAAATTTTAAAAGAATAGAAGGTTTTTAAAACAAAAATATTATAAAGTAGCAGTGATAATAATTTGAACTTAAAAGAAGTATGGTTAATTGATTATGCTCGAACGGCATTTTCTCGTTCCAGACCAGAACAACCGGAAAGAGACGTCTTTGGGGAGATTAGAGGTGATGAACTACTTACGCGATTATTAATGAATTTTTTCGATGGGAAATTAATGGACAAAGGGATTACTAAAGAAGATATTGAAGAAATCTCTATAGGAGTAGCTTCAGGTGTATTAGAAAATTGGACTTATGGGGGAAAAATTCCTCTCTATTTAACAGGTTTCCCAAATAAAGTTTCTTCATTCTTTATAGATAAACAATGTGCTTCTGCTGGTGCTGGAATGCATGTATTAACTATGGAAATTATGACAGGAAATACCAAATGTGCACTAGCAACTGGTTTTGAACATATGACTCGAGTCCGGAGAATCGGAATTGCACCCGAATGGGAGCGATTTACAAGTAACAAAAGTAAGTTTTATTCTCCAGGAATTGATATAATGAATTCAACAAATATGTTACAAACTGCACAGAGATTATATGAAGAAGAAGTACCACGATTCACAAAGGAAGATATGGACAAGTTTGGTGTAAGGAGTCATAATTTAACTGTTAAAAACCAAGAAGCAGGATGGTTTAAAGGTGAAATTATACCTATTGAAGGACACGTTGAAGGGAATGTCAATGAGTCAATGATGGTTGATAGAGATATGGCAGCGAGAAAATCTACTTTAGAAGTAGTTGCAGGTTTACGTAGAATATCTACACCATTCTATTTAGAAAAAAATGGCGGTAAGCAAGGATATATAGATCGAGAAGGAACTGAAGAAGGTGTAATAACAGCTGGAAATTCCTCTCCTTTAAATGCAGGGGCTACAGCAGCAATTCTAATGGATGCTGAAGAGGCAAAAAGGAGAAGATTAGAACCAATGGCACGTATAGTCTCAATTGGTTGGGCAGGAGTAGATCCCAGAGTTATGGGAAGAGGACCAGTTCCAGCTACACGTAAAGCTTTAGATCATGCCGGTTTATCTGCAGAAGAGATCGATTATTGGGAAATAAATGAGGCTTTCTGCATAGTTGCTTTGAATTGTATGGATAAATTCAATATTCCAGAAGAAAAAGTTAACATTATGGGTGGATCAACAGCAATTGGCCATCCATTAGGGTCAACAATGATTAGACTTACTGGAACACTTGCAAGAGTTTTGAAAGATAAGAAAGCGAGATTTGGTGTTGCAAATGCGTGCGTTGGGGGCGGACAAGGACTAGCAACTGTAATTGAAAATCTAGCTGTTTAAAATCAACTTTATATTAAATTTTTTTTATCTTTAACATTTCACTAATTAATTCTGGTAAATCTAAGAAGAGGGAATTTTAATGGTCTTTATAAATAAAGAAGGAAAATTTAACGAGAATACTTGGTTAATTGATGGATATTTATTTGGAGGAAAGGGAAATTTATCAATTTATATTATTGAAAATAATGGCATTCGAATGATGATTGATGCCTCTGAAAAAGAAGCAGTACCCAAAATTATTGAAAAGTTGAAAGAGTTTAATATTTATCCTATACATAAAATATTGCTTACACATTCTCATTTTGATCATATAGAGGGTGTTCATGAATTACAAAAACTAATAAAGAACATAGAGATTGAAGTCTTAGCATCGGAAAATGCAATTGAGAATTTAAAGAATCCAGGTAACCTTAATGACGTATTTGCAGCAGAAACAGAACCAATAGAGGGTGTCATACCCTTAAAAGATAATCAAGTTATAGATTTAAATGGTTTAGAATTAAAAGCACTTAACTTTTTTGGTCATACGATGGATTCTATTGCTCTATTTGATGAAAAAAATAGGAATATATTTACCGGTGATGCAATTATCGATAAATCTAGTATATATTATTTCCAACCTACTTTTATGCCACCAGATTTTCATGAATCCGAATTATTAAAGACATTTCAAAGACTTAGAAATATGAGAAATGAATTGAATTCAATCTCATTAGCCCATTATGGTGTTTGGACAGATGACGATTTCGAACAAATAATAAACACAATGGAAGAATTACATTTTGCTACAAAAAATTCAATTATTAAGTGGTATAAAGAAAATCCTTCATTCAATTATTTAGCTCTCAAGTTTCATGAAATCTTCACACCCAAATCTAAGATTATCAAATATGGAAATATCGATTTTCTAGAGAGACAAATGGAGTTTTTTGTTGATAGTTTGAAGAGAAGTGGATTTATTTAAAATAAAAAATTGATATTCAATATAAAAATAAATAAATTATTTTGTTAAAGGTGAATATCTTTTTGTCAGGATTAAATCTTGATGTTATCGGAAAAAAGTTTCCTGAGGTAACTTTTAAATATAATTGGAAAGATGTAGTGCTTTATGCTTTAGGTATTGGGGCTCAGGTTGATGAGTTACAGTTTTTGTATGAGGGATATTCTGGAGGATTAACAGTTTTCCCAAGTTATGCTTGTATAGTAGGTGGAGCTGGTCTTCAGCTTAATAGGTTAGGTAAAATAGATTTCTCTCATTTTGTTCATGGGGAACAATCAATTAAGCTTTACAGATCTTTTTCTTCATTGGATGAAATAATTTGCCAAGCAGAAGTTGAGAATATTTTTGATAAAGGAAAAGCTGCTGTGATTCATATGAAAGTTTCAGGGCAGAAGATAGGAGGTGAACCTGTATTCGACACTAAATGGGTATTTTTTTACCTTAAAGGTGGAGGTTTTGGAGGAGATCCCGGTCCTAAAACTGAACCATTGAATCCTCCTGAAGGCGTAGATCCTGATTTTAGTATCTCCTATGCAACTACTGAAAATCAAGCTGCTTTGTATAGACTAAACGGTGATTTAAACCCTTTACACATAGACCCTGAGTTTGCCAGTAGGAGTGGTCGATTTAAGGGCCCAATTCTCCATGGTTTATGCACATATGGTTTTGCAACACGTGCTATAATTTATGGTGCTTGTAATGGGAATGTGGAACGATTCAAAGAATTTCAAGCACGATTTACGAGTGAAGTATATCCTGGAGAAATTTTAACTACAGAGGGTTGGAAAGATAACGGACGTTATCTTATTCAAGTAAAAACAGATAGAGCTGTGGTTCTTGGAAATGCTTATGCTATAGTTGAATAAATTTATTGAAAAGAAAAATCAAATTACATTTTTATATTTTTCCTTGGAGGAATCATCCTAACTAGTCTCGGACCTTCAATCATAGAAATAGCATTTTCAGGACAATGATAAGCACAAACACCACATCCAACACAGTATTGTTCTATTCTTTCTGCTTTATTGTCATCATTTAATTCAATAGCTTTGTTATAGCAAATATCTACACATGTACCACATCCTATACATAAATCTTCATCAATGTAAGACAAGTAATTAGTCGCATTAACTACAGGATAAATCAAACAATCTCTTGCATTTAAACAACAACATTTACAGCAATTACAAATGGCTACTTCTTCCTTGCCTATATCACCGTATAGATGATACGCTTTATGGACCAACCCCGCGTCTTCACACTTTTTTAGAATTTTCAATGCTTCTTCCTTAGATACCAATTTCGAGAAACCATGATTAGAAGTATGCCTTGCAGATTTACCTAAAGTCATACAACTTGGTGTAAGTTCGATCTGCTTACAAGGATTATTTAAAAATTCTTGATGCTGACGACAATAACAATGTCCTACAGCAATATCATCGTACTTTTCAATTAATTCTCTAATTTTTTGAGTCTGTAGTATTTGTTCTGTTGGGATTTGTAGTTCTTCTTCCACGATAATGTTAATTTCTTCACCTGTGTCTAAATTTTCTAATATCGGGACTGTACGATCTAAGGGGGGCATTCGTTCTAACTCTGAACTTATTTTATCATAATCAGATTGGATAACAACACTTTGTTCTTCATTAAGCTTATGGAATAATTGTGCGATCTTATAATTTTCCTCTGTTTTTTCAAGGGTTTTCATGAAAATATATTCAAATTGCCTATGCATTGGTAATATTCGATATACCATCACCCCATAACGATTAGGTTGGTTAAATATTACGCCTGTTTTTGCTAAAGC
>JBHLLJ010000065.1:0-18458 GCA_048885705.1 Candidatus Hermodarchaeota archaeon | reverse complement strand
TCTAGTAATATATAAATGATGCTTATTTATGCATTATTATCATCAATTAGCATAAGATTTATAAATGAATATTTTTCTTTACATATTGTAGAATTACTTATTTTCACTAATAAAATGACTGAGACAACACGAACAACTGTCACCCTGAATAAAAGTTATATGAAATTAATTGAAGAATTAGTAGACGTATTTGGAGCTACAAAAGCACAAGTAATAAGTAATATAGTAGAATATTTTTTTAATGATAGTAAAAATGATCCACTTTTGGATAAATTAAGAACGAGGAAAAAGAAAGAATTAATACCAGATAAAGAGGATCTTAATAATAGGATTATAAAATATTTAAAAACAGCGGATAAAATTCCATTTAATGTGTTCATTGATCACTTAAAATTAGATCATGAATTTGTTATAGATCATCTAAATGAATGGGGGGAAAAATATGATTTTAAGCTTATTGATAATAAAATAATTAAGCTATAATTGAATTAGTTCTATTTATTTAGTAGAAATGCATAAAATCATCCGAATAAATTAAAAAAGTCATTTGACAATCCTACGGTCCAATCTAGCAGTGAAGTTACAACACCCACAATAATAAAGAATATGAATAGAGCAAATCCAACCAATAGAGCATACTCAATAAGGTTCCCTCCATATTCATCGGAGAAGAATTTTTTTATTTTGAAACGAAATTTTGTAATAAGGTTTTTAATACTCATTTCTAATTTTATTCTATATTTTTTTTTAAAAACTAAACCAATTTTAAATTAGAATTGAAATTATAGATCTAGGCTCTTAAAATTTTAAAAATTTCTTCAAGTTTTTCTTCTGAGACTTGAACTTTAGGTATTGTAATTTGGAATTTTTTATCATCATAACTTCTAGGAATTATATGAACGTGAAAATGTTTTATTACTTGCCCAGCAGCAATAAAATTATTTTGAAGTATATTATATCCATCAACTTGTAAATTTTTATGAATTCTTATTGCTAGTTTCTTGGTTACTTTAAATACTTCACTAAGTTCATCTTCAGATATATCTTCTAAATTTGAGTAGTGATTTTTTGGTACAATAATAGTATGCCCATTAGAAATTGGAGCGTTATCTAAAAAAGCTATAGTAAAATCATTTTCAAATATAATTTTAGAAGAAATTTCTCTTTCCACTATTTTGCAAAATATACAATCATTATGTTTCATATTTTTCAAACCTTCTTTCAGTTAAGTTATTTTCAAATTAATTTATATATTTTAAATTTAAATTAAAAATTCTTTACTGAGTTTTATCATATTAAAGTATTTAGATTTTTGCTATTTGCATTTGAACTGGGTTTTTATAATGCAATATCAAGAATTAAAAGATTTACTAACAAATAAGTTATCTCCAAAAGCTTTTAGATTAAACTCTGAGACTTATGGATTACATCTTGACAGGCTTAGAAATAATAAAATTATAAAAAAAGTTATGTTAACAATAGATTTAACCCTAGAAGCGATTCATTTTGCCTTAAAGAATAAGGTTGGGTTAATAATATCCCACCATAGCTTAATTAACAACCCCATAAATAAATTTAATCAAGACATAATGGATAAATTATTCTTACTTTCTAAATACCCAATTTCGATATTTATACTAAATTCTACATTTATCGCAGCAGAAGGAGGTGTTTCAGATACCTTAGTTAATGTTCTTTTTTTAAAATTAGAGGATGTTCTAGAAATTAAAAATAATAACGGAAAAAGAGTTCCAATTGGTAGAATCTGCTCAATATTAAACTATCCAAACGAACAAGCACCATTCACCTTAGAAGATTTAATTAAGAGAATAAAAAGAAATTTAAATCTGAAATCAGTCCCATTTGTCGGAGATCTTGGAAGAACAATAACAAAAATATGTATTATTGGAGGAGATATATCAAATATTAAACTTATTAAAAAAATAGTAAATATTCGATGTGATTGTTATATTTCAGGAAAAATAAATTATTTTGAAGCTATCTTAGCAAGGGATCTTGGTCTAAATCTAATAGAAATATCACATTATAAAAATGAAATTCTTGCAATGAAAAAATTAAGCAATATTTTGAGTTTAGAATTTCCTCAAGTCGAATTTTTATTTTTTGACTCAAAAGATCCAATTAAAACCTATACCTAAATGGATTAAATAAAAATTTAAATTTTTTAAGAAATAAATTGAATTTAAATACTAACAATTATACGTTATTTTTATGAAATATTTACTGGAGATTTTATGCCTATAATAGAATATAATGGAAAAAAACCAAATATTAGTCCAAAAAGCTATGTATCACCAATGGCCACACTTATAGGAGATGTAAGTGTAAATGATAATGTTATAATCTGGCCAGGATCAATCATTCGTGCAGAAAACTCTCCAATTAATATCGGAGAATACACAACTATCTTTGATGGTGTTATGATGTTTACCCGCTCTCAAAAAAGTTCGATAAATATTGGTAGATATTGTATTATTGAATCAGGAGTTACACTTATGGGATGTTTTTTAGAAGATTATGTCCAAATAAAAGAAGGAACACTAATATACGATGAGGCCTCAATAGGAGAAGGGGTGATTATTCTAGATAAAAGTCAAGTTCCTCCAGGATTAACTATTCCTGCTCGTGCAGTAATGAGGGGGATTCCGGTTGAACCAGTAAGAGAACAAAGTCGTAATGATGTGCTTAAACAAAAGGAAAAAGCTGAAAATTATTCTCAATTATTCATTAAAATCAAAGAACACTTACCCAATGCTCAAAGCTACCTACTAACGTTACCAGATTTTATAAAAATCATGTTAAAAAAAGAAGAATAAAAAAAATATGTTAAAATTAGTTTAAACCATAATATTTAACATTTTTACAAGTTCCTTATATCTGGACCGAAGCGTTACTTCAGTGACACCCACAAGGTTGGCAATATCCTTCTGTGACACTTTTTTATCTTTCTTTTTGCATACTAAATACAAGGCTCCTGCACATAACCCTTTAGGATCTTTTCCGCTTGTAGAAAATTTAGATGTGAAACTGTGCAAAATCTTTATTGTTGCGTTTTCTGCATCGGCATCTAATTCTAATTCTGCTATAAATCTAGGAATAAGAGAAATAGGATCTGTAGAAGGTGCTTTTAAATTTAATTCTCTAATTAGAGTTCTATAACATCTTCTGACATTCTTCGCACTTATAGATGTTTGCTCTAAAATCTCTTGTAAAGTTCGTGGAATTTTTCTTTCTCTACACGCAAAATATAAACAAGCAGCTACCATTCCATTAATTGATCTCCCACGGAGAAGTTTCTTTTTAAATGCCTCTATATATAATCTTATTGCTGCTTTTTTAACATGATTGGGTAAGTTTAGGTTACTTCCAATCCTCTTTAATTCAGTTGTAGCAATCAACATATTCCTTTTATCCCAAGTCATACGTGAATTCCATTTAGCAGCTCTTTTCAAATCAGGACTTTTAATATTAGCCTTGTCTATAATTGTGCTTAATCCCATATCGGGTAATAAAATTGAAATCGGAGATCCCGTTCTCTCTCTACTTTCTTTTTCTTGTTTTGTAAAAGCTCTTTTTCCACTATGTGAAATATCAACAATTCGCTCACTTATAACTAAACCACACTGTCCACAGACAGTCTCACCCTTTTCATGAAGTAAAATAATCTTGCCCCCACATTCAGGGCATAAGTTTGATAAATTACTTAAATCTGATTCAACTTCCATAATATCAACCCAACTTTATTTTTAAAATTATAAGAATTCCAAATATCCGATTGTTGAAATTTTCCAAGTAAACTTTAACCCTTGTACCGACTAAAATATTGTTTTGAGATTGAAAAACTATAGTGACTGAAAATCTAATATATTCTTTGATGCAAATAATATAAATATAAATATATTATATAAATGTTTCGCTCAGAATCTGAGTGTATTCCGAATTTTTAGGACATTTTTTCTAATTTTAATGGCTATAAGAATAATGGAAGACTTGAATTAAAACCAAATAAAATACATTGCATTATACCAGAAATTAAAATACAAAAAGCCTTACTTGGATTGTTAATCAATCGATTGTTATTAATTAAATACCATAGACTTAATAATATCTGTAGCAAACCCATCAGAGATACAAAAGAGAAACAATAGTAAATAGTTATTTCATGGGGAAATTCCGAAGCGCTGATATCCATAATTCCATTTAAATAATATGGATCAATCCCACTAAAAGCAATAAAGTTATAGATTAGTCTATCAGGCAGAGGATCCAAAATCCAAATTAAAAAATATGTGATATAATTAAATAAAATTCCGAAAGCTAGAACAATATAGGAACATCCTAGGATTAATCTTGGTTTCATAAATTGGTCATCTTGTTTATCTTTGCTAACTAATCTAGATTGCCGATAAACACCTCTTAGTCTTAATAGTGTTAGAATTCCAATACTTAAAATAATAAAAACAAAAATAAATTTCAGATATTTGCATAAAATTAAAAAGAAATTATTGAATGCAATACAGAAATTTTCAAGTCCTGCTATTATGTCATTAACAACATCATCAGTAAAGAGTAAGTTCTTTAGGATTTGTCGATACAAAACCATAACATAATAATATTTAATATTGCATATTTAAAGTCTACAAAATCTTTTTTATAATTTTAAGTGATTTTTTCACACTCTTCATTAATAACTTTTATTGTTGCATTAAAGTCTTGCCACCAATCTTGTCCTTGTTGGGCAACTAACATTGGATCAATCTTCCTAGAGTCTAAACATCTAATTTCCTCTTTTTGAGCTTTAATTTTTCCTTTCCATATTTGAGAAATAATGTTTTGCAGATTTATTTTTACTTTTTTAACTAGCTCTTCATATGGAACTGAAACATCTTCAGTTTTTTGTAATCTTTGAAGTTGTTCAAATTTTACTTTTTCTTTTGCGCGATTTAAATCGCCACATCCAATTTTAATAGAAAAAGGTTCATCTGAACCAAATTTACAGTATTTTTGAATTTCGCATAGAGAACAATAACTCTCAAAGCTAATAGTATAGTCCTCTAAACCTATTATTGAATAATTTAAAATTTTAGGCATTGCTAATTATTATAAAATATAACGTTTTATCTATTATATTTTAGGTCAAAAAATTTTTTAAATACGATTTATTAAATTTAATCGTTAATAACCGTTTTTTAAAATATAGATTTTCATACTGGGAACATTCCTGTTAAGGGAGAGTGGCTTAGCCTGGTATAGCGCACGGCTGATAACCGTGAGGTCGGGGGTTCGAAGCCCCCCTTTCCCATTATTTTTAACTTGTATTAATTTCAAGTATATTCATTTATTTTTTTAATTATCTTATGCTATAATAAACTTAGAAATGAAAAATATTATAATCTCCGGAACCCCAGGTTGTGGGAAAACTTCAGTAGCAAAAGAAATCTCTAACATCTTACAAGCTAAAATGCTATCTTTAAATGATTTAGTAATTTCTGATCAGTTCTCATTTCAATATGATGAAGAACGTAAAACCTACGTTGTAGATTTTGAAATCTTCCTGCCTTATGTCTTAAAAATAATTGAAAAGATTAAACAAGCTAATCCACCATTTCTCATAATAGAAAGTCATTTCTCTGATATTATTCCAGAAACATTTATTGATTATGTATTTATTTTAAGATGTGATCCGGATGAATTGTATAAAAGATTAAAAAAAAAAAATTATACTTCAAAAAAAATTATTGAAAATATTCAAGCAGAAATTTTAGGTAATTGTGTGAATTATTTTATCGAAAAACAAACAAAATTTCCACTTTTTGAAATTAACACGTCAAATCTCAGTATTAATACAATAGCTAAAATTATTGTAGATATAGTACTCGGGAAAAAAGATGGAAAAAATTATTTTATAGGGAAAATAGATTGGCTGGAAAAACTATTCCAAGAAAACCGTCTAGAAGAATTTTTTGATTAACTATTTATTTTAAATAAGGTGTAGAAATTGAAATGGGAAGTCTCTGATTTTGACGCTTTAGGTAGAATTGGTAAATTAACTATAAATAACAAACAAATGATCACTCCAAACTTATTTCCCGTAGTTCATCCATATAAAAATACCATTTCAACTTCGGATCTGAAGAAGATTGGAGCTCAATGTGTGTTTACAAATGCATATATTATCTATCAGAATACTCAAATTCGAGATGAGGTCTTAAGCAAAGGATTACACTCACATTTAAATTTTGATGGAATAACAGCCACAGATAGTGGAGCATTTCAAAAATATATGTATAATAAAGATAAATTAGCCATCCAGGCAGCAGTTATCGAAAAATTCCAAGAGGATATTGCTACAGATTTTGCTGTGATCTTAGATGAACCCGTCCAACCAGATGATGATTATGACATGGCTAAAAGGAAAGTTGAAATAACAATTGAAAGAGCTCAGGACAACATTTATCGAAGAACAAAAGATTCTTGTCATTGGTTTGGACCAATTCATGGAGCAAAATATGATGATTTATTGAAAAGAAGCACTATTGAAATGAGTAAACTGGATTTTGGAGTTTATGCAATAGGAGGGTTAGTTAAATCACTTTTGAGTTATAGATTTGATTTAGTAATTAAGATTCTTCTGAATGTGAAAAAAGAAATAGAATGGAATAAACCAATTCATATGTTCGGGTTAGGCTTACCTCAATTCTTTTCTTTAGCTGTTGCATGTGGGTGCGACCTAATGGATTCCGCAGCATATATCTTATTTGCGAAAGAAAACAGATATTTCACTTTATCTACAGGAACAAGGAAATTAGATGAATTAGAAGAATTCCCATGCCACTGTCCAATCTGCTGTGATTACACCCCAAAAGAAGTTTTAAATTTTGAAGAAACTTTACGGACTGAACTATTAGCTAAACATAATTTATACTTATCATTTTCAGAATTAAAAACAGTAAGGCAAGCTATTAAAGAAGGCAATTTATGGGAGCTTGTTGAACATAGGATTCGAAATCACCCTACTTTAGTTGAAGCATCAAAATTGATTAAAGCACATTTACCTTTATTTGAAACTCACGAGAAACTATATAAAACGCATGGCAGATTATATTCATCTCCAGAGAGCGTCGAAAGACCTTTGATTTATCGCTATGAATCAAAATTAATGAACAATTATCGAGTACCCGAGGATGCAAAGTATTTAATAATTTTACCTGAATTGGATATCAAGGGCGAAAAATCTCCAAGTATTAGAATTTGGTTAGAAGAAATTAATAATAACTCAACAATCCCCCGAAAATTTCTTCATATAGTATTTTTCTCAGGCATTTATGGAATCATTCCGTTAGAACTTAGCTCATCTTTTCCTATGGGACAATATGAATCTATTCGTTTATCAAGTGAAAATGATGTGATAAATAAGAATCTCGAGCAAAAAACAGATCTTTATTTTAAGAATTATTCCCAATTTTATTTAAAATGTGGAATATTGATTCCTGAGGATTTTATTAATCAATTTTATGAAAATATTCAATTTTCTAATGATAAAATATTAAAAAAGTTAGCTGATAAATTAAAATCTAAATATAAATTACAGATTGCAACATTTAAAGAAGTGGAGTCCCTCATTAATTTCTTTAAAGGTGATTAAATAACAATTCTAGACAAGATTTATGCTTTTGGCCATGAAAATATCTTAAGCACTCATAAAACAACCATAGAACTCACAAAAGCTAAATCTTTAACAAAGAAAGGGAATTGCATAATAGGGATTAACGCTACAAAAGCTTGTTTTGATTTAAGTTCCAATTTAAAACAACAAATTAATGATGGAAAAAAAGTAAAAGTTACGTTAAAAGTAGATAATCTACAAGATTCTTTCTATGGTTTCGGAAATAAGAAGTTAAGATTACTGGATAAAAAAGATATTGTATTCCGTAAAAGTAATTATATTTGCAACAGGACCATATTAATTAATTGTACAAAATCTTCAAACGAGATTGATCCCAAATTAATTGAAAAGCTAAAAGTTCCAGGTAAAAAATTATTAATAATATTTGAATTAAATGAGTTAGATGGGAAGCAATAACAATCTAGAATTGCTATATATTAAATTGAACAAGAAAGATGGGCAGCAGTTTATTAATTTCATAAAAAAAATTCTTAAAAATACTCAAATTGTAAACCACAAATTTAAAATCTTATATGAAAATGATTATATATTATATCCAATCATAAATGATCAAGAACTTCTCCGCAAAACGAAAAATATTATAGAAAAACAAATTAATTTCGAAATTATTTCCAAAGAAGGAATACCTAATGAAAATTATAAGCCTAGAACACTTCAAGAAGCCTTAGAAGGTAGAATTCCAGATGAATATTTGGATCTAATTCCAAAATCATATGATATTATTGGGCATATCGCAATAGTCGAGTTTGATAATTTTGATCAATTAAATGAACAAAAATATCTGGATTTCAAGGATAAAATTGCTAAAGCAATAGTAGAAGTAAATAAAAATGTCAAAACCGTTTATGAGAAGCAAAGCGAAATAAAAGGAAAATATCGCTTAAAAGAATTAGCACTTTTATGCGGTGAGGATAGTCCTGAAACAGTTCATAAAGAAAATGACTGTATTTTCAAGCTTAATATTAAGAATACATATTTTACTCCAAGATTGGTTTTTGAACGACGAAGGGTTGCAACAAGCGGGATAAAGGAGAATGAGTTAATTATAGACATGTTTGCTGGAGTCGGGACATTCTCAATCCAAATCGCGAAAATTAAAAAAGTTAAAATTTATGCCTTTGATGTAAATCCTGATGCATATAACTATTTGAGAGAAAATGTTAACTTAAATAAGCTTAAGGGTGAAATTTTCCCAATTAATCTTGATATCAAAGATCTTCTTGAACCTAAAAACCAATTAGGGAAATCTTTAATACATGGGGCAAATAGGATTATTATGAATTTACCAGAAACTTCAATCAAATTTATCGATGCTGCCTGCTTCTTAATGAAAGAATCTGGTGGCATATTACATTTTTATCAATTCTCAGAAAAACCAAATCCAATAGAAAAAAGCTTAAAGAACTTTGAAGATGAATTAAGCGCTCATAATTGGGAGATCGAGTCTATTTTTAAATCTAAGATTGTAAAGCATTATTCACCTAAATCCGAATTAGTTGTTTTAGATCTAAAAATAAAAGCTTTAATATAATGTGCGGGCCTAGCAGGATTCGAACCTGCGACTTTCGGATTAGAAGTCCGACGCCCAATCCAGGCTAGGCTATAGGCCCTTTTCTTAAGGATTTAATGTCCTATACTTATTAAATTATCTAAAATGATGTTTAAACTTTATTATGAACTATCAAATTTCGTTAACATAGGGATTTATGTTATAATTTAAATACAAAACTTTAGATTATTTTTTATGTATTTCCATAAAACTATTTATATTAAATGCCCATCCTGTAGGAATTTCATACATTTAGATTCGAAATACAATTCTTGTTATGTTTGCGGTAGATCTTATAATTCTCTCGAAGGTTTTGATTTGAGACATAAAAAAACCTGACTATTTTCTCTATTTTAAATTATAATAGAAATTGAATTGAATATAGAAAAATTAAATGAATTTTAAAATTATTAAGTACTGGTACTTATTATTATATAGATTTCTTGAAAAAAGATATGAAAGGTATTTACTTATTAAAAGTTTTCTTAAATATCTTTAAATTTAGCACTTATTATCGATATTAACAAGATTCTTTTCAATGGAATAATCGAAAGGCATACCACACATCGGACATAGATCTATTTCAACTAAAATTTCCAAATCTATACATAATCTACAATTAGGACATTTAATTAATTTCATGAAATTTTATCCAAAATCATCTTTTTAAACTCCAACACAAAAAAAGACTCGCTCAATCTCAATTTTTCAATTGGTTTAATTAGGTATTAAGAGATAAAATGATATGCTTACTCATGAAAAGTTAGAGAAAAATTCTGTGAAGGAAAATAAACAAGAAAAGGCAAAGAAAATTAAAAATAGAAAAAATAATTACGTTGTCTTTTCCTTAGTTTATTTCATTATTAGTTTGATTCAAATTTACGTCCTCGTATATATCCCTTTGTTTCATTTCGATGTTTTAAATGTAGATAGATCGAGTTTATCTTTAATACAGAGCTTATCCTATCTTGTTTTGTTTTCTTTCCCTGCTTTCGGACTATTTTTTGACAGATTTTCAAAATATAAGAATAAAATAATTATATCCTTTAGTTTTACCTTATCTTTAAGTTTCTTCGTGTTTGTAATATATAATCAGTATCTTATCAGTTATGCCATTTTCTTAGTTCTTTTTCTGATTAGCCAGGCAGTAATTAGAACAGGAATGTCGAAACTGCTTTTAGAGACGCCGGATAAAAAAAGCGAAAGAAATCTAATTATTTTAATCAATACCTGCTCATCTATAGGGATTTTACTTGTTTCATTTCTTTTCAAATTTTGTGTTAAAGAAATTAATTCTATAAATTTTTGGAATATTTTCTTTGTAGTAGGATGGTTGTTGACTTCCCCCTTATTATTAATTTTCATTTTTATGAGAAAAATTTCCACCAAAGGATTAAATCAAGAAGGTTCAATAAATCTTTTTCAAAATCAGATTAATTTTAAGATTTTTTCACCTTTAACAATTACATTTATATTTTTAGCTAATTTCTTTCTATGGAGTGATAAGTTAATTGCTTACCCTTTTAGTTCATACATTTTCTCTCGATTTGGAGATGAAGGTTTTTCTTTATATTCGGATTTTTATGTTATTTTTACCATTTTTAATATAATAGGTTTTCATTTAGCGAAGAAATTTCTCAACATTATAGATATTAAAAAAGATATGCATATTGTTCAAATCAAAAATTTATTACAAACTATTGTATATTTAACTTTAATTTATATATTTTGTTTAGGTTTACTACTATTTTCAAACATTTTGATTCTCTTATTTACATATTCATTTATCAACCTTCTTGGTGGGTTATTTATAGTATTATATACGAGTATTTTTCTACAGATTTCCAGAACTGGAAAACATGAGAATCTTAAGTATTGGATTATGGCATTATCCTCTAATTTAGCAAGTATTACACTTTTACCCCTCGGAACATGTTTGTCTCAATTTTTATCTATGGATATATTAATCTATATTGTTATTTCTCTTACATCCTTATCTATTGCTTTTCTTTTTTCATCTAATTATACAATTAAAATAAAGAAATTTAGTCAATTTTAAGTATGTGTTAGTTTAAAAATTTAAATTCTATAAGTAATTGTAATGGTATTAGAAGAAATATAATTTTATGTTTTCAAATATAAAAAAGAGAAATAGAATGTTAATGTCTTATATTGACATAACATTAAGGGCTACCTTCAATTGAACCTGGCATATTGATATATCTAATTTCATTTTTTTAAACCTCACAAAAAAATATACTCTTCTAAAAACCAATGATTGATAAATTAGATTAAAAATCCAAAAAATTACTTTACTTCATTTTACATATCTATTAACTTTTTACTCCATAGAAAAGATCAGGATAAACTTTCTCAAATTTTTCAGTATACAGTTTATGGTTCATCCAGATTTTATCCTTATCATTCCATTTAAGATTGAGTAGGGGATTATATGAATTCAGGAAATTCAAATCTCCATAAATTTCTCTTAAAAGATTATTTCCATTAACCAAATCTGTTAAAATTATATAATTATTGATTTCAAAATATTTAAATAATAAGTCAAACAATTTAAAGAATTCGTCAAGTTCGCACTGTGGCATATTTAATTTTATCATCAAACCGTTTTCGAACTTAATTTTTTTATTAAAGTTATAAATATAAAATTCTCCTTGTATTTCATAAATAAAACCGTAATTAAAGAAGTTAAAAATCTTAATAAGAATAGAATTTAATTCCTTTTTTACATTAGGCAAAATGAAATAGATTTTTTCTTGAAACTCTAAATTTTTTAGTGAGATATAGGGAAATATAAAATTTTCAGTGATCAATTTTGTGATATTCTGAATAATTGAATGCTTTTGTGTACCTAAAAATGATTTTATATCGATTGATTTCCAATTATATATTTCTAATAATGCCTGAAAATATTCAGAACTAGGATCAAATAAATTTTGTTCGATAGAATCTTCTATGTTTAATTGTCTTACTTTAGAAAATCCAACTTTATAATCTGGATTAAAAAGTATATTTTGCATATAGATTTTAAATCGATTTGAATCATAATTCCAACCATTAGAGCTTAGGTTGTAATTAAAATTAAGAATTTGGTAAATGCTCTTTATTGTAAATAGGCAATACTCTTGTATTATTAGTTTTGTTTTAATATACCAGTTAAGATGTTTCAAATTAGGGTTATCCTTAGGAAAGATGTATTTAATCAAAAAAGAATTAACATCATCTGCTATCGCGGGATATTTAATTGATTGAAAAGAATTAATTAAGATATGTTTAAAATCTATTTCATTAATATTTGAAGGGCGAAAATATAAAAAGTATTGATTTAGCCCAAAAGCTTGGAAATTTGGTAAAATTTTTATTGATTTAATATAAGTTTTGAAAAAACGAGTTTGTTTAACACTCTTAAACTTTTGGGAATCAAGAAGATTTTTTTTGAGAGTATCATTAAATTTAATCAAGTCATTTATTTTTTCGATGGCAAATTCAGACTGTTCATATGAAATGCGTTTGGCTACGGATTGTACTAATTTGATGACATTTTTTTCTTTTGACCAAAATTTTTCTTGCTTAGTTGTTTTAAATTCTTTGTTTGGCTTGATATAATCTCCCCATACTTTTTTTATATAAAAAAAACTCTGTTCAAACAAATCTTTTGTATAAAAGAACTCATTTCTATCAAAATCATAGAATTCCTTAATTAACAATGTAGGTTGTATACCACTTGTGAAATATCTTTTAAAATATAACAGATCTCCTTGGAAAATATTATATATAATTGAGCAAAACAATCCTTTTTCCTTAATATTCATGAAAAATGTAAATAATAGTATAACATTTTCATCAAAAAATAAATTCTTCATTCTGTAAACCAATACTCTTGGGAAATATTTCAGTAGATTATCCACCTTCTTTTTAACAGTTGGAGAGTCTTTCAATAATATAACCGGATGATATTTTGCAAAAGAACTTGTAACTATAGTATTAATGAGTTCTGGAGTAATTAATTGGGCCTTCAGAAACCGCTTAAAACTGGAATCAATCTGTTTATTAGTAATTTTGTAGGGTTGGAATTGTTCAAATGATTCCCGTAGTTTTTTTTCTTTTATATAATAAATTTTTTTAGGTAATTCCTCATTAGAAATGATTTCCATCATTGAATTGAGATTATAAATTTTTAAATTTTTACATGCTTCAAAAAAATTATAAAAATTAGAAACTTTTTTTTTTAAAGCCTGAAATTCATTTTTCGATTTTAAAATAATTGGAATATAATCTCTATATATGATCTTTTTTATTTCTTTACTTTTAAGTAACATATTTTCTTCAATCAGTCGATAGAAGTTTTTATTTTTCAGAGATTCTTCCAGAGTATAAATATTTTTTATTTCAGGTTGTTTTTCGATGAGATTTTCAATTAAGTCTAAATACAATATTAGTTTCTGAGTATTTTGTTCTATATAAAAAAATCCAAATCTCTTATTTTGATCCAAAAATTCTAAGATTTCACTTTTTAAATCTGGGGACTTATTAAATATATTTAGAGACGTTTTTAAATCCGATATTAATTCTTTCTCACTTACAATATGATTTAGTAGTTCATCTTTAATTAAGTGAAGCGTTTCAGCTTTTCGTTCGAAAGTAAAGCCAGTAACACTAGCATGTGAAACTTTTTCGAAAATTAGCCAATCAAACAAACTCATATTAATTGCCTTATGAGGTTCACCATATAGATTTGAACATTTAATTTCAAATCTTGTGTCGTACTCTTTATGATTCGGATTAATAACTTTCCGTAAATCCTTAAAATATTCTCTAAAGTAGTTCAAATTTAAAAAATTCTCTTGATATTCCCAAAGATAACACTTTTTATTAACGATATAATTGGAATTATGCAAATTTTCAATAAAGTTAATTAAATCTTTTAGATACACTGCCGGGATTACAAATATGCAATAAATTTCCTCAGAAAATCCTTTTCTTGAAAAAATAGGATTATGTAAAAAAGGGATAGTTTTTAAAACGTCGTAAATGTCCGACCTGTTCAAAATAGGGTTGAATTTGAGAAAAGAAATTAACAAAGCGGTATTCACTTTATGCCAGTTATTTCGATATGATGGAGATACAATCGTATAATTATTAATCCAATGGAGATTTTCTTTAAATTTTCTTTTGCTTAAATTGGTAGAAATAATCCCTTTTTCAATAAAATCGTCAAAATAGTATTCATAATCACTATAATTTTTAAAAAATTTAACGTGATAAAAAATTTTAACGAGTATCCTTATGGTTTCGATAATTTCATCGTTAAAAAGAGATTTTGATGTCTTATATATAAATTCTTCAAATATGACATCGTAAAAATTTTCCATCATATCTTGAATCAAAGAAACATTTCTGCGAATAAACTCAAAAAAGAATTGTGTAGGACTCTGGGTCTTTTCAGTGGCTTCAAGTTTAAAAAATTTATTTAGCTTATCAAATTGAGATGATAGGAAATTATAATTGACAATATTAATTCGAACTAATTTTTTCCATTCCCCCATTTCCTCTAATCTGGAGAGATCATTTTCAATTACTTCAAGAACCACTATTTGAATAATGTCCTTCTTTTTTAAAGTATCGGGCACAAAACATAAGTAAGCTTCTCTCAATAAAATAATTCGTATAAATTTTAATATTTTTTTTGAAAGTTCAATCAGAGGTTGATTTATTTTCAACTTTCTTCTTACACCAAGACTGAAGAATTTCTCTGAACGTTCTTTCAGTGGATCTTTAATAATAATTTTTAAATTTTGATTGATCGCTTCTAAACCAAGATAATTATGTATCTCATTTAACAGATTAGTGAATATGTGGTTAACATTTTTTATTATTATTTCTCTCGGAGTAGAAATCAAAAAGTCCAAATTCAGATTATTCATAAAAATCCTGTTATATTTTACCTCTTTCTAAAATGTTTAGGCTTAAAATATTAATTAAACACAATTCAAATCTTAATCTTCGTTAAAATATTACCCATAATATATTTAAAAGTTTGGCATATTTAGAAGAATTTTTGGTATGAAAGTCTTAATATTCGATTTTTAATCCGTAAATAATGTCGGGAGAAAGCAAGGATGTAGAATTAATAAATTAATAAATTGTTAACATATTGTTTTTAATAAGTGAAATTCTTTAATTTAATTTAGGATTTATATTAACTATATTAGTGAGATTTGGATAATTAAAAGAGAGTATTCGAATTGTATAAACTTAAGATAAAGACGTTTATTCATCAAAATATTCCTTATTCCTTTAATTGGAATAAGGAGCATCACAAAGAAAAATACTCTCAAATAATTTCAAATCGAGAAGAATTAAATAGACTTAAGGACCATTTTAAAAAAATTTATGAAGGAATAATCCCTAATAATTTATTTAATTCAAGAGAATTCCCCAGAGTGTCTCAATTTAAAATCAGAGGAATCAAATCGGCTTTTGTTAGAAGTTATAGTAAAAATCTAATAAGATCAGGTAAAATTCGATATTATGATTCTGAATCAAAATTACCAAAGTATGCTCAAAAAGTCTTTGAAAATTTTCAAGAAAACAATATCTCAGGGGTTCCTGGCCATGAACCGATTTTGAAAAACATTTTGCTCAAGGATAAAGATGCTGTTGCGATAGAAGTTCCTATCTGGGATAGAAAACATGACATGGCAATTACAGGTCATATTGATTTAATTCAAATTGAAAATGATATAGTTAAAGTGATTGATTATAAACCAGAAGGAAATTTTCTGCTATCTCTCCCTCAAGTTGCTATGTATGGCTTTTTAGTTAAGTCAAAACTAAGTCTTAGAAAAGTTAGATGCGTTTCTTTCAATAAACGGGGAGCATGGGAATATGATCCAAATATTTTGAAGGAAGAGATAAAAGACTATTTGCTCTCACAAAATATCGAAGAGCGACCTTGGGAGAACTTTATTTAACCTACTCTATAACTAAAGTTTCTTATCTTTGGATTTAGAAGCTTCAATTTTTTCTTCGGTCTTTAAATATCCACGTAAAAGGAAATAACACAAAACGATTGATATAAGTTCGACAATAATACTAACAAATGAAATGATTGTACCATTATAACCTAAATATCTTAAAAAGATAGCACATACCAAACCACTTGATGCCAGAATAACAAGAAATAATGCTTTAATTATTTGCGGAAAGGAACTTACAATATATCCAATTTCTTTTTTAATCCATGAAAATACGGAAGCCATAAGAGTGTAATATTTATATTAATTTTAGTAAAGTAAGGAAAGAATATTTTAATATCTTTTTCATTTCAAGAATAATTTTTAAAATAATATGTTAAATAAGAAGAAAACACCTAAAAAAAACTTACTAAAGATACTATTTTTTACTTTTAAATTTAGTATACAATGCTTTATCAAGGAACTTACCGACTTTTATAGCTACTTGATTACTAATTTCATAGCGTTCCCCATCGAGTAAATCTTTCTTTTGTTCTGACGAAGGAGCCACTTTAAGTCTGTTCATTAAAGTCTTTTCAGTAATATCATTTACTATCTCTTTAATTTTTCCATAATCAGGTAATTTAATCTCTGAACCAAAATTCCTTATTTTTTCTATAGCAAAATTAAAAAATTCTGAGATTAACTCAATGGGGTCTCCCCTTAATTCACTATGAAGTTTAATATTATCAGTAGCTATTTTTGTATCCTTTTCTTGCCAGTATAATTGATTTGGATTAATACCAGGACTATTAATTCTCATTAAAGAACTTGTAATTCTGCGTTCAATCCAATTTAGGGTACTTAATTCTTGTACTTCTCGGATCTTTTTGGCTTTTTCCTCTTTTATTTTCTCTTTAGATTCAATTATATGTTCTACTTCTGCTTTACGACTTTCTTCAAAATCTTCAAATCTTTTGATCATATCGTAGCCAATACAATATGAAATTGGAGATATTATATCAGATTTTAACTTTAATTCAGCTACATCTTGATAAATTAAACTTTTATTATTTTTTAATTCATCAACCGCTTCATTTAACGATATTTCCATCAACCTTGCCAATATAAATCCATTAACTAGAAAAGGTTGATTGTTTGCATTAAATATAATAACAAGTTCTTCTTGTCTCTTATTTAATCGTTTTATTATTAACTCTTCAAGTTTTATTTTAATCCACTCTTCTGAATCTGTTGTCCCATCAATTTTTTTTAAAGCTAGAAGATATAATGATCTATCATTAGAAACTTTAGAGTATACTTCTATTATTCTACTAAGTTGCCTTAGAATCTTGGATAAAATGTAAAAGAAAATATCTCTTGCTAATCTATTCAAAATCTCTTCAAATTCTAAAATAAATAATATGTGAGAATAATTTTTTAATTTTAATTCATTTAAAAAGACTTTATCAATAATTTGCTTTTTTCTAATGTACTGTCGCAAGGTATTGGTATTTATTGTTGCTTTTTCTTCTAAAATTCTTAACAAACTTTGATGTTTATTTGTATCTTCGATTAAAACTTCAATCAAATCAAATTCGGAGTCTATTTCAGATCTTTCAATAAACTCTTTGATATATTGAAAATTACCTTCGGAAATTGCCTTCTTAGCCATATAAATCAAATTTTGTTTATTATCATTTAAAGATATAATGTCTAACTTTTTTATATTGTACCTAACCATATTTTGCTTTACTTTAGCCGTAAGATCTTCATCAACATTTAAAAGATGTAGAATATTGTAAACTCCATATTTCTTCAAGGTATAAATTATATCATCAAATCCACATTCATTGATACTTTGTAAGAAGTAGATGAAATCATTTGGATTTTCTTTGAATCTCTTAATTAAGGTAAATTTTAAAAAATCAAGGATTTTTGTCTCAAATTGATCATAATCGATTTTTTCTTCAAGAGCAGTTTCGATTTTATAAATGAGATCTTTCTTTAGGTTATTAGCTTCTATAAAAACCTTTAAACCAGGTATTGAAATAGGAAACTTGTTAAAATTATAGTCTATAACCCTCCTCTTTATCATTCTTACTGGCATAGCTTCAATTTGTAATTCCTTATATGATTTGAATTCAAAATCAGTCTTGATTTTTTCTATTAGCCGATCTAAAGTTGCTAATTCTATAAATTTATCTTCTTTTTCTTCCATTTCGAG
>JBHLLJ010000064.1:0-18999 GCA_048885705.1 Candidatus Hermodarchaeota archaeon | reverse complement strand
AATTCTGATTTAATCAATTATAAAAATCAAAATTCCAGATTTATGATCAGTCTTGCAGCTAGTGGAGCTGCTGCTGTATTAAGAAGCAATTACAAGATAAATGAAATTTTAGGAATTTCTGCTATTTCGGATGGTAGATTTGCTGATGATGTTTATGTACCCGCTGGTGGAACGATTCAACCAATATCGAAGGAAGCAATTGATAATGATTTAATTTATTTGGACGTTCCTGATCCTGAGGGTTTAAAACAAAGATTAGACAAATTTTCAATGAATGCATTTGTTAAAGTAATCGATGATGCTCTACATCAATCTGGTTATACCAGAAAAGATATTGGTTATTTAGCACTGTTACACATGAAAAGGAGTGCTTTTGAGTATGTAGCAAAAGAAGTTGGAGTAGATCCATATAAAAATGCAACATATTTTGAAGAGATAGGTCATAATGGTCAAAATGATGGTATAATCTCATTAGAACTCGGTTTAGGAAGCGGAAAGATAAAGAAGGGCGATATTGTTGTTCTTACTGCTGCTGGAATTGGCTGGGCATGGAATGCAGGAGTAATTAAATGGGGATGAAAAATTAATAATTTTTTTACTTTTTCCAAAATGATAAAGCAAGATCATTAAATTGTTCTGAATGATCGAATATAATTAAATGTCCCGCATCTGGAATAATTATTAATTCTGATTGAGGTAACCATTCATGAATCATTTCACTAGCCCATACTGGCGTGGTTATATCTTTTTCTCCAACAAGAACTAATATAGGTATCTTAAGATTTTTCAAATTTTCACAAATATTAAAACCTGCTGAAGCAGCTGTTGCTTGTAGACAATCCTTTTTTGTCATATGATCTGTCACTAAACTAGCGACATATTGAGCAATTTCTTCATTATAAGGAGTTAAACCTCGGATACTAATACCTAAAGCAAATTTTTCTAATTTACTGCTGTTAATGCGACCTAAGACATCTGTAATTGCTTCTTGACTTATAAAACAGAAACTATCAGCTACAATCATTTTTTTTACATGACTAGGGTTTTCAAGTCCGTAGACTAATGCAATCATGCCACCTAATGAATGACCAACTAAATAAAGATCATTTACCCAATCTAAATGCTTTAGTAAAGCATACATATCATCTACATAATTTCGAATTGTAAATCGCTTCTTGGGTTTGGTAGTTCTTCCATGTCCCCGAAGATCAAACCTAAGAATGTGAAAAGATTGTTCAAATTTAGGTAATTGAAATTTCCAGCAATCGCTATTCAGAAAAAGGCCATGAATTAAAATCATTTTAGGGCCACTAACATTACCAGAAATTTCGTAGAAAATTTCAAATTCTTTTTCTGGTGAAAAATAAGGCATAATTTTAGTTACCAATTCTAAATTAATTAATTTTATCGCTTAAAAATAAAATTTAAATTAAAAATTTTTTTAAATACTTATTTTTCATAATTAATTACTATTATAGATAAATATAGTCTAAATTTTGGAAATATTTAAATATTTAACCGCTAAATAATAGTTTAATCAGAAATCTTGTTAATATAAAAATAAAAAATGGGAGAATAATGAAAAAAACAAAAATTTTACTTGCTTCTTTAGTAATAATTAGCTTAAGCTTAGCATTTACACCGACTGTTATTCCGCAAATTGGTACATATCAATTCCATGGAGCTCCTGGACAAACAAAAATATTAAAAGTAAGAACCGTTAATAATACTGCTCTCTCAGATTTATTTGGAGCCGATTGGGATGATATACTTGAAGAATTCTTCGGAACAGGCTGCACTACCGTAGGAGCTCGGTTTAAATCATTGGTAGTTGCTGTGAACTTCAGTGCAAAATTTGATACTGGTGCAATTGGCTTAGGATTGGGAGTATTAGATGTTGCAACTTATGTTACTAATAATTGGAATTGGACAACCGGTGCATTTAGTTCCACTCCTGACAGACCTAATGTAGCAGTAATGTCATTTTACGACCCTACTGAGTTAACTGCCTTTGTTCAAGCTTTCTATTTAACATATTACTTTATTAATGTTAATGTTTCACTGCAAACAGCTGGAGCAAATTTAGCGCAACTACCTACTTCAGTTGCTCAATACTTAGGAGCTATAGTTTGGGAAGATAAATGGGAAAATTTTGGAAATAGTGTTGTTCATCATGCAGAATTAGGAGATTTTCTTGTAAACTATCTTAATTTGAATGCGTATCCATACTTTGAGAATTGTACAGAGACTTGGACCTATTCTGAGACATATGGTGCATGGATTGGATATAATATTAAAGATGATGCAGATAATATTATCTATGAATTCACATTTGAGGCACCTGGGGTTGCTATTCCAGGATACGAGTTAATTGGAATTATTGGAGCTTTTAGCTTAGGAGTAATTACTTTAGTATACGTTGTAAAAAAAAAGAAAAGATAAAAATCATTATAAATAAATCTTTTTTTTTAATTTTTTATTTGTCTTCTATTGATCTTTTGAATAAATCCCCAAAAAGGTTAATTTTACCACTTACTATACCACGGGATATATACATGAAAGGCGTATCTATAACTCCAAAAAACCATTTTGTTAAGATTTGACCCCATATTATTGGCCAAATAGGAAATAAACCTCCAAATGCGATACTAACAAAAATAATACTATCTAATGCTAGTGTAGGAATATCGGAAAATACATTTCTAAACCATAGATTCTTACCCTTTGTTAATTCTTTAAATTTAGCAAATAATAGAGCATCGAGATTCTCTGTTATCAGGAAAGCAATCCAAGATGCAGCAGTGATCCTCAGTGTAGATCCAAGAAAATTTAGCCAAAATTGTTGAGCTGTTACAGGGTCGCTGCCCCAGTCAAATCCCCAAAAAGAAGCTGCAGGTATTTCTATGCTAAACCAGATAAAAATTGACATAATAATCTGCGTAAAAAAGGCAATTAAAATCATCTGATGTGTTTTTTTTCGTCCAAAATTTTCATTTACCATATCAGTAATTTGGAAGGTAAAAGGGAATATAAGAACTGCTACTGGAGCTGTTATTTCATAAGCGCCAATGCTAAAATCACCAATTTTTGCCGCTAAAATTTGGGACATTGTTATAAACAAAATATAGAAGGCAATTGCAATGTCCTCTCTTTGATAAACTTTGATATATTGACTGATAAGGACAGTAGCACTAAAAATTACGATTATCCATACAATTAATACCAACCACATGGTTATTACCTTTATTTATACAAAGTCCATTAATAAAAAGATTGTTTAATTTAAGAAATATAATATTTAAAAATGTTTGTGCTTAATAATTTTGATTATCAATGAAATCCACTTAGTAATATCAAAATATACTTGAGTTTTCTAACAGAGTAGAAAGCCTAATTTTAAAAGTATAATATTTCATTTTTTTATCAAGCCATTTTTTATAAATGTATAAATATAGATTAAAAAGGAAGAGTCAAATGAAATGCTTAAAGCTAAAATCCTTATTTATATTCTTTATAATGATAAACTTCTGCTTACCACTTTTTACTATAATTTTAAATGAAAATCATACAATTAATCAAAATTCTGAAGCATTCACTGTTTTTCCATCAGCAATCAACCGGACAGGTAAGGTTTTCACTAATATTACAAACATCAATAAAAATTGTTATATCAATCAAGAATTTCCTAATCTGAATAATCAACCAAGTATTTTTATTCCTAACTATAATATCTCTAAAGCTAAAATGACTTTCGAAAATATAACTGCTGTTAATTATACAAGAAGTATTGAAAGTGATTTTTCTGAGTTTATTTTTAGCTCTCGAACTGGTCCAACATACATTTATCAAAAATTTGCAGTTAAGATAAGCCAATTTGTAAACAATGTTAGCATACTGCTTCAAGATATTAATAATCCAACTTCTTTTACAGATGAAAATTCTTGGGAAATTGCGTTAGTAAATTGTTTAAATGATACCAATGGAACACCAAATCCAAATGAAACAATAGGATTATTGCAAAAACCACATCCTATAAGTTTCGCTACTCATTGGGAAGTTTTTGATTTTAAGAATTCAGGTACAGGACCAATTTACTTGGATATTAAAACTACCAACTTTACTTCAGATGCTGGAATTAATAAGTATTGGTTTGCATTCAGAATAAAAATCCCTCAAGATGATACTCATTTAGGAGGAGGCCCTAAATTTTTATATTTTAATCCTGATGAGAGCTCATCCGATGACATAGGAGAAGGTGCTACTTTTGCTATTTCTCCTGATTTTTATTTCGATGATTATACCATCAATGATGTAAGAGCATTTCAGAATGAAAGTGGCACAACATTGGATGGAAACCTTGAATCTTTTAGATATGTTGATGAAGATCGATATAAAGTAACTGATTCTAATAATATTACTGTTGATTTTACGTTTAATTTGAAACCGCTTAAGAATTCACCCTTTACATATAGGCAACTATTAATGAACTTAAAAAACCTAAACTGGTGGTATGACCATTACAAGTATATTTTCAGTTTTGATATTTATTTAATGTTAAATCTTTCAAACATAAGTGATATACTCTGGTCTCAATTATATATTCGAAATTTAGGTGTAGCTGCAAAAACTTGGATCCCTCTTGAACATAATATCAAACAGGAAAATGAAACAATGATTTATTACTCTGTTAGAACTCCACATGAAAAATTACAATTGCTATATTTTCTGGATACAACTCCAATTACTGGAAATAATACACTTCAATTTAGGCTCGAATATTTATCATCTAGTGATATTAATCTTTCTATTAATCAATTTAAAGTAGAAGTTGGTGAATTAGAAAATCTTGATACTATTCAGCAGCACGATCCATTAATCCAAGAGTTATACTTTCCTACTGATGTAGGTATTATAAATGGAAGCACTTCACTTTTTGGAGATCAATCAATTGACGCTTTTCAATATAACGATGAAGATTACTATCAAGCGCAAGCACTTACAGATAATTTATCATATTTTGTCAGTTATAATGTTTTAGAGGAGTTTGAAAGTTCTTTATGGGATATAGATTATTACGATTGGATTGCATCATATCCAAATCCTATAGTGCCTCAAATGGACGTACGAATTACTTCTAATGTCAGCAAACCTGATAATTTAGATATTGCTGCATTAGCTCTCTATAAAGGAAATGAAACTTTTGAAATTCTTGATGATGAGCAGAATAATGCAAGTTGGATATTGATGAGTGGAGCCAGAGAGTTTGCTCATCAAGATGAAACGACTACAGTTTTACGGTTTGATGCTGGTTTTACATGGATCTTTTTGAATGTATTAAATGAATCAAGGAACAATGAAGCACAATTAGTATTAGTATATTATACCAATAGCAGTTCCGACAATGGATTTATTGTATCTGTTAATGAATTTACTATAAATTTATATATACAAAATGCCGTTACCTCAGATATCTCTTCATCGATAGGATTGGGGATAAATAATAATGACTTAACTCCCTCTGATTTGATGTTAAGAAACTTTGGTACAGATGTAATAGATACTGGCATTGGTAATGGTATTTGGGAAGGAGACATCGATGATGCTGAGTTTTCTCAGGGATTTTTTGAATTCAACGTAACATCACTATGGCATTCTATTAGATTTGATGTAAATGGTACTTATGAGATTTTCAAATTAATTCCAATTTTGGAATTTATAGATCTTCCCAAATCTCAATATATGAAAGGAACATCGTTTTTTTCAGTAATAATAACTGATTATGGAGGAAAACCACTTGAAAATTTTGACATTATATTTGAAGTGTTAAATCCTAGTGGGATTCCAGTATATGAGACAACTTCGAGATCAAATGAATATGGTATAGCTTCTGGCACTTTACAATTTCAAAATACCGGAGAAAGATTCTCAATTCGAGCTAGATTTGTTGAATCTGGTTTCTATACTAATGGCGAAGTAATCTCGGGATATATTCGAGTTGTGGATGAGTTCATTCTGTTTATGGACAATTTCCTTACATATTTACCATACATTATTATAGGTACTGTAGTAATTGCAGCAGCGTTAACTGCAAGAACTATAAGAAACTCAAAATTGCAACGGTTTTGGGCTGGAGAGGCAAAAATTTTAGATGATTTAGTGAAAATCTCTTACATTATGATTATACACAAAGAAGTAGGGGTTTCAATATTCAATAAGCAAATTTCCCTAGAAGATATAGATTCAGATTTAATCTCTGGATTCTTACAAGCAATTTCGCAATTTAGGAGTGAAATCAAAAAAGGATCTACCGCTGCTAAAGGGAAAGAATTTGAGATGGATTATGGTGATTTCAAAATTGTCATAGCTGATGGGGATTATGTTAGAGTCGCTTTGATATTAGATGGAACACCTTCAGAAAAACTAAAAGACAATCTATGGTTATTCACAGAAGACTTTGAGAAGAGATTTGGACCCGAATTAAAACAATTTACAGGAGAATTAACTGCATTTAGAACTGCAGACGATTTAATTGAGAGACACTTTAATATCAGTCTTGTTTATCCTCTTCAACTTGGAAAACATTTTGGTGTTATCAAATTAAAGGGTTTAGAAAAAGCTCTAGTCGAAGTGGCTGAGCAAATTCAAAAAGAGAGGAAGCTTTTCTTTATATCAAGTTTATTGAATTTTGCATTAGCGGGTCGAAAAGCTTCTAGAGATGAGATAATAAGTGCTATAATTGATCTAAAAAGGAAAGGCATAATAATTCCAGCAGAAGTTGGTTAAATATTATAATAAAACTTTTTTTTTTCATTTCTAATTTATTCCCCTCAACTCATCAAACCCTATGATTTTTTATAGGAAAATTCATAAAAAAGTGCTAATTAAACTTTATATGTTAAAAAGAAATTTGTGGACTGTAGGACAGATCGACGCAACAGGCGTTCGAGGTCCACATGAGAAAGAACTGGAAGACATTAGCAAGATGAAATATCCTCTTTTTTTAAACCTAGATATGGGTATCCTGAAAGATATAGTCTATAATAAATTAGGTGGTAAAATTGAAAACATTGGATTAAGTGAAGACTGGACAATTTCTATTGAGATGTTTCCAGAAGTAAATATCCATTTGGCATATAGTTATTATGGTGATGAGTTTGGTGATGCTGTTGAAGCTGAATTCAAATTTTATTTTTCCGGATTGCGAGTTTCTTGGGTACCAGGAGAAGATATTGCCACCTTTATTGATATTGTTATGGATTTCATAGAAAGAAAAATTAGAGGACAAGAACCTTTTGAAAAAACTTTTGATATAAAAACTCAATTAATGGAAAATGTATTAAAACAAAGAAGTGAACCATTTAAACTTCTAAAAGATCAAGATCTAGATAACTTATCCTCATTTCTTGGCGCTAAAGTATCGAAAGAAGATAATATATGGCATATTAAAAGAGAATTTTTCCCGCAAATTTTCATCGATATTATATGGAACAATGAAGATGGTTTAGATATTAAATTTTCAGGTGATAATCTTTCAACTAATATCGATAGTTATCATATTGAATTTATTGGCATTTTCTTGATTAATCATATATTAAGATTTATTACAGTAAATAATTTAGATAAAGAATTGCCTGATATATGCTACATTATGTTTTCAAGGTACTACTCTAAAAATATTGGAAAGTGGGATCATCGAGTCAGATAAAATTAAGATGAATTATTCGAATTATATAGCAGTCCAAAGTATTGACCTACCTTTTTTCCCCGCTCGTGTGATTTTCTTTGAGCTTTCCAAATCTGACATAAGTTTCCAAACTTGACTGTTAGAAAGCTTAAAATAACGTCGTAATTCTGGGGTTGTCATCTTGGTACCGTTTAGTATATTTGGAATAATTCTTTCAATTTCTTCGATTGTGTTTTCATCAGAATCTTGAGCGGTAGTATCATCTTCCTCATCAAGCTCCATTTCACTAATTATTCTAGATGCTATTTTGTTTAATTGATTGATGTTATTTTCAACATCTTTTGGTTTCATAAATAAGCAGCAAAGCTCTAAATCTCTTGGGAATGCTACTATATAAAAGTTATCATAAAGTATTGCTCTCGGCTTTTTAACTGATTCATTTCCGCCACGGAATGCTAAATAAAAATTCATCGCAAAATCATCTAAATTAACACCATCTTTTTTATTCTCATATTCTTTTTTCCACTTAAGAAATGGACCATCAATCATATCAAATCCGATTAATGCAGCTCCAAAAATTTCATTTTCAGTAAAATTCAATCTTTTAATCTCCTCCTTATTGCTACTTTATCTAATTCTTTTTTAATAATATTCAATAATTTCATGCGTTCTGAAGGGTTGATTGCGGTTAATCCATATGTTTTGATATGTAATATATCCTCAACTCTTTTAGAATCCATTCTACCATCTGTTTTTACCAAATCTTGCTTATTTGCAATAGCGATTATTGGGCAATCTCTTCCTACGAAATGACAAGCATAATTAATTAATTCTCTCGAATTTAATACGTTTCTAGGTGTCGAGTCGGTAACAACAAATATGATATCAGATCCCAATAGGTAATCTCTAGAATAAGTTTTCAGGTAGCTCTGCTGACCTCCTAAATCCCATACCCTCAAGATATAATCGTCAATTTTAATGGTTTTTAAATCTAAGCCATGAGTAGGAAAATATAATCGACTGATTTCATTTTTTACTAAAAGCTTTACCAATGTCGTTTTTCCCGTAGCGGGATATCCTATTAGTGTCACTTTCGCCAGCTTATCTATTTCAGAACTCAACATTTTCATTCATCAATCTATTGATGATTGTTTAAAGAAAAATCAATAAATAACAATATGAATCTGCAAAATATCCACATATTACAAATATAATGTATGAAGAGAATTTTGGAAAACTGTGATTAATGGCTTTTTGAGTGCAAAAAAATTGGTAAGTAATTTTAAAAACAATGAGATCAAATTTTTTATCCCATAAATGGTAATTCCATTACAGAAAATGTTGAAAGATTAACTGAAAGAATAATAAATCTCTAAAAAAGACTTTAAAGTTTAACTATATATCCATTTTTAAAAAGTAATAAAATCTTTGAGAGAAAAATATATTATCTACTTTTTAAAAGAAACTTTTTCATCCACTTAGGAAGTAAGAATCCTCCGTACCAGCATACCGCACTCAATATTAAGATTATTCGAATAATAACTATTGTCGGTTCATTAAGGGGTACGGATGCGTCTAATAATGCTCCGACCGCAAAAGCAATATATGCGATAACCAATAATTTTCCTTTTATTTTTACTTCTGGATCTTTAGATTTCAGTGAAAGGTTTGCAAATAAAAACCCAGTAATTACAACAATTAAAAGGAATATTATTAAGAAGATCATTATAAAAGATTTGTAGTTTACATCAACTGGTCCATTCAATTCCCCTATTAAACTGGGATTCAAAAAAAGGAAAATAAAGAATAAGATCTCGAAGACAGCACCTATTACTGCAAAAATTGAAAGAAATAACTTTCTTTTTTCTGAATATAAAAATTCTGTGAAAGCTAATAACCAGAGAACAATCGCAAGTGGTACTAAAACGTTTCCAATAAGAAAGTATAATCCTGAAGGGATTCCAACACCATTAATAAGTGCTATTAAAAAAGAGATGGATGAGGGCCACCAAGGTTCAGATATGAAAATCCACGTTGCCCCAACTAAAAAATATATCCTTTCTTTATATTTAAAAAATCTCGTAAGTATTATTAAACCAATGAATATGGAAATTACTACAAATATTAGAGAAAATATTCCATTTACAGTATCTATAGGAGTTAACGACATATGCTTATTTTTTTAATTTTATTAGTATAAATAAAAATTAAGTGATTTGATTATATAAAGTTTGAATTTTTTAAAATTCATTAATCCGGAAGAATTTATAGTGTATACAAAAATATTAATACAATTAAGGATAAGAAAGTTGGAGCAATTAAACTTATAGTTAATAAACTTTGAGACACTTTAATGCATGCCCTTAAAGTGTTGATTATTGTATTAAAATATTGTGGATTCCCCCAAATCTTAACTTTTTCAATAGAGTCTTTGTAAAGAAATTCAACTGGCTCTAAATCATTTTCAGCTTGTTGTATTAGCATCTCTATCTTTTCAATAATAAAATCAACTTTTATTTTATCTCCAATTGGAGAATAACCTCGATTTGAAAATTGACGAGCAACAGAATGTGAATCTGAAGTAGTAATTTCTCCTCTTTCTATTCCTCGATTTTGCAAGAAATTCAAAATAGTGGACCGAACATCTACATATGCATTATTCCCATCAAAATGAACTAAAACTGTTTTTTGTTTCGTTATTGCGTTTTTAAATAAATGAACTACCATTCCTCCAAATCCAATCCCTTCATTTTCCGAAAATTCCCCTAAAGAATCTTTTGCGACACCATAAAGTATTGGAGTATTTTGAATTTTTTTAACTGATTCACTTTCCATAAACTTTTTAGTAACATCAATTAAATCATTCGCTTCAATAGTATTTTTTTTAATCAGTACTTCATCCCCTATAATTGCATTATGAGAATCTATTATAACGATTTCGTCATAATTGTTAGATAAAGCGACTTTTCTTATATCATCTCCAACTTCTTGTTCAATATCGTCAGAAGGTAGTGGATGCCTGGTTATGAACACAATTGGAACATTTTTTACTAATGTACCAATAAGTTTAGCTGAATTAGAAATCTTTCTAGTAAAATCTTTTATTTGTGAAACCCATTCGATCTCTTCGTTATTAATAATTTCGTTAATATCCTTTTTGATTCTTTTAACCACTTTATCTACATTTCCTTGAGTGGTTAAATTTAATGTATGGTCATTTGTAGTGTGATAAACTGTAGTACCAGGGATATTTTGAAATTCTTTATAAATATATTCAGGTAAATCTGATGACCCACAAGTCTTGAAAGGTCCAAAATGAATATTTGGAATTACCAATAATCCTTTAATCTTTTTAGATTCAATATTCCTGATTAATAAATATTGGATTTTGATATCAGATTCTATTCCAACATTATCAAAAAATTGCTCAATTAAATCATCATTGCCATCAGTAAGCATAGAAAGAATAAATGCTCGAATAAAAGCATATCCTCCTATTCCAGTCACCTCCTGATAAATATTACTAACTCGAAATAAGCCTCTTCTATAAGGAATCGCAAAAAAAAAGACACAAATAACGAAAATTATCATTGCTTGTATGAAGAAATCAATATGAAATTGACCCGAATATAGACTATAGACTAAAATTGCGGTTATGGGTTGCACAAGAGATAAGATTATATTCCCAGAACGACCAGCAGTTGTGAATGAAAAATAAATAACAAAAGCAATAATATAAGAGATTATAGTCCCTAATATTAGAAATACTTCTGCAAATATTAAAAATACTTCTCCAAAAATCCTTAAAATTAAGGAGACTATTTGACCAAAAATGTATGTAATTTCCATGACAACGCTAAAAAAAGCATTCATCTGAATAGACCAACCAGTTGGTGGAATCCCTAAGATTGGTGCTTTTTTTGAATAAAATATTATGCAAAACAAACTACCAATCCCTGACGTTAATAAGAAAAGAAAAATAAAACGTATGAAATGAAACAAATCAAAGTATCCTATCCAAATATAATTCAATGAAAGTGATACTAATCCTAAAAGGAATGGTATTCCAAAAAAGATAGAAAGTGCTAACTTTTTTGATGAAAATAATTCTAAATATGATATTATTCCGGGAATTTGACGAGTCTTTTTTTTTTTAATAATCATGAACGTATAAACTAAATGAATTACAATTAGTAATACTTATTTGAAAAAATACCTTCTATTGTAATGAATAAGTCATATAATTATATCTTTTTGTTTATACTTATATTAAAAAAAATGAAATATTATTAACCATAAAATGGACACAAATACACTAAGATTGGCAAATCTCGCAAATAAACGTTTTAAAGACATATTAAATGATGGATTTAAATTGTTTGTTAAAACTTATAGTACAATTATCTTACCATTAGCTTTATTTCAAATCTTGTTAATAATTTTAGATATTTTTTTACTAACTGATTTTAGATTTTATCTAAGCACTCTTGAAACAACCTATAATACAATAATGGATAACTTTTATGATGGGTTAACCCTTACTCCAAGTGAATGGAATTTGTTGACTTCTTTTTTAATTTTAAGTTATTTACTAATATTTCTCCAAAACTTAATAGGTGCTTTAATCATATCAATAGCAATGTGTTCTGTTAGCACATATGTCTATAGGATATTCATGAGAGATGAGATAAGCTTTATAGAAGCATTAAAATCCGCACTTAATAAAAAGATGCTTCTAGTAATACTGATATTAGGGATATGCTTACCCTTAAGTTCGTTTATTTTATACATTCCTGCAATCTTTATATTTGTATTTTTCATATTTTTGGTTTTTACTTATAATATAGAAAGCAACAGAAGCCCTCTTTCAGAAGCACGCGCAATTGCTAAAGGAGGATTCTGGAAAATAATAGGTATTTTTGCATTTAATGTAATATTAATTTCTGTTATTAGTTTCTTTTTCAATTTAATTCCTAATGTAATTTTAAATACTAATTCAGCAAGCTTTATAGCAAATTATGAAAGTTGGAACGATCCCGCAACACGAAATTATGGTGCAATTATTTTATATGAATTATTTATAAATTATCCTGAAATTATTCTTGCTCCATTATTTATATGTTTATTAACTTCATTATTTTCATCTTTAAAAGCTAAAAAGGACTTACAGTATCAGTATCAACAAGGATATTATCCAATTAGGGAAAGTTATAAAGAAACATATCCATTACGTCAAGAATTATATGAGAAGTCCGAGATACAAGATTCTACGCCAAATATCAACCTGAAAGAGAAGTTTTATTGTCCATTCTGCGGGCATTTTATTTCTGTACCTAAGAAATTTTGCCCTAAATGTGGAGAAAACTTGTCGTTTATTACATAACAAATTAAAAATTAACACTCAAGAAAAATGTATATTAATATTGAAAAAAAATTTGAATTGGAAAAGGATGATATTAATGATCCAGTTGTCCTTATAGGATGGCCAGGAATTGCTTTAGTTGCAAAATTGGCAATCTCATCTATCCAAGAATCATTAAAAGCTAGAGAATTTTTAAATATTCAATATTTTGATTTTCCTCCTAAATCAATTGTGGAAAAAGGTTCATTAGAGATACCTGTTGCCAAAGTATATTACAAATCAGCAGATAAAGAAGATGGAAATGATTTTTTTATTTTGACAGCAGATTATCAACCTCAGAGTCCGAATGGAGTGTTTGAGTTCTCAAAAGTATTTTGCGAAGAAATGGATAAAATAACTGGGGGAAAAATAAAAATGTACCTTAGTACAGGCGCAATGATTACTGATCAAGTCCATGAAAGTCCATTAGTATATGTTTGTGGTACTGATCAAGAATTAGTTCAAAGTTTCTTTGAATTTAAAAATACCAAATTATATGAAGGGGGTTACATTTCTGGGGCAAATGGCATTCTACCAGCTTGGGCTGGAGCAAATGGTTACGCACCTGGGATTTGTTTACTGGCAGAAACATTACCTATGCCAATGATGACTTTAGATCCTCGCAGTTCAAAAGCTCTTGTCACTCTTTTAAAAGAGTATTTTTCTTTAGATATGGATTTTAGTAAACTCAATGAAAAAATCAAAGAAATGGAGAGTATCTTTGAATCATTTAAAAGACAAGCTGATCAATTTATAAGTCCACCTCCAGAAGATGAAGGTACAGATTCATATTTCCGTTAATTATATTTTTATGCAATCCTAAGTGTATTATAATTTATCATAAAAAAACCTACTTTACTATTAGTAGCTAATAAAATAAATTGATTCATTGTGCAAGACGCTGGCTTCATTGAAAGTAATAGAGAAATTAAAGATAAATTAATAACCTATGGGATCAACAATCAATCCGCATTATATATTAAAGATATAATTACGTTAATTAATAAAGAAATTGGTATTAACAAAATCTTATCAATTGTATTATTTGGTAGCCAGTTATCTAAAGAAGAAGCATCTACAATATCCGATTGCGATTTACTAATTATTTTTAAAGATAGAGTCTCTAATCATCATATTAAAGAAATAGAAAAATATTTCATTTCTTTAGAAATAAAGCATAACTTTAGAGAGTATAGTAATAACCACATCGCTAAAAGAATGTTAGGAGTTATTAACCAAACTACAGGTATATTTGTAAGCCATTTTCTAACTAAAAGAAAATATTGGGAAAAAACGATCTTTCATAAGATATTTCGCGTTAATAAAGTCTTTTCCACTGTTTTTGCTCCACGAAAGATTGTATTAGGAAATGTTTTACTAAATAGTTCAATACTCTATGGAGATGATTTAAGAGAAAAGATCAAATCAAAAATTCACATTAATATACAAGAAATGTTTAGGAGTACTGTTATGAATTTAATGATATCTCTTTTCTCTCTTGCTATTTCATTCATAAGAGTTCTAAACCCTACCAAATATCAGTTAGAAGCTATAAAATGGGCACTAAAAGCTTCAAATTATTATTGTTTTCGAGATTCTCCAAATCTTAATAAAATAACTGAACGATTTATCTCTTTTGAGAAGAAAAAATCACAGAAAAGAGCCACACGTTTCTTCTCAGAATTTCTTCAATTAAGGAAAAAACCTCGTAATAGTATGAATTTTATGATTCGCGCTCCAATCAGAATTGTTAAAATTCATACCCAAGCAATATTATTTAAGAAATTAATTAAATTAAGGGAAAGCGCAATAATCCCCACTAAACAATTTGAACCAATTATATCTGATAATACTTTTCCCTTAAGATTTTAAACTCACATCTGAAAGTTAGCTAGTTAGAAATAAATTTTTTAAGAATTTAAATATAAAAATATAAATAGATGTTAATTCTTTTAGAATTGTATCGCATACAAATTATTAAGACTTATTGAAGAGGAGAAATATGGAAAACATCGATATCAAAGAACTATTTTTAGATATATTAGATATAGTTAAATTTGAACTTCGATTTTACAAAATAAAATCCAGCCCTCTCTTTGAGCGTATCGTTAAAACAAGAATTTTCCAACAAAAACTGCAAAAATTGAAAGATTTTATTAATCAATATTTTGCTATAATGTATAAGGATGAAGAAAGTCCCATAAATCAAGCAGCATTGCACACACAACTTGGTAATATAGCACGATTGACAGATTATTATGATGATCTTTCAGATTTCTACACCGATCATACTAAAGAAATGATAACGAGAGAAAAACTTCAAAGTTTAATAGATTATTCTCACATCGAAATTTTGTTCTTAGTTTTTACTAATATCCTCGACTGGGAGCATTATAAGAGCTCTTTAATATTTCCTCAGGACAAAAACAAGGAAAAACTCTTGAAAGGATTCCTTGAGAAGATAGCTAGTACTGAAATAAAGGATATCGATGACATTATAGATTTGGAACAAACGATAGATAATTTTATTGAAAGTGTAGCATAGTCTATTCTATTCCAAATTAAATGCTGATTTTTAATCCATAAAAGGAAAATTTATATTATATTTGGCTTGCTCTATCCATGAAAGAATAAAAGTACCTTTCTTTTAATAGCCATTTTGCTGAAACAAATATAAATCGATTAATATACTTACAATTAAAGTTAAGATCATATGGTTCTAAGAATTAAGCTATACGGCGATTTAAGAGAAAAAATTCCCTATATAAGAAGTAAGGATGGGACTCCAATCACCTTGATTATCAAATCCGACAAAATTAAAACAGTTGAAGATATATTAAGCGAATTTAATATCATACAAGATGAAATCAGTCACATTTTTATCAATAATAAATATTCTGGAATCATAGATCGAGTTAAGAATGGTGATCGAATTGGAATATTTCCAAAGAGAATGGGAATAATATTTGTGGAAATAATGAATGATTGACTTTTCCGAAATACTTAAAACCCCCTTTTTTCCTATGATAAACGAGAATATAGATATTCTTAAATATCTAATTCGTTATGTAATTGCTTAAGCAAGGAAGGGAATATAATAACTGAAATATATTTCAAAGATTTTACTATAAAATGGCAGATTGTTTCGACAAAATACTGGAAATCTATGAGAATAGTGAGGTAAAGAGATATAAGGCTCTAATTAATTTAATGAAGGAGCTCGATAAAGAAATCTCAAATGCTATACGTGTGAGAAATTGCTTAATTTTGTTAGTGAATTTATGTTTTAACCCAGAATCTCCTGATTTTTCTTACAATCGAGGAAAATCGCCACGCGAGCTTTCTAAAGACGAATTGTTTGAAATGCGTGAGTTATTAAGATGCGAAATTAACAATTAATTTTTCAAAAAACTTTAAGTTCAGTCTCCTTCCATTCGTCATATAGACTGAAGATATTATCGATTTTATCAAGTGTCTCAATTAAAACTTTTTTTGTTTTATCATCTTGTTGAAATGTATCAATAATTATATTATACAAATCGACATCATATTCCAAGGCAAGATCAGAAATTTTTAGTAAATCCTCAGTTTCAACTCCATGTTCATTCAATTGAGTTAAAGTATTTTCTATTTCTTCCTTGAGCTTAATGGTGGCATTTAAGGATTTCGAACATTTATCATATAATTCTTGTTCCTTATCGCGTATTATGGTTTCCTCTTCTGATAATTTATTTTTTTCAATGACTATTTCAAGTCTTTCATTAAGCATATATTTAACTCGTTCATAAATTTTAATTGATTCAGAAATACTCCTTAAGGAATTAAATAAATGTTGCTTACGGTTTAGTCTCGCTTCAAGGATTTTTAAATATGCATCTTCATAATAGGTTTGAATCTCTCCGAATGTACTTTTCTCCCATTCACTTATTCTAACATAGATTTGTCTCAAATCCCTCATTATGTCTTTTTTCTCATCTGTTGATATCTCTGGATGTGTACGTTTATCAAATAATTTATTTGCCTCATGCTTGATTAAAAGAACCCTTAAATACATTATATGGGCTTTCTTTTCAATATTTGTAATACTCCTTGAGACTCCTTCACGTTCACAGAATTTAAATATATTTAATGCCTCATCAAGTAATTTGTTAAATTTGCTTTCATTATTTTTAATATAATATTTTGAATCCTGAACTTTTTGAATTGCTCTATCCATTTGTACTTCTAACTCAAATATATAATCAATTAAGCTTAGTTGCTTTCTTTCTGATAAAATTCTAGATTTAAAAGACATATCTTTTTCTACGTTTCTACTAGCTAAAATCCAATAAATTGCTGCTGGAATCCAAAAAAATATGCTGAAAAACATCATATTAAAAGTTCCACCAAGAAGTGAAATTAAAGTATATGAAACAAGTAAAGTAATTCCTTTACTTAATTGCTCTGATAATTTAAAAAAAGAAGCTGCTGTACCCTTATGCTCAGGCATATTAACATCTATCATTACAGCACTTCTATTCGCGACCGGTCCAGCTCCTAACATTGAAGCCATTAAAGCAAATATAAAGAAAATTATATATGTTGGATAAGCCACAAAAATTTCACCAATAGTTCTTATCATATATAAAAATAATTCTTCTGTTGGAATTGGACTAGGATATGAGATATTTAAATCCACTGGATTAATTGGGCGTAAAGAAAGAAGTAAAATAAGCGCAAATGGTATTGACAAAATAAGACAAATAGTTGCTAACCTTACTCTATTTTTTTTATTTTTTCGAAATAATACATCTCCTAAACGAGCAAAAACACTATTTCCTAGGATATATCCTATTCCAATCATGCCTGCAAATATTGTGGCAGTTTGAAGTCTTATTTCTATGGGAATTAGATTGAAATATTGAGTTACTAACATTGAAGTGGTAAAATAAACTAATACGGTCCCAGGGACTATTGAAAAGAACCCTTGAATTATCAAATATCGATTTGTCTTTTTATTTATTATTATTTTCAAATCTTCTTTAGATATTCGATAACTATATTCTAAATCTAGTTCTACTAATTCTAATAACTCATCTTCACTTGCTCCACGCTGAGGAATTTTTACAAAAAATAGAACAATTACTATTATAATACTTATTCCAGATAGTAAAAGGAAAGGAAATCTCCAAGTTAAAATTGGCCCTAGAAAAGAAGATAAACCTTGCCCTGCTCCGTTTGATACTGAACTTAAGATAGCTAATGTGCCAAACCAGCCAGATCTTTCTTCTGGTGGGATCGCATCTGAAATAATGGAGTAACCCACTGGTAAAACACACCCTAATCCTGCACCACTAGCAATTCTAGAAAGTACAAGCATAATGTAGGAATTTGATATTGCTGTAAATATCATACCTATTGTCCATGAAAAAGCTCCTAGCATGATAACTTTTTTCCTATTAATTCGATCAGTATAATATCCCCAAAGTAACGCAAAAAAGGCACTGATTAATACAAAGAAAGCATCAGGTATAGCAATCAATGCTTCTGGGATACTAAAATCTGTTTGAATTGCTGCATAACTAGGGATAAGCATATTAGCACATGCGGTCGATATGAATAGAAGTAGCATTACTAATATGATAGGTGCAAGATCTTTGAATTTAACAGTTGTGAGTTTAAATCGTCCAATAAGTTATTACCATTAGTATATAATTATAATAAATAGCACTTTAAACTTAAAAAAACTTTATAAGTTTAGAAAATAGTTAAGTGTTGCTTCTACATGGAGATTTAATGTATCCAATAGTCTTATTTCTGTGTCTCCTTGTGTTAGAATCAGTGGTAATTCTGTACAACCTAAAATTACACCATCTACATCATTATATTTGTTTATAATTTTGATCAATTTTTCTTTTGATTCTTTTTTAAAGAA
>JBHLLJ010000063.1:0-19315 GCA_048885705.1 Candidatus Hermodarchaeota archaeon | reverse complement strand
TCTAGATTTGAAATACCAAAAGTAGAGATTCGTATTGAAAGTAGAAATACATTTATTACAAATTTTAATAAAATAATCAGTACCCTTAATAGAGATAAGAAACATTTTATAGGGATCTTTCTAAAAACAGCAGGAACTATGGGAGAAATTAGAGGACAGCAATTATTTCTAAAGGGGCAATACAAGGAACAAGTTTTAAATCGTTTGATTGAAAATTATACTAAAACTTACGTATTATGTAAAATTTGCAATAAACCGGATACTCAAATTCAAAGAGAAAATAAAAAACTCTATTTAAAATGCACAGCTTGTGGAGCAAGGGAAGAAATTAAAGAAAAGTAGGTAAAAAATTACAAGATTGAAATTTATGAGAGTATACTTAAAAATACATACGAAAAATGATTTTGAAACTATCGCTTGCTGCGATGAAGGATTACTTAATCAAATTTATCAAGAGGGAAATCTAAAAATAGAAATTTCAAATCAATTCTTTGGAGGAAAATTAATAGAGCTCGAAGATGCGATTTCAATATTAAAAGAAGCTATGTGTTTTAATATAGTAGGAGAAAATATTATTAAAAAAGCTGTTGATTGTGGGCTATTACAACATTATAAAACAATATGCGGCATCCCTATGGCTTTAAAGATGATGTTTTAATGCCTAACCGATTTTGTGCAATTTGTGGAACAAGGATAGGAGAATCTGATCCTCATTATGGAATGTGTCTTAAGTGTTATTTAAAGGAACATCCATTATTCGAATTGCCAGATAAGTTTTCTTTGAACATATGTATAGATTGTGGAAGTTTTTCTAAAAAGGAAACTTGGGTTGAGCCTGAAAGAAATGAAATATTTTCTATTATAGAGCAAGCCCTCCAAAGACACATCTTAAAACCCCTTTTAAAAAAGCAAAACATAGATTTTTCATTATCTTTTGATGAAGATAGTTATATATTTTCTGCAAAAGATTTACTAGTCTCACTTGAAGTGTCAATTCAAGGTGTTTTAAAGAAGAATTTAAATATAAAGTATACTCAGATAATAAAAATAAATCTAAATTATATGTTATGCAAAAATTGTGCTAACCTTAGAAGTGGAACTTATTATCTTTCGATTATCCAATTAAGAGTTAAAGATGAGAATCAATTCGACTTAATAAAAAAAATCTTAGACGAAATTAGCGAATACGTAGAAAAGATATTTGAGAAGGATCATAAGCAGTATATTTCAAAAATAGAGGATCAAAAATTCGGGGTAGATTTATATCTTAGTACAAATGAGTTAATGAATCATATAATTAAGTTCCTCAAGTCAAAATACCATTTCATATTTAAGAGATCAAAGAAATTAGTAGGAAGGGATATTCAGAGAGGTAAGAATCTATATCGATTGAAATCTCTAATAAAATTTTTACCAGTAAATATTAATGAAGTATTTTCTATTGACAACCAAAATTTCAAAGTTGAGAGTTTTACTAAAAATAAAGTTATTCTCCGTGATCAAAATAACACTAAATTGATAAAAGACTTTTCTTTTCTTTTTAATGAAAAATTAACTAAAAATTAGGTTAGGGGAAAGAGGATTGGAAAGAGACAATAAAGATACTGATGAAGATTTTGAAAAGATGTTGGATGACGGGGTTGACAAAGATTTCGATACAGACATAGATGATTTACAAAAGAAAAAAATAGATAGTAAGAGAATAAAGAAAATAGATCAATCGAAAAAAAGATCTGCAATAGAGTCTGTTTTTGATGAAAGGACGGTTTTTTCCTTAAATAAATTGCTAATAAATGGTCCCTTAGAACGAGTAGAAGGTGTAATTTCGGCTGGAAAGGAAGCAAATATTTATTTAGGATACGATTTAAAAGGAAATGAAGTTGCTATCAAAATATATAAGATTGATAGCAATACGTCAAAATGGATGAGAAATTATATTATAGGAGACCCTAGGTTTAAGCATATACCAAAAAATGTCTCAAAAATTATTTTTTTATGGGCAAGTAAAGAGTTTAAAAATCTTAAAAGAGCACATAAAGTTGGTTTAAGCGTTCCAAAACCCTTATTCATTAAAGATAATATTTTAATCATGGAATATGTAGGATTTGAGTCTATTCCGGCTCCAATTTTAAAGGATATAAAAAGTCCAAAAGAACCAATAAATCTTATGAATGAATTATTATCATTTATAAAAATCTTATATCAAAAAGGAAAATTGGTTCATGGAGATCTTAGTGAGTTTAACATCTTATATCACAATCAGAAACCAGTGATAATCGATATATCTCAAGCTATCTCAATTCACCATCCAAAAGCAGAAGTATTTTTAGTACGAGATATAAAAAATATTTTTAAATACTTTGAAAAACTAGGAATAGACACACCAGATCCTGAAGATTTTTATTATGAAGTTATAAATGTTAATAAATAAAAAAAATATAAAATTTGTAAGATTTAAAATTAAAAATCATCAATATGAAAATCGGGAAAAATCGTATAGCTGTTTTAATAGGAAAAGATGGAGAGGTTAAAAAAGAAATTGAAGATAAATTAGGAGTTAGAATTGATTTAGATAGTAAAACAGGAAATTGCGATATATTTGCAAAAACAGAAGATCCAAATTATTTGCCCCTAAATATCTTCACAGCACAGAAAATTGCTAATGCAATAAATCGAGGTTTTAATCCTATAAAAGCTATGAAGTTATTAGATGAAAATTTTGACCTTGAGGTTTTTAATCTTATACAAATTGTTGGAAAATCGGATAAACGAATAAAAAGAGTAAAAGGGAGAATTATTGGCAGAAATGGAGAGATAAGAAAAGCAATCGAGAAGTACGCTGAAAGTTTTATCTCTGTATATGGTAAAACTGTATCAATTATTGCAGATTATGATAATTTACAAATTGCTAGAAAAGCAGTAAGTATGTTAATAAATGGAATGCCACACCATGTCGTTTTAAGGTTTCTTGAGGACAAATACAGTGAAAAGAAAAAAGAGCAATTTAGACAAATGTATAAACCTGAATTTTAATCATTTTTTAATAAATGTGTTTTTATAAAGTTCTGATGCACTTTCAATTAAATCCTTTCCATATATAATTTCATTTAATTCCTCTAGCAATGAATTTGAATCCTCTATTTGATCATTCGAATAGAGTTCTTTATATTTTTCTTTATGATAATTTATGAGATGAACTTCAAAGCTTTTTATTGAATATCGATTAGTATCGTAGGATTTAAAAATAATTATATATCGAGGATATAGATTTTTTTCTCTTAAAAAAATAGCCCATCCATTAAAATATAACTCGGTTTTTAATTCAAAGAGATTCTCCCATTTCTGAATTTTATTTATAATATCATTAATCTCTGGTTGAGTTTCAGGTATAAACTGGTTTTCCATATATATGTGTATACAAATGATTATAAAAAGGCGTAATAAAATTATTTTAATCGAATGTAATTTCCCCTATATTGAAAATGTCATCAGACAAGCCAACTTTAGAAGTCTTTTTAATATTATTGTTATATATAGACTTATTAAAGGAATAACCACTACCAAAAATTTGAGGAGATTTAATACCAGTTATTAAAAGCATGACTCTTAAAAGTCCATCAAATTCATCTGATACTCGAGCACCCCAAATTACCATTGAATCATTTACATCCATTTTTTCTGAAATTTTCTTAGCTACTGAGTTTGCTTCTGCTAAAGTCATATCATTCCCTCCGCATATGTGAATTAGAGCACCTTTAGCACCATCAATACTAACATCTAATAAAGGAGTATTAAGTGCATCATTGATTGCATCTTCAACTCTATTCTCTTTACCACTAGATTCACCAACTCCAACAATGGCAACCCCTCCAGTGCTTAAAATAGTCCGCACATCAGCAAAATCCAGATTAATTAAGGAAGGTAATGAAATCGTTTCTGTGATGCCTTTAACCATAGTAGCTAAAACTTCATCGGCTACACTGAAAGCCTCAACAATAGGTAAATTTGGAGCTATTTCTAGTAATCTGTTGTTATCTATTACAACTAAAGTATCTACATAGCGCTTCAATTGATTTAATCCCATCTTAGCTTTATCAATTCGTCCAATTTCTGTATCAAATGGTAAAGTTACCACACCTACTACGATTGCTCCTTCTAATTTTGCGATTTCTGCAATAATAGGTGCACTCCCTGTTCCTGTTCCCCCTCCTTCTCCACACGTAATGAATACTAAGTTTGATTCTCTTAGAATTTTTGTTAAATCTTCTCGAGATTCTTCAGCGGCCGCTCTACCAATCTCAGGATTTCCACCTGCTCCTAAACCTTTAGTTAGATTCTTCCCAATTAATATTTTAATGTGTGATTCGACACTGTCTAAATGTTGACAATCAGTATTAACTGCTACACATTTTGCTCCTCTGATTCCTATTTTCATTAGTCTATTAATTGTGTTATTTCCAGCACCGCCACATCCGACAATTTTAATATTAGCATAACCAAAGTTTTCAATCTGAGGGCGAATTATTTCTCGTTTGCGTGCATTTTTTATAAACGATTCCATAATCAATCTAATTTCAATTTAATTTGCACAAATAATCGAAATGAAAAAATTAGAATTAATGTAATATGGAAATATTATATAATCAAGTTGCCTAATATAAGTACTGAATTCAATTTAATGAAAAGTCTCCATCTATGTCTGGATCAAAGATTGTTCTTAAACTATTTTTATTAATGAGAAGGATTTTTGGCAATAAATAAGGAAATCTATTTGAAAAAGTTAAACAATAGGCACCAGTATTAGTAACCAGCACTTTGTCATCTTCAAGTAAATTTTCAGTGAAAAAATAGTCTTTTGCTAGTACATCTTGATCAGTAGGGATAATACCCGCGATAGAAGTTTTATATTTATGGGGAAAATCAATCTGTGAGGCATTATAGAATCTTAAAGAACAACGTGCAAACTTTGGGCAAATATGATTCCCAATATTCAAAAAAATCCATCGATTTTCACTAACTTTCACTATTTCTGATATAAATAAACCAGCATCTCCAACAAAATATCTGCCAGGTTCGAAATAAATATGCTTACATTTGATTTTGTATTCATCTAAAGATGATTTTATTTCTGTGGCTATGTATTCTAATTGATTTTTGGGCATAATAGTGGCTTCTGGAAAGCCACCTCCGAGATTAATATTATCGATATATATTCCATGATCGGATAATAACTCCAAATTGTTTGCTATTGATGAGATGTTTCGCTTAAATTGTTCAATATTGTTCATTTGAGTGCTATAATGAGATAAAATTGTCTTAATGCGAATATTTTGATAATTTTTATATAATTTTTCTAATTCGTTTATCTTTTTATTGTCCAATTTGACTCCTAATTTGCTATTATATTTGTGAGAATTTACTCGAATACAAATATCTTGAATATAATTATAATTCTGAGCAATTGAATTAACTTTTTTTAAATCATTTAAATCGTAAATTATTATTTCTTTTATTCTATTTTTTATGCATAATTCTATTAATTCTTTTGATAAATATGGCCCACCAACTATTATTCTATCAGAAGGGAAACCAAGTTTTAATGCCAGTTTTAATTCTGGAATCCCTATAATTTCTGCTCCAATTCCTTCAGAAAGAACGATTTTACATATTTCAGAAAGAAAGTTCGCTTTGAATGAATAATAACAATCGAAATTAGCGAATTCTGAGTTAAAAACATGATTAAAAGTTCTAATATTATCTCTGATTCTATTTTCCAAGAAAATTAATAGTGGAGTTTTAAACTTTTTGGTTATTTCACTTAAAAGTATATTATCAAGGTAAATATTTCCATCCTTTTTTATTAAATATGGGTTTCCAGATATAATTTTCATGTTCTTATAAATTACATTTTTTTATTAAATTTTGATATGTATTATGTGTTTCTTGAGCAACAATATCCCACGTAAATTTTTGAGATACTTTCAAATAGCCAGCTGAACCATACTTTTTCCTCAATTTTCTTTTTTTTAGTAAATAAATTACTTTTTGGGCAATATCTTCAGGGTTATCAAATTCAACAAGTAAACCATCAAAATTTTCATTAATTACTTCAGGAGTCGCACCAATATTAGCTCCTATGACTGGTTTTTTTGCGGACCAAGCTTCCAAAAAGGATATTCCAAAAGCATCGCTTCGACTAGGCATTAGATAAATATCTGCTTCTTTAAATGCGGCAATTTTCTTTTTATCATAATATCCAGTTAAATTATCAGGAGTGAGATTGATGATTCTTGTGCTTTTGAGTTTAGAGATTTTGGATAATTCTTTATTAAAAGCCATTGTTGAGGGGCCGATAAAGACAAAATAGACTTTATTTATTTTTCTAAGAATATATGGTATTGATTTCAGAATTGAAAGTGCTCCCTTTTCATAATTTTTGTATCCACAGAATAAGATTAATTTATATTTTTTTTCTTTTTTTTGGAAAAAATTCTGTTTAAACGAATATTCCTCTGATAGTTTTCTAGGAATTTTTCCAAATTTTAAAGGATCTACACCCATAGGAATAACTTTAACTTTTTTAGATGGGATTGTACATTTTTTAATTAAAAACTCTTTTTCAAGATTTGTACAAGCAATTAGTAAATCAAATTTTTTTAATATTTCGATTAATTCTGAGTCAGAATATCGAGGATTGGAGAAATGGAAAAATGGAGTGCAAATTTTTGGTTTATTTATGAAAGTCCCAATAATTAAACTTATAATACAATTGAAATATGGGAAAAAAGTAGAATGAATTAATTCATATTTCATATCTGGTTTATTCAGCAAGAATTCTAATAGAGTCTCCAAATAAGGCCCATTTTTTATGAATAATTCGAGTGAAGTATCATTCAAATCTAATTTATTATAAGCTGGAATCCTTTTTAGTTTATTTAAAATTTCTTTTACAGAAATATTGTAATTTATAGGAAATCTTTTTACATTTATATTGTTTACACGGTTAAAATATTTATCATTAGGGTTTATAATTTTACCGTTTGAATTTCTTAAGGCTTTGAAATCTATAGCATTTGAAGTAAAGATTTGTATATCATAATTAAATTTTTTAGTTAAAATCTCAGTCATCCGTTGAAAATAGAATTCGGCGCCAGATATTGAAGGAAAAAATCTAGTTGGAAGGTATAAAATATGGTTCAAAAAGTCAACAATCCTTTTTATTTATAAATTATAGTAGTATATAACATAACAAATGTCAAAAGATTTATTATTTCAAGTTTTTGAAAAAGCTAAGAGTAAAGGCATAATTGATGAGGAATTCATTAATTTTATCGAGGTTATTTTTCCTGATAAATCTACAAATGTATTAGAAGTATTAAAGAGAGGAATAATAAAATATACTTATAAACCTTCAAATAGGATCATATGGGCGGTAAAAGGAGAAAATCAAGAGCATATGATTTATCCTAGATTATATTGTTCGTGTCAAGATTTCTATAAAAATGTAGTTATTAAGAAAAAGCGCAAATTTTGTAAGCATATTTTGGCGCAAATAATAAGTGAAGCTTTAGATAGATTTGAAAAAGTTACCTTAGAAGATAGTGAATTTAAAGAGTTTGTAAGTGATTTAAAATTAAAAATCTAAGTATATTTTAAAAATTATTGGACTGTTATTTCTATTCTTTCCCAATTTCGTAAATAGGTGTTAAATTCATCTAAACTAATCTCACGTGGTATTAATATATTTTTTGTTGCTTCTAATTTTCTTATTTTGAGCATGAGTTTCTTATTCTTTCGATAAAACCTGTCCGCTTTAGGATATTCCTCTTTAAATACATCTTTCAACTGGGATAAATCCAAATTTTTGATTTCATTATAGTTTTCAATAACAAAATTGCATAAAGGATCTATTGATATCTCAAAATTGAAAGCATCAATGCGTTTTAAAGCCAATGGATATGCTTGACAAGCTAATGGTTTAATATCATGAACAGTACATCCATTTTGACTATTGTAAAAAGGACATCCCTGATTTTCGTTATCTAATCTAATGCGATAAGTTAAAATCATAATTTTCTCATTCTTTATATCAGGAAATACTAAATCTTCAATAATTTTAAACATTACATTGCGTTCTTTTGCTATTTCAATTAACTTATCTGCTTCCTCTGGATAAATTGGGATTCTTTTTACATAATCACCAGGAATTTCATGACAACATGTACCGCACTTTCTGCATTTATATTTTTCCAACATTTTAAGAAAAATTTTTTCAACATGTAAAATAAGACTTAATCATCAATTTAATTTTCGGATAATATGATTATATTGGTTTTACAATAAATCATGTGTCTACTAGGATAATACATTGTTTTTAAATCGATAAAATCACCCTATTATTAGGGACAATTTTAAACATATAAGGTTTAATTTATGGAAGGAATTAGAATTATAAAACATGCTAATTTAAAGAAAGAAGATTTTATAAGGCCAATATGTATCCTAGGAATGCCGGGAATAGCCGATGTTGGTAAATTTGCCTTAGATTCTCTTATTGGTCAACTTAATGCTCAAAATTTAGTTGATATTATTTTTGATGATTATCCTGCAGGAGCTATTGTGGATGATAGTTTATTATCTGCTCCTAAAGCAGAGATATTATATTGGAAAGATCCGAATGAGTTGAGAGATTTAGTTTTAATAACCGCTGATGCCCAAAGTCTTACTCCAAAAGGAATATATAAAATATCTAATTTTCTTACTGAACTTATTCAGGAATATGGAATAAAATTAATAATTGCCTTAGGAGCCTATCCTGTTAGTAGTAGAAAAATTAACACAAAATTACCAAAGATCTATCTTAGCTCAACAAACCAAGAGTTATTAACACATTATTTAACCGAAAGCAATTGTCAAAAAATACAAAAAGGAGTAATTATTGGGGCAAATGGATTAATTCCCACATTAGCAAAAGCTCGATTTAACATTGATGGGTTAGTTTTTTTAGCTGAAACGGATAATATTGCAATGATTAATGAAGATATAACAGATTTGAAAGCTTCAATTACTCTCTTAGAAATGCTTAAAAAATCCTTTACATTGCCGATTAAAAAGAAGTACACATTAGAAAATATTGAGGATATTACTAAAAATCTTCAAATTAAAAGAGATCAACTAGAAAAGGATCTCGATTCTTTACAGGTGGTAGATGCAGAGGATAAGCGAAAGTCATTATATATCTAATAATTTATAATTGCTTTTTCAATAATAGATTCTGTCTTCTTGTAGAAATTAAAGAAAAAGTATTTTAATTATGGTTAATTTAGATAAAATATGAAATATGTGTGTGCTCGGAAGAGTTGCGGGAAAGAAGTTAGCAAAAAAGAATTAAGCGCTCTTCCAGGTATTAAATGTTCTCACTGTGGATTTCGTATTTTATACAAGAAAAGACCAGATGTAATTAAGCGACTTAAAGTACAATAATTTCTATTTTTTATTCATTGCCATTTAAAATTTTGCTAATTTTAAATGGAAAAAGAAGAAATTTTTATGGGTTATTTATTTCGAATTTTAAATGGTTAACTAACTCTTTATATCGATTTCTAATAGTTGCTTCGGTAACACCAGCAGCAATAGATATCTCTTTTTGAGTACGTCGTTCACCTTCTTGTATGGCCGCAACATATAATGCTGCACCGGCAAGCCCTGTAGGTGCTTTTCCTGCAGTGATACGATATTTTTTAGCAAGTTTTAAAATTGAAGCGGCTCTATTCTGTGTTTTTCCAGAAAGTTGTAATTCTGCACAAAACCTTGGAATAAAATTAATTGGAGAAGAAACTTTTATGTTTAATTTAAGCTCTTTTAGTATTAATCTATAACATCGAGCCACTTTTTTCTTATCAACTGAAGCAAATTCAATAAAATCATCGAGAGTTTTTGGTATGGTATTTAATCTACAGGATAAATAAATTGAGGCAATTAACATGGCTTCGATGGATCTTCCCCTAATTAAATTTTTATTAGCCATTTTTCGATAAATATGAGCAGCAGATTCCTTTAAATCTTTTGATAGATTTAATTGCGAAGAAAATCTATCTAATTCATTCATTGCATAAGCCAAATTTCTATCAATAGATTTATTAGTTCTGGTTCTTACATGCCATTTTCTTAATCGATACACTTCTGCTTTCATTTTAGGACTAATAGTCTTTCCAAACGCATCTTTATTCTTCCAACCAATCATTGTACTAAGCCCCTTATCATGAAGAGTAAGAGTAGTAGGAGCTCCAACTCTCACTTTTTTATTAGCTTCTTCAGATGTGAAGGCTCGCCATTCAGGACCATTATCTATGAGTCTTTGGCTTAATACTAAACCACATACATTACAAATGATCTCCCCACGAGATTCATCAGATATAATATCTTCATTACCACACTCTGGGCATAAAGTGAAATTTTTTTGAGGGAATGTAAGATCCAATTATGCCAACCCTTTAAAAATTCTCTTCTTTATTTTTCATAATTGAACTCGCACATTTAAATGTTTGCGTTTTAAAGACTTGTCTATTAATAAAAACCTCAGTTTAAAAGATTTGAATCTTAAAATAGATCGTAAGATTTTTATAAGTTCTTTCTTTTCTTTAATATAATGCGACATTATTATAAGTCTCATGGAAAGCATTGTTATCTGCGCTCTTTTCAATCGACATGTCCAAAATGTAAATCTAGTGTATTATATTGGGAATGTGCCCATGGAAGTCGAGTTTTTTTTGAATATCCCCCTTATGGAAAATTGGTAAGACATAATTGTCGGCATCGTAAAGGGTTATTTAACATAAAAAAAAATTATCCGGTTATTGTTAAAAATCCAAAAGTAATTTTAGAAAAACATTATTTGAGTTGCCCTATTTGCGGTAAATTATTTAAAAATGCTAAAAACTTAGATAATCATTTAGAGAGTTTAAAAAAGAATGAGCTTTATCATAGGTTATTTTTTACAAATAGAATTTTCTTTAAAGATAACTATAAAGAAGATTCTCAAACGGATATTAACCAAATTGAAACTTTTGATAAACCAAAATTCGGGAAAATTAATATAAAAACACAGAAAAAAATAGATTAAAATTATGTTATCGATAAATTTTTAATAAATTAGTATATAATTATTTTATAACAAAACTAATGACTTTAGATATTATTTTTAATAATAATTACCAAAAGAATGAGGAAAAAGGATGCCAGTAGATCCTACAACAGCAGTATATAATTTGATGCAATCAGATCCCAACATTATAGCAGCAGCTGTAATTAAAAACAAACAAGTTCTTTATACAACAGATAATTGGGATATTAGTGGAGATGTTGATCGAGTATTATCAAGTTGGGTTAGTCAAAACGCTCAATTCATAATGGTTTCTGGTGTAAAATATTCAATATTACAAATGGAGCCTGAGCGTTTAGTTGCAATATCTTTAAAAGGTGAAGGAAGTATTTGCGCAGCAAAAGATGAAGAGCATGCTCTCATTTGTTATCTTCAGCCAGATGGAGATGCTCGGGGGGCTATAATGGATGTTCAACGAGCTGTTGGGTCTATGAGCTCACAAGGACCTTATCTCAATGCTAGTTCTCAAATGGGTCAAAAAGTACCTGAAATGGGCGGAGCTGCTTCTGTTGGAGTTAGTACTTCAGTTGATGCAGAGCCAAGTGTAGATCCTCAACTAAAAGGAGAAATTCAATCATTCTTGGACTGGATCAAAGATAGTGAAGGTTTAGCGGGTTATATTAACTATTATCTTCAACAAAATAATACTCAAATAATTTCAGAGCTCTCAAAAATCTATAATGAATTGAGACAAATTTTTGGGGTTTAATTAACTAATAAATAATATCTCTTTAACTATTGTTGTTCTAATAATTTTTTCATTGAATAATATATTTTTCATAACTTATTTAATACCTTATGATTATATACAGAAATGGTAATTTCAAACCCTAAATAAATAAATTTTTAATTCTTTTTGGTTATCATATTATTAAAAAAATTCATTATTCTAAAAAGTGTGAGATTTTTGACTAAAAAAGATAAAAAAACTGGAACCAAATCATCTATTTTAAAAAAAGAGAAAAAAGAAATTAGATCTAAAGCTCCTGAGAATGCTGAAGACTCGAGAATTACTTCAATGGGTAAGAATAAATTGAATTCAGATTATTTAACAAAAGAACATTTGAAGTTAGAAATTCCAGTTGTTCCCGAAGCACCAAAGAAAAAAGAAAAATTAACTTTGGATACATCAAAAGTATCGAATGATGTATTAAAAAGAATGAAAAAATATGAATCTCCTGATACAAAAGTTGTATTAGTAAATTGTGAGAGATGCGAAGCAGTTATCCCTGTTCCGGTTCCAAAAAAGGCAGTTTTAGATTCGGAATTACCTGTGGTCCCTATAAGCTATGTCCATAAAAATCTTCAAAATGAGGATCAACATTGCCTAACAATCCATTTAGATCATGATTTTGACATCCGAAGACAAAGATTATCTGATGTAATAATATCTTCTGATTAAAAGAATACTCAGATCTAAAATCTCATAAGAAGAATCAAAGTATTATTAATCAAGAAAAGAATAATTAATTAAAATGAAGCTTTTAGCTGAAGAGAAAATTGAAATTGATGATGTTACAATTTATTTATATCTTTTTAAACTACATAAGAGTTTTCTTTTGTTGATTTCTGATCAACAAGATATGGGCATTGGTAATGTAACATTAAGTAGTCCATCTTCATTTGAAGGGATAAAATCACCAACGGCGTCTTATAGTCTGTTTGGTATGAATACAAAATTATTAAGTACTATTATAGCAGAAAAAGCAACAAATATTTTAAAAGCCCCAGTCCTATTACTTTTATTTTTAAAAAATAAAAAGAGCAATGAAGAGATAATAAAACCATTAGTGAATTTCCTCAAAAAAATTTTGGAAGGAACGCTTGAAAAACTAGAATAATGCAGGGAGTGGGATTCGAACCCACGAAGAGCTATCTCACCGGATATCTCATTACTTATTATGTTAATCAACGGATAAACTAATAAATAGATCTTGAGTCCGGTTAATAAGGTTTATATTACAAAAATGTCCGGCACCGTTGACCAACTTGGTTATCCCTGCCCAAATAAAGGAAGTATAAACATAACTAACATCATTACAACTAACATTACTATTAAAAAAACACATTGCAATCTTCCCTTTCTTTTCTGCTTTCTCTCTGATTCAAAATAATTGTCTTTACAAGATTGACTACAAAATTTTTTATCAGTTGACATTGCTTTACCACAAATAGGACAATGACTATGAGGTCCCCATTTCTGTTTTATTTGATCTTTCCATGAAGATTGAGACATTTTTAACTCAATTTTAAGACGATTAATATAGGATAATAAAATTTAGAAGATTAAAATAATTTATCAAAGATTTTTATTCAGTGATAATAGTACAAGATAAATCTTCCTCACCATTCCAATATTTTTCAAATTCCTCTAAATTTTCACCAGACATAATAATGATTTTTATTTTACTTCTTTTTAAAATTTGTAAAGAAACCGCATCAAATATTCGATATTCTCCTGCTGCTGCTTGTTTATCTCCAAATGAATTCATAATTATTTTTTGTAATTGCTCATATGTTAAACTTTTAAACAATTTAGCATCTTTAAATTTCTTTGGGTCTTTATCATAAATTCCTTTAACATCTGTGAGAATTACTAGTTCTTCTGCATTTATGAACTCCGCTACTTGGAGAGCTACAGATGTGGTAGATTGTCCTGGTTGCAAGCCTCCCATAACTATTATCTTTCCAAATAATAATGCTGTAGAAAGTTCTTCAATCGATTTTGGCACTAATGGATATGCGAAATCTTCAAGAGAAGCTATTATTAATTTTGAATTTAATCGAGATAGATCAATTCCAAATGTATCACATAATGCTTCATTTGCTCGAAAGGATCTTACTGCATTTATATAATCTCGTGCAATTATTCCACCACCGCATACAATAACATGAGTTCCAGAATTTTTACAATTTTTTAGGATTTGGCAGAATTTTTTAATCTTTACGGTATCAAGTTCTTTGTTGTCTGTAAATAATAATGACCCGCCTATTTTAATTATACTATTTTCCTTCATAATATTTTCATTGAAATCTTCTTTTTAATAATATATAGTGAATTAGATAAATTAAGTTATTTTAGGTTAATGTCTAAAGGAGCTAAAAAAGTTATAATTGAAGTACCACATAGGATCTCTGGATTTTTTGAGATTGTTGATAAAATTAATGGAATTAAAATTAAAGACCCAGAAAAAATCGGTTCTCGAGGAGCTGGATTTTGTTTAAGTGCTAAAGGAAGAACAGAAATTTTTACAGAAATTCTTAAAAATGATAATGAATTCAAGACAAAAATTTACATCAATGGTAATAAGGTGAATTATAAAGCGGAAACAACATCTTTTATTGTTGATTACATTAAAAAGGTAGTTAAATCCCCATATAAAATAAGAATTAATCATTTTTTTGATCTACCAGTTGGTTGTGGGTATGGTGCTAGTGGTGCAGGTGCATTAGGAACGATCTTTGGCTTGGATCGTTTACTTCATTTAGGTTTATCAGATAATGAAAAAGGTAGAATAGCTCATATTGCAGAAGTAGTAAACCATACAGGATTGGGGACAGTATGTGGTCAATTAAATGGAGGCATGGGGATATTGAAAGAACCAGGATATCCTTGTTTATATGAACGAATTGTTACACCCCCAAATATAAAAGTTATATCTGGTTCCTTTGGTATGATTCATACTAAATCTATATTAACAGATCCTATTTTAAGCCTTAAAATAAAGGAGGCTGGCAAAAAAGCGTTAATAAAGTTAATTGAAAATCCTAATTTAAAAGCATTTATGAATGTATCACTAGAGTTTGTAAAAAGTACAGAAATCCTTGAAATTTTAAATTTGTCAAAAATAAAAGAATTAATAGATGACCTAAACAAATTAGAAATTATTGGGGCAAGTATGAATCAACTAGGTCGATCTGTTTATGCATTATGCAAAAAAGAGGATGAAAAAGAGGTTTTAGATGTAATGGAGTCCTATAAACCTGAAATGCAAATATTTAAATCTTTTATACATCAAAATAAATCCATTATTTTAAAGAATAAATGAATTACATTATGAATTCAATACTATTAATTTTTAAATGATTAGTAAGTTTTCTTAAAATGGTTAAATAGTTAATGCATAACATTTAGAAAATTCTGTTTTAAACTCTTCAATGAGTTTTGCATTAATTGAACCATTAATTCTATCATATCCTTCACATACAACTGATCTTATTCCGATAATATCAGGCGAAATATTGATTATTGAGGGAATATCTTCCTTTCTTAAATTTCCAGCTAATGCTACTTCAAGATCAAACTCTTTTGCTTTATTTTTAAATTGAATTAGTTGATTGACTGATAAGAAATCAAATAATCCTAACTGATCTTTAATATATGTGTCAAGCATTGCAATATCAGCCCCAGATTCTGAAGCGATTAAGGGAATAGTCATAAATTCGGGTGAAGAATTCATTCTAATTCGATCGGCGTATCCAGCAGCAACAACTTTTATTGTATTATTATATTCTTTTACTGCTTTAACTACTTTTTTCATTAGCTTTATTCCAGTTTTTTCATCCTTAGGACCCTTTAAACCAACTTTGATTATATCCGCACCCGACACCGCAGCACCTAAAGCTGCTAGTGAGGCAGAACCAGGTAAATTTGGAAAATCTCCTATTGTTGCACTTAAAAGCTGAGGACTATCCGTTGGAATTAAATTCTTCATTTCACTAATTATCCAAGGAAAATTTGCTCCTAGTGATCCCTCCTCAGGATTTTTACAATCAATATAGTCTACTCGATTAGCCACAATAATCTTTGCTTCTTTGATTGATTTAGGGCTGATCAAAAGTTTAATTTTATCGGACAAGGTGTATCATATATAATGTAAAAATATTAAAAAATTTATTTAGGATTTAATTTAAGAAAACTGAATTCATAGATTCATTAATTAAGTAATATATTACATTGAAAAATTTTGAAACTTTTGAATAATAAGAAATAGGATTAAACTTAAAATGCTTAAATTAGATCTGAAAATTCCAAAATATTTATTTCGAAATAATTTTATATAAAAATTTAAATCAAATCATTTTTATTAAATATAAAAAAAGTTCACAAGTTTATTATGTCGCCAAAAGAAATTACAAAAATGGATATTACTACTGAAGTATTTAAAGAACCAATAGAAGTAATTAAACAATTATCATCAAACTTAGACTTAAAATACACGAAAGTTATTCAGACTTTTGTTATGGAAGACCGAAATCTAGACTTAACACTTGAAGATCAAGGTTCAACCTATTTCAAAGGTAAAGTTGTCTGGATTGGAAATAAGAAGGATGATACAGAAGGATCCATATTCTGTGTAGACACTAAAGATGAATTGAAGCAAATTAATCCCAATGCTGAAAACACAGAAAAAGTAACGTTAGATATTAAAAAAGGATTAATAAGAATAGCAACTGCATCAAAAACTAAATGTTCTGTATGTGGAAAAAACATCGAGATTTTTGACGAAGTTACTGGTTGCCCTATATGCGAAGCTAAAGCTCATAAAGATCATTTAACAGATTGGGTTAGAATGAAACATACTTGCCCAGTGTGCAAAAAATCTTTAAATGTCTCAGGTACTGGAGTAATTTTTATAGATTAATATTTTTAATTTATTACAAATTTCTTAATTTTTCAGCCTTAATTGTTCCATCATATAAAGCTGTTGCGATTAATACACCTGAGAAGTTTTGCTCTTTATAATCCAAAACATCTTCAAAATCTCTTATACCACCACCTACAAAAATATCTCCATTAAATTTTTTTAATATATTTAGATAAAGAGATGGAATTCCTCCAATTTTTTGGCCTACTCTGAATAAGTCGAGTAAAACTAGGCGTTTAATACCTAAAGATTCAATTCTTTCTATAATCTCTATTGGATTTTTATCCTTCAAATCTTTAGCTTTTGAGAATATCTTTCCTTTATACATGTCAATACTGATGATTAGATTATTTTGATCTAGGAGTTCTAAGCTTTGGGTAACAACTTCAAAATTATTAATGGTTTCCAATCCAAGTATTAAATTTTTAGCTTTAAATTCCTTATAATAATTAATTTCTTCCAGATCAGCAATCCCAGGATCTAATATTATTTCAATGTTAGGTATGTTTAAGATCTTTTTTAATAATTGAAAATTTGGTCTCTTATGAATAATTGAATCTAAATCTGCGATATAGAATTCATATAAATTAAAAGTTTTTTTTGTTTTTCTAATAATTTCAATTGGGTTTGAAGATTGAAATAAACTAGACGATAATGGTTTATATTCTTTTCTTAATCCTTTTTTGGCGTGTACTGCTGTAGAATTTAAAATATCTATAACAGGTATGATTTTAAAGGCTTTCATTTATATTATTAGTTAAATAATAGTTAAATTCTTCAATGAATTTTAAAAATAACCTAAAAAATTATGTTACCTAGTTTTTTGTTGATTTAAAAATTACCTTTATCTAATACTCTTTAATTTTAAAAGAATATCTTTTTTTAATTACAATTAAATAATTTTTTTTTTAAATAATCCAAACTAAAATAATTTTAGAATTGTCACAATTTTTTTAAATAATATGATGGAAATGAAAACAGAAGTATATATAAATAAAATAATTGAAGATACAGGTCTAACAAGAAAAGAAATTCAAAACTTAGTTGAAGACAAAAAGAATGAATTAAAAGGATTGATTTCTGATGAGGGGGCATTGTTTATCATCGCAAAAGAGTTAGGAGTTGATATAAAAGGCGAAAATGAAGATTTTTTAAAAGAAATTGATATTTTTATATCAGACATAACTCAGAATATGAAAAACATAACTTTATATGGAAGAATTAAAGAAATTTATAGAGTTAATAGCTTTGAAAGAAATGATGGAACTAAAGGATATGTGGGTTCCTTTTTAATACATGATAATACTGGAGATGCTAGAGTTGTGCTTTGGGATAACCAAGTAAATATTTTTACTGAAGCTAATTTTGAAAAAAATGAACTCGTTAAAATCATTAATGGTACTGCGAAAAAAGGTAAGTATGGAAGTACTGAAATTCATGTGGGAAGTTATGGAAAAGTAATCTTATCACCAGAAGATGTGGACTATAAAAAATATCCCAAGGTTTCATTTAAACCAATTAATGTAAGTGATATTAATTTGAATCTTAATTCTTTATCATTAGAAGGGAAGGTAATCCAAATCTCTCCTAAAACAGAATTTACTAGAAAAGATGGTGAATTAGGAAAAGTTCAATCTTTAACTTTATTAGATTCAACAGGTTCAATAAGGATAACATTTTGGAATGAAGATACTGAAAAATTAAATGAGTTAGAAATTAATGACGTAGTATTGATTACTAATTTAAATCCTCGATTAAGTACTTTGGATTCAAAGACTATAGAACTAACAGCAAATAGAAACACAATGGTTGAAAAAAAGAAGGTAGATTTAGAGATTAAAGGTGAAACTATAAAAAGTGTGCAAGAACTTCAAAATAAGAGAGGAATCGTTTCATTTAAAGGGATTATAACCTCATTAGATAACTTAAAATCAATCTCCCTGAAATCTGGAGAAGATGTTTCTTTGTTAGGACTTATAGTTAGTGATAATACCGATGGGATTAGAGTAACACTTTGGAGGGAGAAAGCAGAAGAATATTCAAAACTATTAACTGTTGGACAAGGATTATCGTTAAAGAATGTACTAGTTAAATATAGTAATTTTTCAAGTAGAAATGAAATTTCTTTAATTAATGAATCGATTCTAGAGTTAATAGAGCTAGATATAAAAAACCTTAAAAGTATACAACAATCTAGGAAGGAACGACCAATTAATTTTACAGGAAATTATATTAAAATCGATACAATTAATACTCCAGGCATAATTGAAATAAAAGGATTTGTAGCTAAAGATCTTAATAAAATAACGATATATGAAGCGTGTAAAAATTGCAGGAAAAAAGTTGAAAATTGTACATGTGATAAGCCAGAAGATACTGAATATAGGATGATTTTGAACCTTATTATTGATGATGGAACTGGAACAATTAGAAGTACTTTTATGGGAGAATTAGCAGAGAAATTAATAGGAGTAGAAACCAATAATATTGTACAACTAAGAGAAAC
>JBHLLJ010000062.1:0-19601 GCA_048885705.1 Candidatus Hermodarchaeota archaeon | reverse complement strand
ACTTTAAAACATATTTAAATAATTAGATAGTTATTAATATCTAAATAAGGGTTGCTTTATCGATTACTGAATATATGACTCAATTCAGTCATAAAATCGATTTATTATTAGCATCATCAATTATACGTGAAATGATACATGTCCGCACATAAATTAAAACCAAAAGACTTAACCATTTGTAATAAGTGCGGAAATGTTATGGTAAACAGAAAGATACGCGTTAATAACTCTAATGATGTAACATTCCAAAAAGTTTTACAATGTATCGTCTGTCGCTATTGGGTCTCTCAAGACTAAATTCTTTATCCTAAATACAAAAATTTAAAATCTTAGTTTATATATCGAAATATTTTTCTGCCCTTTTTAAATTACAAAATATTATAATAAAGAAAAGGGAAGGGAATCGAAATCTGGACAAAAATTTTAAAATCAGGGAGAGAATTAAACTCATTCGAGTTTAATAGAGGGCGAATTTTGGCAAACGCCCGAACTGGGCTCAAATTCTGATTGTATCCAATGTAATGACCAGATTATAAATTTCCCTTCTTAAGGAATGATAGAGTATTTTAATATAAAAAGTATAATATTATATTTTATTTATGTTGCGAAAGAACGAAAGAATAAATTTATCGATTTTGGGTAACAAAATAAAATTTTTGTACAAAATCTTTCTAAGAAATTTTTATTATTAGGTATAACTAAGTTAGAAGCAAAAAGATATTATTCCAATAATTCTTTAATCTTTATTTTAAGTCCGTCTTCTGCTGCGATAATCTTTTTGATTTTTGTCGCATCGTTTAGTTTTTTTACCTGAGAAGGAACATAATTTTTCATCGATCGAGGGCTATCCATAAATGACCCAAAATGAGTGATAATTAAGCCATGAAGAGGGGGGTCAATCTTATTTAAGTAGGGAATAACTTCATCAGTACATAAATGTCTTCTACAAGTTTTTGAATTAGGACGTAAAAGGTTAAGAATTAAAATATCAACACCAGAAAATTCTTCAGAAAAGCCTTCATAAACCATAGTATCGCTTGTAAAAGCTATAGAGTAGTCTTTTAAGTTAAATTTAATTCCAAATCCTTCATTGTGAGGTGAGTGGACAGTCTTTGTCCCTATTATTTCTACTCCTTTATAATTAATTGTACTCCCTGCTTTAAATTTCACAATTCTTTCAAGCATGTTTAGATGATATTCTGAAATGTATTTCAGAACCTCTTCAGTAGTAATTAGTGTCCCTTTCTTAAAGTAATAATAATTTTTATCATGTAAAGTTTCTCTTGAACTTTCTATAATAGCGCTTAAATCACTATAGTGGTCTACATGGCCATGTGTTACAATGAAAAGTTCTGTTTTAACTGGATCTTCTTGGTACTGATTAACCCTTACTATTGCACCTGGTCCGGGATCTATATGTGACTGATTACCATTAAATTTATATAGAATACCTCCAGTAGCTCTATATTGGGTTCTAATATGATGTCGACCTCCTCCAGAACCGAGGATAATTAGCTCATCAGTAATTTTAACCATGATTATGAGAGAAAGATTTAGTATTTACTTATATCTATTAGGAATTTAACAAGTATCTCAAACACTTTTTCGATATTATAACCCGTTTTAGCTGATGTTTTTATATAGTCAATCATATTAAAAGTATTCTTTAGATGAAGAGCACTCTCATCATCTACTGAAATTAAATCTTCTAGGTCTAATTTAGTCCCTACAAGTAAAATAGGCAAATTAATATCATGTAATCGAGCTATATTTACCCATTCTAAAATATCATTAATGTGTGGCATTCTTGTTAGATCAATTAAAAGAAGTGCACCCCTTGCCCCCATCACAAAATTTTCGAGGAGGTAACGAAAACGTTCTTGACCACCTAAATCCCATAATTGAATTAGACAACGTGCATTATCGAAATTCAGCTCCTTGGTAAAAAAGTCGACACCGACAGTCATAATTGTACTATCATCAAAAAAACCATCTACATATCTTCTTAAGAGTGATGTTTTTCCTACACTTGCATTTCCAGTTATTAAAATCTTGAAAATATAATTTTTCATGTTTGAATGGGTAAATACTATAATATGTGATAAATGTAAAACCACTTATTTATTTTGAGAAGTTAAATTTTATCAAAAATCATAATTTAATTTAGTTGAAATTCTCGTCTTAGAATATCATCAATTTCAACCAAAATTGGTTTTAACTTTTCACTTAACATATTTTGAATTTTAAATTTTGTATAATTTCTTGTATTATTTTCAATAAAAGTATTTATACTCTGTTTTGCTAGCGTTTGACCTTTCTTGGCTAATTCTGTTAATTTAAGGTGATTGGAATTTTTAGGATCAAACTTTTTAATCGGAATATCAAATGGAAGTTTGAAGATGTGTCTTGAGCTCTTCATAATTTTTACTTGATCTGTCAATAAGTTGGAATTCAAGATCGCTGACAAATAAAAGGCTTCTTCCAGATTTTCTGTATCAAAGAATGTTAAATCACCTGTGATCAAGAAATTTCCCTGTATTACAGCAGATTGAAGTACAGATCCAGAATTATTATAAACAACTTTTATTTTAGACAATTGCCTTTGATTTATCAGTTTGGACCATCTATCTAAATTTTCTAATAATGATCGATGTTTTGTTGTCTCTTTTTTATATTTTTTATATATTTTATTAACTTTATCGTAAAATAATCTAGTATATTCATCTAAACTATGATGGTTAAAGCTTAAATCTAATTTTGAAAGCGGTAGAAAAACATAGTAATAGTCATAAATATAAAATTTTACTAATTCAGTGCTTTTAATGACATTAAATATGTATTTCTTTTCAATTAGCTCATTTTTAAATTCTTTTTTATTCCATGGAGATTTGGCTCTATTAAATATTCGGCTATCTGGATTTATTTTCACTAAGGAATCTATATCCTCTTCGAAACTCACAAATATTAAGTTTCGTGGATTTAAATCAGCACCTTTATGAAAAAGTGATTTATAGTAACTCTCTTTTATTGGAAGTAGTTTTTTTCTTGTTTCATCCAAGATAAGTTTTTTGGTATATTTCTTTCCTGCTTTTTCTTCAATAAAATAAGGTTTTAATAATTCTTCTTTTTCTAGCGTCAATTTAATATCTTGGAAATAGTCGAAGTTCATAAGAGCATTGTTTAATTTAAAATGATATGATTTAATTTCCCTATTATAATATTGTTTTTTATTACTCGATTTCTGGCCATATAAACAAATAAAATCAATCTTGAAGATGTTTTCAATTTGTTTATCGAAAGTCCAGATTTTTACATTAGTAAAACCTTCAAAATTCCGGAATCTTGAAGCATGTGACCCTGTTATAACACCCTTTGTTATTACAAAGAATATTTTGGCACCTTCTTTCAATAATCTATTTTTAGCATTAATAAAGAATATTGTTGAGATTTCCAAATTTAATAGATTTTTTGGCTGTGGTTTTATTCCTAAATCTTCTGCCAAAATTTTTATTCTTTTTTGATATTCTATTGAGTCAATATCACGATATGTATACCAAGGAGGATTACCGATGACCAGATCGAATTTTTCAGAAAATTGGATATCTTTTTGAAATAGTGAATCGAATACAAACAGATTCAGATTAATACCAGCGAAAATGTCTTTAACCAAATATAATAAGTTGACTTTTGTTATGAAAATCGATATTGGATTTATATCAAAACCATATAGGTTATTTATTGCAGCAATTTTCTTCTCTTTTGTATCATTCTTAGACATAATTACTTTTACAACTTCTGTTAAAAAATTGCCTGAACCGCAACATGGATCAACGACATTCTCGCCAAATATATAAGAATCTCTTACCATCATTTTTACTAAAAATGGAGGAGTATAATACTCTCCTGATTTATGTCTAATTATCGGAGAAATTAGTTTCTGAATAAGATAATCAAAATAATACTCGGGTGTAATATCTTTTTTAAAGATAGAATTTGATATGCTCCATATCAATGAGGTGAAAAAATCCAAATTTTCTTTTTCAGAAAGAGAAAATATTGGATCAAAATAATTTAATCTAAAAAGATCTAAATCATTAAAAGTTACATGTAATTCAGTTTCGACATTTTTTAACATTTTTAAAGATTTTGCGTGTTGCGAAAGTAGATTCTTGTTTTTAAGAATAAATTTAGAGATAAATATGTATCCTATTAAATATATCAAAGTAAAAATACTGTATAAATGCAAATTCACTTGTTTTTTGCCATAAATATTTTTAAAATCATTAGACCAGGCTTTGAACTCACTTTTTTGGTAAATATCATGTTTTGTTAATATAGCTTCGAGATTCTTTAAATTTTCATTGATATGACTTAAATTTAACTCTTGTTCATCATTTGGATTTATTACTATAACCAAAAATTAAAACTCCATTTTCTTAATTCCCTATTATAATCAATGAATTAATATTTAAATATTAATTAAATATTTGTATATTAATTATTAAACCAAAGTAAAATTGAAATAAATCACATTGACTTCTGCAAATATATCAATCTCCAGAGATCTCGCAAATGGAATTGAATTCTCTTGTCAAATGTGCGGAAAATGCTGTACAGGATTTAATGAAGGTGAAGTTTATTTATATATGGAGGATATTCTCAGATTAGCTAAGCATCTGAACTTGCGAGAAAACAAAGGTTTAAAAGAATTTGCTGAAAAGTATCTAAAAGTTGTTAATGACTCTTTTTATTGGAAAGAACCCGGAGCCCAGAGAGGAAAGACTTACCGGTTTAAGTCTCTTGGATTTAAATTCACTGGAGAAGATGAACACTGCCATTTCTTGTTCGATAACAAGTGCACTGTTCATGTTGCTCGACCTTTTCAATGTAGATCTTTTCCATTTTGGAAGATGATGGTCTCCAGTAAGAAAAATTTTGACGATTATACTAAAAAATGTAAAGGATTGCAGTTATTAAAAGGTAAATTTTATACAAAAGAAGAAATATTAAAATGGGCTAAAGATGAGTACGAAATTGAGAAGAAATACTTCTTAGAAATGAAAAAAAATAAGTTTAAAATCCTTAAAGTTTATCCTTTTTTATCGGAAAAAGTGCTTCAGGAATAAGTTTTTTCTTTTTTAAAATTAAAATTAGAAAATTTTATTTTTGTATCAAAATAAAAAAAAAAAGATTTGTAATTTATTTGATTATTATACTATTTTACATACCCAGTAGCATTAGTATCACTGCAATTAGTAAGAATAATCCGCCAAAGCCAGCCAAAGGAATGAATACCGACTCCCAAGCCCCTACTAATACAGGTACAACCCAAATATAGATTACAAAAGCGAATGTAAGAACAATCCACCAAGTATAGGGGATCCTGATGTCAATGAAACCTATAACTATTATTAGGAGAATGACTGCTAAAATTATGCCAAAAATTGCAGTTACAAAAAATATTGTCTCCGTAGACAATATAATCATAACAATGCAATCATAGATTGTAAATAAAATTGCGACTATTGCTACAACTTTCGAGCTTTTTATATCTTTTATTTTTGGCGCTTTTTCTATTAAGACAGCTAGTATTACTAAACTCCCTGCGAAGTATGGAATTGGTGCTACATTCCAATATTCTATAAATGCCACAAAATATAATCCATAATCCCAGAAATTAGCAATTAGGTATGAAAATACAATTAATAATACACCAATTATTAACATTAGCCACCAGAAATAAGGAATTTTGATACGACCTGTTCCAACAAACTCTAAAGATAAAAACATAATGACGATAAAAACTAAGTTTAAAACACCAAATAAGATCAACAAATTATCTCCAAAAAATGAGGCATCAGCAAACCAGAAATAAGCAATTGCGTCAAATAGTAAAAATAGCATCCCAATAAAATACATTACTTTTGGGGCAGTCATTTCTCTACTTTCTTCTCCCATAAAAAATCACATTTTTTTTTTAAATTATTTTAATTTTTTTTATTCCATATCGGAATACAGTTAAATTGTGTTGCCCACTTTAAAAGGTTTTACATATTTCTTATCATACACTATTGAAAAGAAAATTTTGTACGAAAAAGTTAATATTGAAATGGTGAAATGACAGATTATTTCTTTATATTAATGTTGAATATACGTGAAAATCCTGAAAATTATTAAGAAATTTTAACAGAAATTTCTCGGGTCATGTTAAAAAACCTAGAAAATTTAGAAATGATTCCTTGTCTTTATAGCCAAATTTTAGAACGCCCAAAAAATAGAGAATTCATAAAGGATTAATAAATTAAAATTCTAACTTGTATTTCTCTTTTTTTAATTATTATTAGTTTATAAATTAGATTTTTTATTAAATTGAAAGATAAGAAAATTAAAAAATAAAAAAAAAGTTATATTTATTTTATATATTGATTTTGATTAAAATTCGGTCTACTCCTTGAACCATGCACAGCAAACAAAGCCAATCATTAGGATCATTCCACCAAATCCTACTACAGGATATTGTGTACCAATCCCATTAAGTAAGATTGCCCATGGTTGTACAAAAGTATATATAACAAATGCGATAATTAAAACAACCCAGCACTTGTAGGGGATTTTAATATCAAAAAGGTCGAATACTAAGATTAATAGAATTATTAAAATTATTAGACCAAAAATCGCATTTACAAGATATAATTCTGCGCCTGGCACAAAATTAATGAAAATTACTATGCAATCCCAGATACCAAAGAGAATTCCGAAAAACACAACAAATTTACATCCTCCAAGTTTTATCTTATCACCTACTTTTAGTTCCATTAATACCGCTATTAGTATTAAAGTACCTACAAAATAATCTCCACCATTTAAATAGTCGAATATTATCATTAGTACACCGATAATAAGCATTAACCACCACCAATAAGGTAGTTTTACAGGGCCTAAACCAATAAGATTTAAGGAAATAAAGATTAGAACAACAAAAACAAGACATAATATCCCATAAAGAACTGCCATTGGTAAGAGAATAGCGGCATAGAAATATGCAATCGCTTGTGCAAAGGTGAATAGCATAGCAATAAAGAGAACTAGTTTAGTAGGAGTCATTTCTCCTCGTTCTTCTCCCATAAGAATTCACTTTTTATTTTATAATTTTATTTAAATTTTTTTTTCCATATTGGAATTACAGTTAAATTGTCTTGCCCAATTTAAAAGTTTTTACATATTTCTTATTATATACTTAATAGCATTTTATCTCATTCAACGAAATTTACAATCGTAATTATCAATATATCTAAAATCTAAAACCCTCTCTTTTCAAATGAACGTCAGTTTTTCCAATAATAAAAAATTAGATTTCTATTTAACTAGATAGTCATTTAATTTTACAAATTTGTGATATTGAAATCCTTATTTAATTAATCTCAATAGTTATTAAAAAATCGACTTTATAATAATTAAAGAACTACAAAGATATCTTATTACAGAGTAGGATAAAATTGAAGATTGGTTTATTTATCTGTGATTGTGGTAAAAATATCAGTGGAGTAATCAACAATGAATTATTAATCAAGTATTTTGAGAAATACTCTGATTTGTATGTAATTAGAGATCAGTATTTATGCTCAGAATTAGGATTAAATAAGATAATTGAGGAAATAAAAGAAAAAAAAGTCGATCGCATAGTAATAGCTGCATGTTCCTTCAAATTACATGGATTATTATTTCGCAAAACAATTGAAAAAGCAGGAATCAATCGATTTTTGATATCTTTCGCAAATATAAGGGAACAAAACTCCTGGGTACATTATGATGAGCCAGAAAAGGCAACAAAGAAAGCTATTGATCAAATTAATATGGCCATAGAGCAAGTTAAGCTTTTAGAACCATTACAAATTCAATATTCGGATGTTTCACCATCAGTTTTAATAATTGGAGGTGGTATCGCAGGAATCAAAGCAGCTCTTGTCATTGCTGATACAGGAAATAAAGTATTCTTGGTTGAAAAAGAACCAACTATTGGGGGACATATGGCATTATTCGATAAGACTTTTCCAACCCTCGACTGTAGTATTTGCATTTTAGGACCAATGATGACAGAGGTTAAAGATCATCCCAACATTGAATTACTTACTTACTCTACAGTAGAACAAGTTAACGGATATATAGGTAATTTTGAAGTAAAAATAAAAAAGAATCCTCGATTTATAGTAGAAGAGGATTGTGTTGGATGTTTTGATATATGTCGCAAAGTATGTCCCATTGATATAGAAGACACATTTTTCCCTAGAAAAGCCATTGATGTTCCCTATCCGCAAGCAATACCGTTATTTCCAAACATTTTAGAGGAATATTGCATCGGTTGTAAAGCATGTGCTCAAGCGTGCGATAGAGATGCCATTGATTTTGACCAAAAAGCAGAAATTATTAATATAAAAGTAGGTTCAATTATTATTGCTACTGGTTTTAAAACCTTTGATCCATCAATATTAGGGGAGTATGGATATAATAAATATTCTGATGTTATCACTACAATGCAAATGGAGAGATTATTTAATAGTGATGGCCCAACTCATGGAAAAATTGTAAGACCTTCTAATGGTAAACCCCCTAAAAAGGTTTCTTTTGTTTTATGTGTTGGTTCTCGAAATAAAAAAATACATCATGAATATTGTAGTCAAGTATGTTGTAATGTAGCAATTAAGCAAGCTATTTTATTAAAAAAAGAGAATCCCGATGTGAAAATCAATATTTATTATACGGATATTAGAGCAGTTGGTAAAAATTGTGAGGAATTTTATAATAGAGCAATGCAAGCTTTTGGAATACGCTTTATAAAGAGTAGTATTTCTGCAATATTAAAAAACGACACATCTGATGAGTTAATAGTTCGAGGTGAAGATGTAATTGAAGATTCGCTATTTGAAAATAAAACAGATTTAGTGGTTTTAGCTGTTGGGATTGAGCCTCCTGAAGACACAGATGATTTGAGCCAAATATTAAATATTTCTCAAGATCCAAACGGTTTTTTATTAGAAAAACATCTAAAAGTAAAGCCTTCCGAGACTTCTGTAAATGGGATATTCTTAGCTGGTGCAATTCAAGGTCCAAAAGATATTCCTAATAGTATTGCTCAAGCAGAAAGTGCCGCTGCAAAGGCTATTTCATTAATTTCTAAAGGAAAAGTTGAATTAGATCCTCATGTAGTTTATTTTGATAAGGATAGATGCACACTATGCAGGTTATGTGAAAATATTTGCTTATTCAATGCTTTAAAGGTTGAAGAGAAAGAATTGAAGATCACTCCTGCAAATTGTACGGGATGCGGTGCGTGTGCAGCAATGTGTCCAGAAGATGCGCTATATATACCAGGTTTCACAAAAAATCAGATATCTACTCAAATCAAATCAGTATTGGCGAAGAAGAGTGAGACACCTCTTATTATAGCATTTCTATGTAACTGGTGCTCCTATATTGGTGCAGATTTAGCTGGAGTGAGCAAATTGCTATACCCCACAAATATAAGGTCTATTCATGTGATGTGTACTGCTATGCTTAACCCATCTTTAGTTTTTGAAAGCGTATTTTACGGAGCAGATGGTGTTCTAATTGCAGGTTGTCATGAGCAAGACTGCCATTATCAAGAGGGATTTATTAAAGCTAAAACAAGATACGAGAGTATTAGAAAAATGCTAGTGGAAGCAGGAATTAATGAAAAAAGAGTACAAATTGTGTCTATCTCAGCGGGAGAAGGAGAGAAATATGCAAAAATAATAAAAGAATTTAATGAGGAGATTAATAAATTAGGTCCAATTCGACCAAATGAATACTTAAGACCTCCTTCCATTAAAGAACCGTTAAAGGATAAAGCAAAATTAAATGAGTTATAAGGATCTACTTAACATAGTACATTTTATATTCTTTTTAAAGAAAAAATCAATTTTATAAAAGCTTACTCTTATAAACCTTATTAATAGATATTTTCTATTATATTATTGAACGCGATTTTTAATCATAAATTTATAAATTAACAGGTTAAATATGAGGATCCGTGCTATTACTATAGGCCAGATGATTCCTTTTTTACTGAAAAATGAAACAATTTTGTCATTTTTACAAGACAAACTAATAAATTTTACTGCTTTCTTTAATGAGTTTAGTGATATGTTAAAAGAGATCAATGTAGAGATAGACACACGAAGAATCTCTTCCCAACCGCTATTTTCTTACGATAACAAAATATTTTATGAGAAGAACCTAAAAGAAACGCTTGTGGATATAGATAATCAATTAAAATTTTTACAAGATGTATTCAACGATTATGGAATAAATTATTTCGCCTGTTCTATGATGAAAGCAGATCAAATTCAGGAATTAGGAATTTTCGAAAAGCTATTATTAAATGAGGTACCTAAATTTATTGTAGATAAGCGAAATTTTTTCACATCTCTATCTGTAGCTTCTACAGGAAAGGGAATTAACTTAGCTGCGTTAAAATCAGGAGCTAAAATAATAAAAAGCTTATCAGATCCAGATCCCTTTAATAATTTACAATTTTGTATATCTAGTAATATTGGACCAAATACTCCTTTTTTTCCAGCAGCATACCATTTATCAGAAAGACCTGCTTTTTCATTAGCTCTAGAAATGGCAGATGAGGTGATTAATGTTATTGAAGAATCAACCTCATTAAAAGACACGCAGCTTAATTTATTAGCAAAGTTTAACGAAATATATGATAATCTAACAAAAATTGCTGAAAAAGCAGCAAGAAATTTTGATATCGACTTCAAAGGAATTGATTTAACTCCTGCTCCCTATCCAAAAGTTGAGAAGAGTATAGGGACTGCGATTGAAAAATTAGGGATCGATTATTTTGGAGCTAATGGAACACTGACTGCTGTAGCTCTTATAAAAAATTCCATCCCAGTTGATAAAGAAAAAGTAATTGGATTTTCAGGGTTTATGCAACCTGTTTTAGAAGATTTTATATTATCAAAAAGATTATCTGAGAATAGATTCAATTTAGATTCTCTCATATTATATTCTACCATGTGTGGAGCGGGTTTAGATGTAGTCCCACTCCCAGGAGATATAACTGAGCGTGAGTTATTTCATATATTGCTCGATATATGCACGGTATCGGTTATCCTAAATAAACCTCTAACTTGTCGACTTATGCCTATTCCTGGCAAAAATTCAGGGGATGATGTAGAATTTGATTTTGAATACTTTGCTCCTACAAAAATAATTAATTTTAGAAGACTAAAAGATAAGAATGAAAAAGATATATTTTATGGAAATGAGAAAAGTTTGAAATTTCTTTAATAAAATTTTTTAGAGAGATTATCTAAATATTCTTTTGAAGAGTTCCAAAAATTATATATAAATTTTTTTTATGAGTGAGAAAAGAAAAAACACGCGTTTGAGATTTTTCAATGAAGCAGTTGAATATATTGATAAATTCGATAATCAAGACTTAGTTATCCAAGATAATATAGACTCCATAACCCCCCTAAATAATAATTCTACTTTTTTAAGAGATGAAATGATAAATGAGTTGAATAATTTAAGAGAGATAATAAGAAACAATCCAGATTTAAAAATTAAAGCATTATCGGAGAAAGAGAGGGTATTATTTTATAAATTTGTTAAATTTTACAAGGATTGTCCTATTTGTGGGAATCAAAATCACTTTTTTAATTTAAAACAATTATTTTTTGATGAAGAAAAAAAAGTAGTTATCGAAAAATTGATAGAATTAATGACTCTAAATTTAAGACGATTAAGGAAAATCAGTCTCCAATTTGGAGTTCCTTGTTGTAATTGTTATAAGCAATTTCTAACAGAGTGAATAAATAATCAATTCCTATTTCAAATATTCAATTACTTTTCCACTTTGAGTTATTTCATAAAAAATTTCATTTTTATTTTCATCCTCTATAAGGTTAATACAAAAAGCTTTGATTAAAAAATCAATATTATAATTTAACATAGCCTCATCATCAAGTATTTTATCTTCAATAAGTCTTTTTAGTAGCTTGCTTTTTGAAATTTGTTTTGCATCGTTTATTATATTTAGAATCTCTCTTCGTACAGGTGAATTAATAGCTCGTAGATATAAATCATGTAAATACCTTGTACCCTCAACCGTTTTACCAAATTCTTCCATCGTTTTGTAATTCTTGAAATCGAACTCATCTGGCATATTTAAGAAAAATTATAAAAAAAGAAAAATCTTGGGATTTTAATTTAAAGCCATCACATCTCGGTTAAAATACTGAAGGACTTTAAATAATTTTTTTTTAAGTAAAACATTGAATTTAGAACCTTCAAAAATTGTGTTTAAAATGGAAAAAGTAAAATTAACTCAAAACTCAAAGATTGAGAATATTAGTAATATCCAAAAGATTGGTGAAAAAATCGATAATTTATGGAGTGAAAAATCCTCGTCCTCGAAGAATTCAAAATATGAAACTAAAAAGCTTATAATAAAATTTGAAACAAATGGAATAGAGAAAAGAAAAATATTCTTAAAATTGGAAAGTGGTAGCCCTAAAGCTTCTTCTAGTGATTATACACTAATATCAGAATTATTAAAAGATTTTTTTAATGGATCTACTCGATTCAAATAAATACATTTATAGTAAATGAGTATTCCTTTTCTATAGATAAATTATATTAACAGAAATTAAAAGAAAAATATATTATTTTGGCACTCTTATTTCTTCATTAATTTTAATTTATATGCAAATTTGATGAGAAAAAATGAAATTTGAAGAAATAAAAAGAATATTGGGAATAGAGGCTGATAATTTACTTAATCATGTTTGTACAGGAATACCTAAGGAAATGATTCATCCTCCTGGACCCGATTATATAGAACGAGTAGTGGAACATAGTGATAGGAATAATTTAGTACTGAACAATATGGAACGCTTATTTAATCAAACTGGAAGACTGGCGAGGACAGGCTATCTCTCAGTGTTACCAGTTGATCAAGGAATTGAGCATAGTGCTTCAGCTAGTTTTGCTGTAAATCCATCCTACTTCGATCCAGAAAATATTATCAAACTAGCAATTAATGGGGGATGCAATGCAGTTGCCTCTACTCTGGGAATACTGGGTTCTATTTCAAGAAAATATGCTCATAAAATCCCATTTATTGTAAAAATAAATCATAACGAGCTCCTAACAAAACCAGAACTTTCTGATCAAACATTATTTGCAAATGTTGATCAAGCATGGGACATGGGCGCTGCAGCTGTAGGTGCCACAATCTACTTTGGTTCTAATGAATCGCGTCGCCAAATTCAAGAAATTAGTGAATCATTTAAATATGCGCACGAATTAGGATTAGTTTGTGTACTATGGTGCTACTTAAGAAATAAGGATGAATTCATTAAAGATGGTAAAGATTATCACACTGCAAATGATCTAGAAAGTCAGGCTAATTATCTCGGGGTCACGATTGAGGCTGATATTATAAAGCAAAAACTTTCTACTTTAAGTAGAGGTTTTTTAGATCTTAAATTTGGAAAGACGGATAAACTTGTATATGAAAAGCTGGCACAAGATCACCCAATTGAATGGAACCGATATCAAGTAGCAAATTGTTTTATGGGACGAGCAGGATTAATTAATTCTGGAGGAGAAACAGGTGGGAATGATCTTCAAGATGCAGTAACAGCAGCAATTATTAATAAACGTTCAGGGGGAATGGGATTAATATTAGGGCGAAAAGCATTTAAAAAGCCAACTCAAGAGGGAATAAAAATCCTGAACGCGGTACAAGATGTTTATTTATGTACAGAGATTACGCTAGCATAAAAACTTACTTTTTCTCTTTTTTTAACAATATAATTTTTATTAAATTAAAATTAAAAAGAAAAATAATATTATTCATACTAAAGAATTAATTATTTCTTAAGATCATAATGGGAAGGGAAAAAAATTATAGACCAGATCCTAATATTAATCCTTATCGGGTTAGACAGACATCTCCTTCTACCAAATCAAGTTTTATTGATTTTAACACTCAAAGAATCTGTCCTGCATGTGGGAAGGCAATTAAAATAGAACATAATTTTTGTAAATATTGCGGTGTGGATCTAAGTGAGATAGAACCAATAGGGAAGGACGAAATTTCAAAGCAATTAGCTATGACAGCTGTATCTGATCCAGATCCTGAAGTTAGGAAAGAAGCAGTTGATACTTTAGGAGATTTTGAAGATAAGAGAGTTTTAGGGGTTCTTACATACATCTTATTAAATGATCCAGATGAGAATGTAAGAAAAGAAGCAGCAGACGAGTTGGGAGATATTCATCATCCATATAGCTTAGATGCATTGGCAAAAGCACTTAAAGACGAGAGCGCAATTGTTCGAAAAGAAGCTATTGAGGGATTAAAAAAGATTAAAAAGAAGATAAAATCGGAAGATATGGATCAGGGAAAACCAGAAAGCAGGGGGATTAAGGAAGACATTTCCAAATCAGAAGATAATACTGAATAAATTCAATAAGATTTTGGAATTTCAGGTAATTTTCTTCTTGATTTTTTTTCTTTAAATTTTTCTAAAACTTCTATTATTTCTGCTTTTCTCAAATTAGAAGGTAGCTCTATTTTATTTTCTTCAGCATAAATTTTAAGATCTTTGACAGTCATTGAATTAAAATCTATTTTTTCTTGAGTACTTTCCACTTCTTTTGTAGTAGCAACTGATATTTGTTCCATTGATTTCATTTTGCTTGGTTTTGTATGCTTTTCTAATACTTCTACAGCTTCAACAATTCCTTTTTTTTCATCAAAATAAACTCTTAGAAGATGGTTTTCTAATTCTATCATATCTTTTGGGACTCTTTTTACTGGTTCCCATTCCGTCTCCTCAACATCCTTTCCAAAAACTTGAGCAGTTTTAGAAACAGCAGCATAAAGAGTATGTCCCAAAATCAGGTTTAATCTCTTATATTCATTTGAAATACCTGTTTTTAAAATTCTATCTTTAATTTGTTTGGTTTGTTCTTCAGATAATCCTATTGATTTACTAACTGTAGATGGATTTACCATTGTTCTACTAGTTTTTGTTGAAGGCATGCTCTGAATAAAAGATGAAGTTACTACTTTACTACTGGTGTCTTGTAATGCTGGTGAGAAATATACTTCCTCCTTCGTTTCAATTGTTTTAGGAGCGGCATCAGTAATAGTTGCTTGAACTCCTCTCTCTCGTTCAATATTTCTAATATAACGCATGTCTTCTAGTCGTTCAGTTACTTCCATGGATTCTAATCTAAAAGCATTTAAGAATTCTGATGGTTCATCACCTGCATCCACTGAAACAATCTTACAACGATGGTACCTCGCATCCTTCATTAATTCTTCTTGAATTGCTGACGCTACTCTTGAACTAATAAATCTTTTTCGAACAGGTGATTTTGGACCTTTCCAAATGAAGATCCTTCTTAGATCTTCCCTAATTATTACTAAAACTTGTTCTGGATGAAGACTTTCTTGGAGTTGATCTTCATTTATATCTAATTTAATTTTTTCTCCAGAATCATCTAATTCATAAACCATAAAAGTTTCAATTTCAGTCATTTTCAATCAACAGTGTAATAATTCAGTGATAATCCAATATCTTAAAGTATATTAATTAGTTCTCAATAAAAATTTGAAATCTCAATTTAAAATTACTTCTTTTAAAAACAATATAAATTAAATCATTTTAAATTTTTTTTTTTAAATAATATTAAGTAATTTTTTACAATAGATTTATGCAAAATCTAAAAAAATATTAATTAAAGGGACAAACACTAATAAAATTCACAGATGCCTTTAATTATGAATTATTTGTAATGTCTTTCTAGCTCCATATTCAACGAACCCACCCACCTAGAGGTCCACGAGGTGAATCATGAAGAACATTGTCTATAGACAGCACAAAACCGACAAGAATTCGACGATCAGTTTCATTATCCAGTATTCTTAATGCGTATGTATCTTTAAAATCAAATAATCCTGTAAGAAATAAATCTCTCCATTTGTCTGCTTTTTCAATTTCGGCTACAACTTTTCCAGTTGTTATATCATACACTTTAAAGCTAAATCCAAAGAAATCACCAATAGCTTCATACCATCTTGTTCCATCAGGTGCTTCTAAAAAGAATTTACTTTTAAAAAATGTAAGTATCTTTTTCTTAATTCTAGCTATCAAGTTTCCTTGTGGATCTTTTAAGTCTTGAGCTCCTCGGGCAGATACAATTTTAGCATGGATTGTAGCGGCTATAGTTCCATCAACTTCCTGTAACTCTACTCTTCGTCGAATACTAAATATAATTCTTTTCATCTTACCTATTATTTGGTTATTCTCATCGTAAATATCACCAGAACCCCAATCCCAATATTTTTCTTTTAAAATATAATAATTTCGATTAATATCGAATAATCCTCCGCTTTGAGCATAACTTTCTTTTCGACCCACTGTTGATGTTTGTACTATTGGCTCTGTTGTACTTTCTTTTGATTTTAAGCTTGAAGGTATTGGAAACCCACATTTTTCACAAAAATTCTGGGATGAATCCTTTATTTCATCTCCACATTCCGGGCAGTATGGCATTTTTTTTATCGTTTTTTATATTATTTTATGAAATGAATGGTTATGTAGTTTTATAAAGTTTCGGGTGAATATTTTCCTTATCATTTACTCATGAAAATGTTTTAATGGAAGAAGGTTTAATAAATATTAATATAAAATAAATAGGTAAGTAGAATGTCCGAAACTACTGAATGTAAAATTCCAAAATTATTAAAATTAAAAGATTATATAACTTTACTTGGGACTACTCTTGGAATCATAGCTTTAATATGTGCTTTTTTTGGGAGTAATGAATTTCTTTCTTTTGGCTTTTTTTTAATCTCAGTTTCTATAGGAACAGATTTGATAGATGGTTATATCGCCCGTAAAACAAAAACAGTAAACGAAATGGGTAAAGAGTTAGATTCTCTAAGTGATTCTTTAACATTTGGAATCACTCCAGCAATATTGACTTATTTAGCTTTTAAAACTGATACTATTTTTGATATTTTCGTTATAATTGGGGCAATTTGTTTTGCTATTGGGGCTATGCTTAGATTAGCGCGCTTTAACATAATAGAGAGTTTAGGATATACAGGATTACCAACTCCAGTAAGTGCATTATTGCTAATTACTTATTTCTACGCTAATTACTTTTATTATATAGCTACAGGTAATTTTTTGATTGGATCTTCATATATAATTCCATTCTTAATGATTTTAATTGGTTGGTTTAATATTACTACATATCTTCATTTTGGAGCAAAAGATAAAGGTACTTATATCTTATTTGTTTTAATTGCTCCACTTTGTCCTACTTTTGGTTTAATTGGTATAAGCTCTCCTAATTTTTTGACATCAATAATTAGTTCAATTATCTTTTTAGGATTTTTCTGTTTAATAATGATTTTTATTGTAAGAGGCTTCCTTATTTATCAAATATCAAAAAAAGAGATATAAATAACCGTCTATTACTTATATATATCATATCAATAAATATGATTTAATACAATTTTTGTTTCCAATTTTCTATATTATCTAAAATTTCTTTTTTATCTTTTACATCTAAAAGCGTGAGTTTCTCTTTATACTTATTTATTATACTCCTAATTTTGTGAAGTGTTACTGAAAATCCTTTTTTTTCAAGTATTAAATCAGCAATATTTTGTAGTTCTTTACCAAGTTCATCTCCTTTAAGATTATTTAATTTCAGAACTAGAGTATTAAAAGCATTATTAATTTCCAAAGCAGTTTTATCGTCTCTTTCTGGGACTGCCCCTGTTATAAAATCCATTTTTTCTTTTAGTTTCTGCTTTAATTCTTTTGGAATTCTACTTGGGATTGAAGTTCGTAATCCCTTTTCTTTAACTTCTATTTCTGTAGGCCTTTTTTCAACTTTTTCTGAATTAATTGTTGTTGTGATAACAGGTTTAACTATGGTTAGTGATTTAGCTGGCCTTGTTTTGCTTAAATCTGGTTTTGCTACTTGAGCAGCATGAAACGTGTCTGGATAAGCTTTTTCCCAAATATCATTTATTAGAGGATCAAATAATTCAATTAACGGCTTGAAATTACTCCCAATTCCAATGAAATCCTTTAATGGGTCTTCTGACTCTTGAATGATTCCTAAAAAGAAATGATTATTATCTCCTTTTGTTATAATTAAGTTTTCGTTTTGGTAAGTTCGGAATAATATATTTTTAATATCCTTAAAATTTTTAACAGTGCTATTAGTGTGTGCTTCTGAGGATGTTATCATTATTTTCAAATTACTTGAAATTGTATCAAATTGTTCGATTGCTATATGGTTTTCAATGTGAGGAATTATTATGGTTAATCTTTCTTTAGAATTTGATATAAGGTTTTGAATCGCTTCATTAATTCTTGTTACACTATTTATTACCCATACGTTAGTCGATAATTGATTTTTGGTTGAAATTATTTCTTGGAAATAACTTTTCATCACATTCTCAATGGGTTTATTGAGGCTTGAAACCTCATTGAGGGAATTCTGTATTAGTCCATTTAGATCTTTGGCGATTATATTCTCAAAATCCTTAAGAGCAACAGAGAGATTATCATTGTTCTCTTTAAGCAGATCATGGATTTTATTCATATGTGTTTCGAAATTTGTTAGCATATTTAAAAGGAGTAATTTAAAATCATTTCTATATTGAATTATTAAATCTGTTATATCGTTAATAGGTTTAGAGACATTTTCAAACTTTTGCTCAATTTGATCATGTAAATTATTAGTGAAATCTGAAACTATGTTATCTAATTTTTCTTTGAATATATCTTCAATAAGAGCCACAATCTCCTTTTTTTTTATGTTTTCAATTAGATTCCCTTTAATTGTATTAATAGTTTTGATTAAATCTGCATACTTCGTTTGAGTAATACTTTTTATATTCTGGTGAAGGTCTGAGACTTTTTTTTTTATCTCCTTTAATTCTTCCATTCCTTCAACGATATCCTCAACTTCTTGTTTCTGGATAATAGAATCTTCATCAATATCCTTTTTAATTTCCTGAAAAGTATTAAGAACAGTATCTAACTCAATAATCTTATTCTCCTGAAAAATTCTTGTTAATGAACTAACCATTAATTCTTGAATTGATTTTTTGATATCTGGTAAATTAGTGGTAATATTATCATAATAGTTTAAAATTGGTAGAATTGGAGGAATAGCAGAATATTGTGCTACCATATCATGCGTTTCATGCGATAATTGGACTAATAATCCAGCATCCTTAAGTTCATTTAAACAATTACTAAACTCTTCTATAGTTCCCTTAGGTATTGTTCTATATAACTCATAATAAGAAAGTGAACTTTTTCCTATTAGATTAAGATAAATCTCTATAGCATATTCAGAAAGTTGTATTTTTCTCAGAAAATCATCCATTTATTCTTCACTTGTTTATTTCACAAATTTTTGACTAATTGATATATGGTTATAACCCATATGAATTTTTATTTATATTTATTATATCTGTTTCTTTTCTAAAAAATATTTAAGGAGGTTTTAAC
>JBHLLJ010000061.1:0-19884 GCA_048885705.1 Candidatus Hermodarchaeota archaeon | reverse complement strand
TTACATGATAGTGATATTTTACCAAATGGTAATATTCTTATGGCTGATACAGCGAAGAACAGAGTTATTGAAGTGGATATAGACGATCCTTCTAAAATATTATGGAGTTGGGATGCTTTAAATAGTACAGATATAAATTGGACGAAATTTAGTCTTGATCAGGGCTGGACTGATCTCTCATTTTTAGAAGGTCAATCATCGCTTATAAGTTCATGGACACATCTAAATGATGTGGATTTAATTAATGGGTCAAAATTTGGAAGAAATTTTGATTCGATATTGATATCTTTAAATAATTTTAACCTAGTGATTGAAGTAAATTATAGTGTTACCAAAGAGATTATCTGGTGGTATGGTCAACCATCAAATTTAACAATTCTCAATCATCAACATAATCCCGATCGTTATGATAATGGAAATACTGTAATATGTGATACAGGAAATGATAGAATAATTGAAGTTAATACAACGACTAAGAAAGTAGTTTGGGAATTAAAGTTAGAATTTCCATATGGTAAATTTAGATTTGCTAGAGATTGTGATGATATTGGAAACAATATGAGATTGATAACTGATTCTGGAAATAATCGCTTATTAATATACGATCTGGATTCTCAAAAATTCGTTAAAGAAATAAAATCCCCTTGGTTGGCAAATCCGTATGATGCGGACATGTTAAATAGCGGTAATATCATTGTGAGTAATTTATTTACCGATTCGATTTTAATTATTGATTATGAAACCGGATTGGTCATAGGGATGATTGGATTCCCTCACAAATGGGTTGTTCCTTATTGTATGATTGGTACCGTGATAACATACCAAACATTAAGACTCATTAAAACTGTAAAAACAAGTAATAAAAGGAAATTTAGAAAGATTCTTGATTTTCAAATTTATAGAAGAATAGTTTATATTATCTTAGGTATATTAATCTTGTACTTTTTTAACGCTATAATTAATTTTTTATGGTTCTTTACAGTTCGTGGATAAATCATTTAGTTTCTCATCAAAGATAACCTAATAGGTCTAAAATCTACAACTTTTTGAATTTCTGCCTTAATTGAAGGATCATTTTCAAGTAAATTTTTAGCTTCTTCCTCTGTGGCGGCTTCTAAGATTATAAGCCCAAAAGGATCCTCCGGTATTAATGTTGGACCAGCTAAAAAAAGTTTTTTCTGTTCTAATAACGATTTTAAATAGTAAAAATGTTCCTCCATGATTTTATTTTCACTTTCATTCGGGTTAGTGATAAAATCTTGACGATAAGGTTTTATAATGGCATAATAATGTTTAATATCTGGCATAATAAATGTTGAAATTTTTAGTTTTTTCAATAATTTCTACTAAAATTGTATTTATATCAATGAAAAGAAAGAATTAAATATTCTGAGATCAAATTTCAATAATAAGAAATCTATTAGAGAAAACAATAGATAAACCAAATTATATCAAAAAAAAGAGTGTTAAAATTATGAGTATTGAGGAATTACCTAAAGAAATGAGTCATGATGAATTAATTAACCTTTATAAAAAGATGGTATTGATTCGCGAATTTGAACAAAGAATTAAGAAGGATGCTGGTAAAATCAAATCACCATTAGTTCACACTTATATAGGCGAAGAAGCTATAGCTGTTGGAGCTTGTGCTGCAATCAATGATGGTGATTATATTACTTCCACACACAGAGGTCACGGTCATTTTATTGCTAAGGGAGGGGACATTAACTCCTTAATGGCAGAAATATATGGAAAAGAAGGAGGAATATGCAAAGGTCGTGGAGGTTCGATGCACGTAGCTGATTTTTCTAAAAATATGCTTGGTGCTAATGGAATCGTAGGTGCGGGACCTCCTTTAGCCCTTGGAGTTGCCTTAGCTTCGAAGATGAGAAATGAAGGTAAAGTAGTTCTTACATTCTTCGGTGATGGTGCCGCAAACCAAGGTATGTTACATGAGTCAATGAACCTAGCTGCCATATGGAAGCTTCCAGTTATTTTTGTTTTAGAAAATAATCAGTATGGATGGAGCACGCCTGCAAATTATGCTAGTCCAATTGAGCATTTATCTATTCGGGCTCAAGGATATGGGATGAAGGGAATAACTATTGACGGTAATGATGTTATTGAAGTATTTAAAACTATCAAAGAAGCTGTTGATCTTGCACGAAAAGGAGGTGGTCCCACTTTGGTTGAATGTAAAACTTTTAGGTGGGATGGACAAACAACAATGGATGCTGATAAATATCGATCAAACGAAGAAAAAGAAGAATGGAGAAGGAAATGTCCAATTGAAGCCTTTAAAATAAAATTGATCAAAGGTGAAGTCATTGATCGTGCTATTATTCAAAAAATTGAAGAAGAGACTTTAGAGCAAATTGAGCTAAGTTTTAAATCCACTAAAAAAAGTCCAAAACCAGATTCTAATACTGTTTTAGATGATATTTTTAAGAATCCATTAAATGGAGGAGGAGATTAAATTGGTTGAAGAAACTAGAACTATGAGAGGTTTAGATGCAATACGACTGGCACTTGAAGAAGAAATGGAACATGATGAGTCTATATTCTTAATTGGAGAAGATATTGGAAAATATGGAGGTCCATTTTTTGTGACTGAAGGTTTACAAGAAAAATTTGGTTCTGAGAGAGTTCGTGAAACTCCTATCAGTGAAAATGCAATTTTGGGCTGTGCTATTGGAGCTGCTATAGCGGGAATGCGTCCTATTGCAGAAATAATGTTTGCGGATTTTTTAACGGTATGTATGGAGATGATTGTAAATCAAGCTGCAAAAGCAAGATATATGTATGGAGGCCAAATCAATGTACCAGTTACTATTAGAGTTCCATTTGGATCCGGTATAATGGGAGGTGTTCAACATTCACAATCGTTTGAATCTTGGTTTATGCATGTACCTGGTTTGAAGGTTGTGTTGCCATCAGTACCAAGCGATTTTAAAGGCTTATTGAAAACCGCCATACGAGATGATGATCCTGTAATATTTTTTGAAAATAAACGAACTTATTACCATACTGGTGAAGTTCCACTAGATAAGAACTTTAAAATTCCATTTGGCAAAGCAAGGAAATTCACGGAAGGCGATGATGTAACTATTGTTGCAACGGGAGCTATGGTTTCAGAGAGTATTAATGCTGCGAGAAAATTAACAGAGGAAAATATTTCATGTGAAGTAATAGATCCGAGAACTTTAGTTCCACTAGATAAAGATTTGATTTTAAATTCAGTTGAAAAAACAGGAAGGTTACTTATTGTTGATGAAGGCTGTAAAACATGTTCAGTTAGCGCAGAAATTGCTGCTATTGTTGTAGAAGAAGGTTTTGAATTTCTAAAAAAAAAAATTATTAGACTTAATACTCCCGATGTGCCAATTCCTTATTCAGATAAACTAGAAAAAGCCTTAATTCCAAATGCAAAATCAATTCAGGAAATGGTTAAAAAATTGATCTAAATTCAAATTTCTCGGAGAATTAAATGCAGATCCTTATTCGAGACATGATTAAAGAGGATGAATATTTTGTTGGTACCTGTACTCATGTAAATGAGAATAATATTGAACGCGAAAATTCTTGTCCACGCCGTATATCCTGGCTAAGAAGCATGGAAAAATATGGATTGAAAGTTAAAGTTGCTCTTTTAGACTGTATTCATGCAGGATTTCTGTATCTCATGCCAATTGAAATAAATCCCTGGTCGATTGAAGGTAGAGATTTGATGGTATTCCCTTGTTTAGTTTCACGTTCTAAATTTGCCAGAAAAGGTGTTGGGAAGAAATTAATTAAAGCTGCAGAAGAAGAAACAAAAGCCCAAAATCGAAGAGGGATCGCAACTGTTGGATATTTTTGGGATTTTTGGTTCATGCCAGCAGATTATTTTGTAAATTTAGGATTTAAAGTAGGAGAAAAGCGAGGTGAAGAAGCGATTCTTTGGAAACAATTTGGACAAAATGCTGAAGAGCCTCATTTTCGAAAGGAATATTACGTGTTTAAACCGATAAAAGGTAAAGTTGTCATAGATTTGTTTTGGAATAGATTTTGTTTAACCAGTGATGTTGAGGGTGAAAGAGTGAGAGAAGTAGTTTTAGAGTATAGGAATGATGTTATATTGAATGAATTTGACGTAACTGATCAAAAAATCTTAAAAAAATATGGCATTGAAAGAAGAATTTATGTTAATGGTGAAATGCTTGAATTAGGTCCAGAAATCGAGAAAAGCAGACTTAGAGAAGCTATTAACTACGCATTTAATAAGTTAAAATAAATTTTTCAATTGAAATTATAAGGAATTCATTCTGAGAGCTTTTTTTTTTCCTTTAACTTTTTAATGAAATCAGTTCTTATAGGATAGAAAATATCAAGCATTATAAATGGTTCATCGCCAATACAAATATCACTATGAGGCGTATTAGAAGGAATACAAAAAAAATCTCCTTTTTTAACTATTCGCTCCTCATCTCCAATCTTAAGTTTTGCTGTACCATTATAGACCATACCAACTTGCTCATGTTTATGTGAATGAGTTGGTACTGAATGTCCAGGTAATGTAGCGTTGAGCGCCATCATCATTTTTCCTTCTTGTAAACCCGTAAGAATAGTAGTTTCTAATCCTTCCATTTGCTTGAATTTAGGTGCATCTTCTTTATTAATAAAGTACGAACTTTTTTCATTTTCCATTTGAATCAACTCTATTTTACTTTAATTAATAGCATTTATTAAATCAACTGACCATGATATTATTAATAATTTTCTTAAATTGTTTAAATTTGAAAGCAAAATGTAAAAAGTGAGAATTCAATGGAAAGAAATCGCCCTGAAACAACTGTTTTTCTAATGCAGTCATTAGATGGAAAAATTTCTACTGGAGCTGTAGATGAACGAGATCAAGAAGTAGATTTTCCTAAAATTAAAGGAATTAAAGAAGGAAATTATCAATATTATGAGTTTTTATTTAAAACAGAAAGAGATGCATTAATAAGTGGAAAGGTTTTAGCTAAAATTGGAGTAAATTCACGTGAAAAAGCTGATGATCATAAGGATGTAAGCCTAATTATTATTGATCGTAAACCACATCTCACAAGTAAAGGAATGGATTACTTAATAAAATCATTTAAATCTATCTATATTGTAACAAACAACAATAATCATCCAGCTTTTGCATTATCAGAAAAAAGGGAATTGGATATCATTTATTATCCAGATGAAATTAACATTGAAGATCTATTTGTAAAACTTAAACATGATTATAAAATAAAAAAATTGTCTATTCAATCGGGAGGGACATTGAATGCCTTATTTCTTAAAGAAAAATTAATTGACCACCTTTCCCTTATCGTAGCACCTTGTTTAATTGGTGGAAAAACAACACCGACCTCAATTGATGGAAAAGCACCCAAAACTGAGGAAGATTTATTCAACATTAAAGCTTTAACACTTAAAAAATGTGAAGTATTAAAACATTCATATATCCATCTTTATTATGATGTGATAAATGATACAATAGTAGAAGAAGTTTAAATTAGTTTTGCGATTTTTTCGCAGGTTCTTTTACAATCGAGAAATATTAACCCCAATCTTACGTCCTTTGTTGTAGAAACCGTTAATACGGCATTTGGGCCAGCCTGTAGCACGAGGAGATACCCATCGCTTCCTTTAACATACAGCTGATCGAATTCACCCTTTTCCATCTCGATAACAGACCTTTCGGCTAAGGAGAGCAATGCAGCTGTCATCGCGGCTATCCTCGTCTCGTCTACTCCTTGAGGAAGTGCAGAAGCGATTGGTAGACCTTCAGCAGATACGATCGCGGCAGCCTTCACTTCGGGAATTGCTGCGAGAAGTTTTTTAAGGATATCATCCAAATTCTCGGTAGTTGGTTCCACGTTTATCATTTTATTCTGATTATTTAAAATAGGATATAATGTGAGGATAATATTATGTTTTAATCTTACTTATTATATAAGATATAATTTAGTTATTTTAATTTTATTTATTTTTTTTTATTTCTTATTCTCTAATAAATTATATTATTATTTCCTTATTAATTAATTTTGGAAATTTTGTACTAAATTACCTTAAGCACTGTTATTATTTTAATTTACTATATATTTGTACTAATTATCAAAATTATTATTTAAATATTTTAGTCATTTCTATCATCGTATTAATATTTATGGGTTTACATTTTTTGTTGATTTGCTGTGATGGGGATACTATTAGTGAGCAATAATTTTCTTTTGCTTTTGTAATTAATTTTGTGGTATAGGTCTTTACTTCTTGTGGTGTACCAAAAGAGAGAAGACTAATATCTAGATTTCCAATGAAGCAAATCTTGTTTCCATATTTCTTGAAGAGGCTAAAGATATCAACTCCTGCGTTAGGTTCTAAACTTTGAACTCCATCCAACCCTAAATCAATGAAAATCCCAATCATGTCAGAGATATAGCCATCGGAATGGATAATTATTTTTTGATTCATTTGATGTATCAAATTAATAATCTCACTGTATGATTTATAGAACAGCCTTTTCCATAGCTCTTTGGGTATGAACGTTCTGTTTTTATACCCAAAGTCATCAGTTATAAGAAATGTTTTTGCTTCAGCTGCTTGGAGTAATTTAATTAACTTTTTTATATAATCCGTGAAAAATTGCACTACATCTTTTATAAAATTTAAATTATTTCTTTTTAAACATTTAGCAAAATAATTAAAACCCATTGATTGCCAAGTCTTTTCAAAAAGACCTGGTAAAGAATATACAAATTCCAGGCAAGTATTTGATCTTTTTAAAAAGATTTTTAATTTTTTGAGATTTTCTTTCGATGGAAGTTTGAGATGCTCCCAATCTTGAATTATTTTTTCACTTCTAAAAACTCCATCCCATAAGTACCAGTCTCCTTTATATATACGCCCCCATCCATCTACTCTTCTCTCAGCATCTAAGTTATAACCCCCTTCTCCTCGTCTGAAATCCCATAAAGAAATAGCATCAAAACCCATTTGTTCAATTATGGTATAGTTCTTATTATTTAATATTAAGTCTACGTTGTTAGTCTTAAGATTATATTGATCAATATATTGATCGATAAATTCTAATTCAGGGTATCCTGTGCAATATAATGGAATTCGGGATGTAAATTCTTTTGATAATGCTTTAACGAAATCAGTTTTATGCTCATGCATAATTAAAGCTAAATTAATTATTAGATTATAAATTATTTCAATAATTAATACAATTTTTTCCTAGTTGAATAATGACCTATTGGATGATTGTTGATATTGTTTATAATATTTCATTATCTATTTCCTTTTTTATCCTTATGGGTTTAATGTTTGAAGTAGGTCGACAGGGAATTAAAGTAAATAATAAGTATGGGGGAACTTCAACAATCGTTTGTGGATTTTGTTTTCTAATTTTTGGATTTTACAATTTATTTATTGGATTTTTTCATTACCCCTATAATGGGTTTATGGTTTGGTGGATTGGTTTTAATCTATTAGCTACCTGGATTTTTTTCTTACTAATCAAAAGAGTAATTAATAAGATGGATTCAAAGAATAATAATATAGAATCGGGTACTAAGAAGGAATCAGTTCTACGAAGATATGTAGAAAGATTAAGAATAGAAAATCCATATAGGGAAGAGATTTCTTTCAAAATGGAGTTAATTAGAAAAAGTTTTCATTTAATGGGTTTATTATTAGTTATAGGATATTTTGGATTTTTCATTTTACCACCGCTTATACAATTAATAAGTGATAGTGTAGTCATTCTCATACATGATATTCAGCCCGCGTATGAGCTTTTATGGGGGGATGTATCCTTATTCCCTTATGTAATTGGAGATCCTCTTGGACTTAAACACTTAACTATGATGGCATTAATCGGTGCCCTTATGTTTGCAATAATATCTGATTTAATCAGAATAATAAAAGGTCCAGAGTACTCTATATTTAATTTTTTGACAAGATCAATGTTACGAAATAAAGAAATTAATGCCACTGGTCCACAAATTTATATAATTACAGGATTTATATTCTCTTACATGCTTTATTTGGCCGGTTTAATCGAAATATTACCATTTTTTGCAGGAATTTTAATAGCATGCCTAGCGGATGCTGCTGCCGCTTTAATAGGAAGAAAATTTGGCAAACATAAAATTAAAGTAAGGAGCAAAGATACCAAATCAGTTGAAGGATTTTTAGCAGGGGCAGTGGTTGCATATTTAATAGGATTAATACTTGTAGGTCCAGTCTATGCAATCATTGGAGCTATAATTTTCTTTTTAACAGATTATTTTCCTATCTACACAGCGGATAATATTTTAAATCCTATTTTTATTCCAGTGGGAATTCAACTTTTCATAGTTTTATTAGGATTACCAGTAGGATGGTTTTAAATTTACAATGCGACCTCTAATTGATGAACTGAAAGATTTAAAATTAGCTATTTTTGACTTAGATGGAATAGTTTATCGTGGAGAAGAATTAATACGAAATGTTGATACTATTATTAATGAACTTAAAGAGCAAAATATCAAAATTGTGTATAATTCTAATAATTCTACAGCAACTCGACAAACCTATGTTGAAAGGTTGAAGAAATTCAATATAGAAAGTGAATTGTCAGATTTTTACACAAGCGCTTCAATTACCTCAGCAGAAATAACAAAGATAATGAAAAACGCTAAGATTTTCGTGATTGGAGAAATTGGTTTGAAATCAGAACTTAAAGCTTTTAGCCATAATGTAATCGAAGAAGTTTCTAATTTTAGTGATATTGATTTTGTTATAGTTGGTCTTGATAGAGAATTTAATTATCAAAAATTAGCTACAGCTCAAAAATGCATTCTTGAAGGTAAAGCTCAATTTTATGCCACAAATGTGGATTCAACCTTACCAGTAGCTCGCGGTCTTAAGCCAGGAGCTGGTGTAATGGTGAATGCACTAATAACATGTACAGGTAAAGAACCAGTAAGAATTTATGGAAAACCTGAACCATTTGGTATTAACTTGATATTAGAAGATAAAGGATTCCCGGTTAATAAAGCATGTATATTCGGGGATCGCTTAAATACAGACATTTTAGCAGGTAATCGAGCTGGTATAAAAACAGTAGCTGTTTTAACAGGAGTCACTACTCTGGACATGATAGAAGAATTAAAAGTCAGATTGATGAAATCTGAAAATATTGATAAGAATTTAATTCCAGATATTGTAGTAGAAAACTTAGAAGAAATTTTTATTTCTTGAAATCTATAAGAGTCCCGATTTTATCATCATTAATCGACTTATTTCTTCAAAAATTTCCCCCACGTTTTCACCGCTCTTCGCAGAACATTCCATATAGCCATATAGATTATTCTTTTTAGCCATTTCGAATGCTTCCTCTCTAGATACTGCTCTTTTATATTCAAGATCGAGTTTACTGCCAACCATTAAAACAGGTATTTCCTGATCTTCCCCTTTATATCCTTTTTTAAAAATTTCAATCCAATCATTAAAATTTTTAAGACTAGTGTACCTTGTTATATCATACATAAAAATTCCTCCAGAGGCGCCCACAACATAACTAGGCATAAGAAATCTAAACCTATCTTCCCCAGCAAAATCCCAGATTTGTAAACTCACGCGCTTTCCATCAATATCAACTTTTTTTACATGGAAATCCACGCCAATCGTTATTGTAGAATCACTCTTAAAAACACCGGTTAGATAACGGCTAATTAGAGTTGTTTTTCCAACTCCACCATCTCCGAAAAAAACAATCTTATATAATAAATCTGCCATTTTCTCCAGCCTATCGATAAATTCATTAATTTTTAAATTTAATAATCAAAAATTAGTCGTTGTCTCTTTTTTGAAATCTGTTTTATACAACTTTTTTATTAAATATAATAAATTAGATTTTTAAAAATAATTGTTTTTAGATACCTAATAATCTTAAATTTAAAATATTTTTTACAATTTATAAAATGAAATAATTCAATAAACAAATAATTCACTCATTAGAAATTATGTCTACAAAAGTTAGTATTGTAAATGTGAAAGATTATGAATCTATTCCTAATGCCGTAGTTGGAGCTATTAAATTAATTGAAAATAATATGCCATTTGATTTTTCTAATTCTAAAAACATTCTTTTAAAACCGAATTTGCTTAGGTCGAAAAAGGAAGCTTGTACCCAGCCAAGTTTTGTTGAAGGTGTCATTTCATATTTACAAGAAAAGGGAATTTCTATGGAAAATATATCTCTTGGAGATTCTCCTGGGCAACAGGGAAAAACAGCTACCGATGTAGCTGAAAAAATTGGTTTACTTAAAATTTGTGAGGATTATAGTATTAAACTCGTTGATTTTGAGAGCGATGTGCCTTTAATTGAAAAGATAGAAGGTGCTTTAAGGTTAAAAGAAATTCGGGTTGCCAAGGTTGTTAAAGAATGTGATACATTGATCAATTTACCCCGTTTAAAATCCCATATAGAAGCAACAATGACAGGTGCAATAAAAAATTATTGGGGAATTATACAAGGAGGTTTAAAGGCAAAATATCATTTATTAGGGAAAAACGCTGAGCAATTTGGAGAAGTTCTAGCAGATAATTTTTCATGGATTGTAAAAAATAAACCAAATAGGTTAATTGTATATGATCTACAAGAGATAATGGAAGGAATGGCTGGTCCGGGAGGTGGAATAATGAAAAAATGGGATTTAATCCTTGTTGGAACAGACGAATTAGCTTTAGATGTTGTAGCGCTTGAAATAGGAAAGGTTAAAGTGAAAAATGTGCCTCATGTGAAAAATGCAATAGAACGTAATTTGGGAGTGGGAAATTTGGAAAATATTGAGATTGTAGGAATTTCCCTTGAGGAAGCGAAAAGGCAAACTCCAAAATTCAATGTCCCTGGAAGTACTATGACAAGTTTCATTAGTTATATGTCTGGGCATCTTGCTTACAAAATAACTAAAAAAATTCCTAATCTAGTTAAACAAAAATGCGTACAATGTGGTCAGTGTGCTCAAATTTGTCCTGCAGAAGCCATTGAATTTATCGAAGGTAATTTCCCAATTTTTTCAAGGAAAAAGTGTATTTCTTGTCTTTGCTGTTCTGAATTATGTCCCGAAAGTGCTATTCAAGCAAAAAGTAGGGGTTTAGCAGGAATATTTGATTAATTTATAAATTTCTTCTTATTAATTCTGAATATTTTTTTAGAAAATGAAAATTAGCCAATCTTGTATTGATGATTGAGTCATATTGAATAAATTCATTAGCAGAATGTGCAAATCCCCCAATACCTAAACCTCCGGTTATGAAATTCAATCCTAAACTTCTCTGAAGTTTACTTAAAGGGGCAGCAGCCGCACTTAAGGGCCACATTTCAGTTGATACCCCTAAAATATTAGCACTTTCTTTAAGGCTTTGTACCAAGAAGGAATTTTTTCGAACTCGTGAACTTTCATAACCTATATTTTTAGTGATTTTGATTTGAGATTTTGTTGTCTTGGAGAATTCATCTACTTTTTCTTTAATTTCATTAAAAATATCCTCAGTTGTAATATCATGAGCGAATCGAATATCTATATTGCATAAAGCTTCATTAGCTACATAATTTTTTATTCCCTCTTCCAAAAATCCTGACTTTAGTGTTGAAATATTAAAGGTAGGATTAAATAGATAATTAAGAAATGATTTTTGAGAATCTTCTTCACTGGTTAGTTCTATTCCAGCTTTATTTTTTACTTTTTCAATATCAAGCTCTTTTATAAGATTATTAGTAAGTAACTTCTCATCATCGGTAAGTTCATAAGGGTTTTTCAAGCTTTTAATCTTAAATTCATTTTTTGAATAAATTTTGTTAAGCAGAAGGACTAGATCTGTTGCTGGATTAGGTATCATACCGCTAAAAGCTGAATGTGGTTCTTTATTTCTTGATAAAATTCTAATTGTTAAGGATAGAATACCTTTATATCCTAATTTTAAGACTAACTTTCTTCTAAGGTCTTGTTTTATGGCTGGATAATAAGCATCTCTACAATCCTTAAACATAATTTTATGAGTGTTATTTTCAATAAATTTTAGCAGAGAAGGCGAGCCTTGTTCCTCCTCCCCATCAAATAGAAGTAACAGGGAAATTGGCAATTTATCGTTCTTTTTCAAGATCTTTATGATATTCAAAAAGCATAACAAGGGAGTTTTTGAATTATAAGCACCTCTTGCTATAATACAATCGCCTAATCTATTAAGTGGTGGAGATAAAATTTTAATTTCTGCCCCAAATGGGTCACTTATCCATTCTTTTTCTTTATTAACAGGTTGAGTATCATACATCATGTATATTAAGAGTGATTCTTTTACTTCACCTTCTACTTTAGCAAGGATTAATGGATTTATTACCCCTTTTAGTTCATTTATTTGTTCAGAAATTTCAGAAATGTAAGAGATAAGAAAATTTTTAGCTTTTTCTATTCCTTCTGGATTAAGAGTATTGCTTGGAATTTTTAAAAATCGACACAGATCATTTTCTATAAACTGTTTATTTGAATTTTTTATTAAAGTTATTATATCTGATTCGGAATTTACGACTTCCATATATTATATAATAATTAAATAGTTTTATTTAATTGTCCATATTTATAGAAACAGAAATAATTTATTTAATAACTAGTATGAATCATTCTAATTTACAGCATTTCAATGAGTTATCTCTACTCCTTAATGAACTAAAAAACAAGGGAGGTTTAGATGGTATTATTTTAGCATTTAGAGATGGAGGGCTTATAATAGAAAATTTAGGATATGGTTTCAAAAGTAAGGAATTCGTATCTATGTGCGCTTCCGTTTTGGAAAGTGCAGTAAAAATTGGAGAAACATTAAGTAATCAAGAAATTAAGATGATAATTGCTGAATTAGAAGAGAAAACAATTCTTATTTTGGAATGTGATAGAAATACATTTTTAATACTTATCATTAATAGTGAATCTAAAGTCTCTAATATTTTATTCAAATTAAAGGAACTTAAAGAAAAAATTATTAAAATGTATTAGTTTTGACTTTAGACTTTCTTAAATTTAAATTTTAAACGCACAAATCAAGATTTATAAATAACTCATCCAATCTGGATCAATCTGATTAAGAGCGTTCTCTATTTCTTTTCGTACATCCCAATTATAATCTCCCAAGATATTAATTAATGGTTTAATTGCCTCTTTATTTCCAATTTCACCTAATGCTTTAATCGCTGATATTCGAATTTTATCATCCTTTTCTTTTAATAATTGAATAAAAGGTTCAATAGACTCTATATCTTTAAGTTTGCCTAATGCCATAGCAGCCCAACTTTTTATATAGACGTCCTCATCATTTAAACAAGAAATCAGAGAATTAAGTGCTTCCTTACTTCCAGTACGTAATAATAAACTTACTGCGGCTCTACGTGTTTTCCAATTAGGACTCTTTAAAGATTCAGTAGCAAAATCATTTACTTTATTATTATCAAATTTAACTAATGCATCTACAACTACGTTTCTTACACTTCCATTTTCATCCTCGATTAAATTATATAAATAATCAATAGTGCTCGGCTCAGCAATTTCACCTACAATTTTAACGCAAAACATTCTCACTTGCCAAGATTTATCTGATAATGCGTTGATAATCTTATTATCCATTTTGTTATCTAAAATTTTTAATATTGATCTATAAGCAGAACTTCGTAAACTTGCTACTTGACTAGTAAAAATAGTAATCAATAAATTAAGAGAATCAACATCCTTTAACATGCCTAGTAGTTTTATTGCTTCCCTTCTAGCATTTATGTTTCTACCTTTGATAATTTCATAAAGGAGTTCATATGTTTTGGTTTTTTCAAGAATTTTATAAAGCGCATTTTTTGCTAGATTTCTTAACTTAGCATCACTTTCTTTTAATAATTCTATTAGTGGCTTGATTGCTTTTTTACTTCCAATAACTCCTAGGGCTTGAATAGCTTCTTTCTTTACATCAATATTTTGATCTTTTAGCAGATCTATAATGTACTTTACATTTTTCACTTCAATTATTCCATCCAACGCTTTTACTGAATTTTTCCTTATAATAGAATCTTGATCTTGTAAAAAGTTAATTAAATTATTCTCACTTTCTTTTTTTTTAATTTTTCCAAGAATCACAGGTATTTCTCTTTTGATATAAAGATCTTCTGTGTTAATAAAATCATTAATAATTTGTAAATTTCCTTTTCTCCCAATTTTCACAATTGCGTTTATTAGTGAATCATAAATTTCGATATTTCTAAAATGAAGTATATTAATTAGGGGTATTAATGCTTCACTAGCATCAGTTTTTCCTAATAAGATAATTGATTGTTTCTTTACTTCAAAATCAGGATCATTTAAAGTTTCAATCAAGAAGGATATTGAATCATTTAGATTTTCTTGTCCAAGCTTTTCAATAAGGTTTTTTCTAACTGTTCCATCTTTACAATTTCTATATTGCTCTTTTAAAAATCGAATCCCTTCTTTTTCATACCAGGTTGCCAATAGATCAATTAGTTTAAGTCTCAATTGGGGATGCCAATCATTTAAAAATATATTTTTTATATCTTGAATGTGTTTGTTTTCAGTGTCCTTATAAGAAACTAAGAGTTCAGCCGCTTTCAATTTATTTTCTACATTTTGAGATGAAGAAACTATTGAGATGAGCATATCTATTGCTTCATCTGTTCCCATTGTCTTTATCTTTTCACTTAGCTGATCACTGTTAAAATTCAATACCAACACCTTATAAAATGATAAACATATACAAAGTATAGAAAATAAAAAAATCTTTGAATTATTAATAAAAAAATGGCTTATTTATGTTTATTCTTTTAAAAAAGCGAATGTAACCAATTATGATAAATTATAACATTAGAGAACCAACTGATAAAGAAATCATAAAATGCATTGCTGTTTTGTATTCAGCCTTTAATAGAGCACTTCCTGTAAATATTAAAGAGGAAGAAAAAATATGGAAAGCCTTAATAAAAGGGGAGATCGGAAAATTCCTTGTTTCTGAGGAAAAAGGAAAGATTTTTGGCATTGGTGGAGTTTTTTTGTTTGAAAAAGTTAGTAGTTTTGGATATATGGCTGTATTACCAGAATATAGAGGTAAAGGAATCGGAACACAAATTTTTACGAATTTATTAAAAATTGCACATAATATGAATTGCGAAACAATGATTCTTTATGCTTCAAAATTAGGAAAACCGATTTATGAAACGTTTGGTTTTCAAGATAGGTTTTATGGAATAATGCACCAATTTCCAAAGCATATACCAAATTTTGGATTTCAAAGCAAGAATGTAAAAGTTTTAGAAAACCTTCCAGAATGGACATTAACTCTTGATAAGAATGCTATGGGATTTAATCGTAGAAGGTATTTAAATTTAAAAGTTAAGTTAGGGGGTAAAGTTTTAGTTATAGAGAATGAAGGATATGGATTATTGGTAAATAAGCGATTAGGTCCGTTGATAGCAATAAATCAAGATGCTGCTTTACAGATTATTAATAAAGGTATAATAATGGGTGCAAATCATATTATTATTGCCAATCATAAATACTTTCCAAAAAAAATTATAAAATCATTAAAATTGGTAGAAAATAAAGATGGTGCAAGTTTAAAGATGGTATATGGAAAAGAACTCTCTGAAAAATTAGATTTTCTGTATGGTATCGGTACATATGCTAAAGGTTAAATATTTGCTAAATTCTATGTTTAGAAACAATTGTATTGCGAACTTCTACTATTCGTTGTTAAAAATCTTATAATTATTTTTTTTTGACTAAATTGTAGGAGCTATTAAAATAAAACAAAAACTAAAAAAGTGAGAATAAATGAAATTTAAAAATAGGAAATTAGAAAATTTAGAAGAAAATAAATATTGTGAAGATTATGGCTGAATTCGAAATATGGCAACTTTATAGAAAAATGTTGTATAGTCGCCTATTTGAGAATGCTGTGAAAGACCTATGGGATAAAGGAATGATTTCAGGTGAAATGCATCTTGGAACAGGAGAAGAAGCAATCATAGCAGGCGTTGTTTCACAATTAGAACAAGGTGATGCCATAGCGGTTGATCATCGCGGAACATCCTCATTTATAATACGAGGAATAGAACCAACCTTATTGTTGTTAGAATTTTTAGGTCATTCTAAAGGTCTATGTGCTGGAAAAGGAGGTCATATGCATCTTTTTTCGAAAGAACATTTAATTGCCTCCTCAGGTATAGTAGGCGCATCAGGACCAGCAGCTACAGGATTTGCCTTGGCTTTAAATTATAAAAAAGAAAGAAATATTGCAGTTGCTTTCTTTGGAGAGGGAGCTATAAACCAAGGCATGATGCTTGAATCGTTGAATTTGGCTTCTATTTGGAAGTTACCAGTCCTCTTCGTTTGTAAAGATAATAATTGGGCTGTTTCTACCATTACGAATGAGGTTACAGGAGGAAATTTAATAGATAGAGCTAAAGGTTTTGGCATTGAAGGATATGAAGTTGATGGAACGGATGTGGAAGCAGTCTGGAAGGTAACTAACGAGGCTATCTCCAAAATTCGTAATAATGATGGACCTCAATTTATTCACGCTCGTTGCGTGCACACAGAAGGACATTTTCTAGGCGATCCGCTGCTCAGATATAATCGAAATCCTAATTTATTAGCTGAAGTTGCCAATTCCCTCAAAAAGTATGCAGGTAAAAGTTTAGATGAGATCCTTTTGCTTCTAAGAAAAATTGGTGGTCAAACTAAGAAAAAGGTTGATCCTATAGTTATTATTGAGAAAAAGTTAAAAAATGACCCAGATCGTCTTAAACAAATTGAGGAAGAAGTAACTAAGGAAATAGATCAAGTAGTTAATAAAACATTAGAAATTTTTGATGGAGGGATGAATAATGCCTAAAATGGGATTTGCACAAGCAATAGAAAATGTAATTGCCAAAGCTATGGAAGAAGATGAAAATGTTATTATTATGGGAGAAGATGTACATGGACTACGACTAAATCTATTTGCTCGATTTGGCAAAGAAAGAGTAATCCCTACACCTATAAGTGAAAGTGCCTTTGTTGGTGCTGCAGTTACAGCTGCAATGGCAGGGATACGTCCTATTGCAGAAATTATGTTAGTGGATTTCATTGGTGTAACAATGGATGCCATCCTTAATCATGCGGCAAAAATATCATTTTTTTCAGGAAATAAATGGAATGTTCCTCTGGTTATAAGAACAGCATGCGGTGGTGGTTATGGTGATGCTGGACAACATGAACAGAGCCTTTGGGGATGGTTAGCTCATATACCTGGATTAAATATTGTTGTTCCATCTAATCCTGCCGATGCTGGTGGATTGATGCTTTCTTCTATTTATGCAGATGATCCAGTTATTTATTTTGAGCATAAATTACTAGCAGACTATTGGTTAGATTCTATGGGCAGTGGTGGGAGAACAACAGTGTCTTTTGATGTTCCAGAAAATGGATTAGAAGGAGAAGTGCCTGATAAATGGGAACCGCTTCCATTAGGCAAATTAAAGCAAATAAAAGAAGGAAATGATATCACACTAGTTAGCGTTGGTATTGGTGTTCATCGTTCTATAGAAGCAGCTAAAATTCTAGAAGAAAAAGGTATTTCAGCTGAAGTTTTAGATCTAAGGTGTTTAAATCCATTAGATATTGAAGAATTAAAAAATTCTGTAGAAAAAACTAGCGCAATATTAGTAATTGATGAGGATTATAAAAGTTATGGCCTTTCAGGAGAAATATCAGCTATGCTTTTAGAAAATGGTTTAACATTTAAATTCGGTCGAGTTTGTACTGAAAATACCATCCCTTATTCAAGAGAATTAGAAAATCAAGTTCTGCCAAATAAGGAAAGAATCGTAAATAAAGCTCTTGAAATTTTGAAAATGTGAATAAAAAAAAATAATAATAGTGTTAAAATAATTAAAATAAAAATCTAACCTACTTCTACATCCATTTTTTTACGTTCTTCTAATAGGGCATCTACAACGGATGGATCTGCTAATGTGGTTACATTTCCTATATCAGTTCCTTCTGCAATTGCTTTTAATATTCTACGCATAATCTTCCCACTTCGAGTTTTAGGTAAATCATCAGCAAATTGAATAACATCTGGTTGAAAAACAGGACCAATTTCTTCTCTAACGTGATTTCTTATCTCTTTGGATAACTTAGCTGATTTCTCAACCCCTTGTATTAATGTAACAAAAGCCCATATTGCTTGACCTTTAATTTTATGCGGGAATGGGGCGACTGCAGCTTCAGCTACTTTTGGATGACTTACTAGAGCAGATTCTACTTCCATAGTTCCTATTCTATGTCCAGAGACTTTAATAACATCATCAAGTCTACCTAATATCCAATAGTATCCATCTTCATCTCGTCTTGCTCCATCTCCAGTGTAATAACACCCAGGATAACGTTCAAGATAAGTTGATATAAATCTTTCTGTATTCCCCCAAACATCTCTTAACATCCCTGGCCAAGGTTGAGCCATAGCAAAATAGCCACCTTCATTAGGCTCTGTGATTTCATTACCCTCTAAATCAAAGATAATTGGTTTAATACCTAAGAAGGGCATACAACAAGAACCTGGTTTTGTGGGAGTTGCTGTTGCTATTGGAGTCATGATAAAGCCTCCCGTTTCTGTTTGCCAGTAAGTATCAACGATTGGACAACTTTCTTTACCTATTACACGATGATACCATGTCCAAGCTTCTGGATTTATTGGTTCACCAACAGTTCCAAGAACTCTTAATGAACTTAGATCATGCTTTTTAGTTGGTTCATCCCCATACCTCATTAAAGCACGAATTGCAGTAGGAGCAGTATAAAAATGAGTAACTTTATGGCGTTCAACAATATCCCAAAAACGATCAACATCTGGATATGTAGGAACTCCTTCAAACATTAAAGTAGTAGCACCATTTGCTAATGGCCCATATACTATATATGAATGTCCAGTTATCCATCCAATATCAGCAGTGCAGTACCAAATATCTCCCTCATGATAATTGAATACTACTTTATGAGTGAATGAGGTATAGAGTATATATCCTGCTGTAGTATGATTTACTCCCTTTGGTTTCCCAGTAGTTCCACTTGTGTATAAAATAAATAAGGTGTCCTCAGAATCCATTTCTTCAGGTTCACATTCTTCACTCATTCCATCAATAAAATCATGATACCAAATGTCTTTATTAGTATGAGGAACATCTCTACCAGAACGTTTTACTACTATAACATGTTCTATGGTGGGAACTTCATCAATAATTTGAACAACATCAGACATTTTTGGATAATATTTCCCAGCTCTTAATGTCTCATCGCTAGTGAATAAAAGGCGAGAATCAGAGTCCTCAATTCTATCTTTAACTGCTTCTTTTGAAAATCCTCCAAACACAATTGAATGAATGACACCTATCCTAGCACAAGCTAACATAGTTATTGCAAGTTCGGGAACCATTGGTAACCAAATTGTTACTCGATCTCCCTTTTTTAACCCTAAATTTTTCATTCCATTAGCTACTTTGCTCACTTCTTTCAAAAGTTCATTATAAGTGAATTTCCGTACATTTCCAGGTTCATCTGCCTCCCAGATTAGGGCAATCTTATCTCCTTTTCCTGCTTTAACATGTCTATCTATTGCATTATAACTTACATTAAGTTTTCCTCCTACAAACCATTTACCAGGAAATAAATCTGTTTTTTCCCATACTTTTTCATACGGTTTGATCCAATCAATTGATTTCGCTTGTTCATCCCAAAAACCTTCCATATCTTCAATAGACTTTTTATATAGTTTTTGATATTCCTCCATAGACATTCC
>JBHLLJ010000060.1:0-19988 GCA_048885705.1 Candidatus Hermodarchaeota archaeon | reverse complement strand
GTAGGAAGATTTTCAAAAGGTTGATTCCAAAGAGCAAATGTTATAGTACTAGGTGTAGACTGAACTGAGAATGTTATGTCTTGTCCTGATTCTATATATTCATATTCATACCAAAATTCATTGAAGTATAAAGTTTCTGTAGAACGATAATTTACAGTACCAGTTTCATCTGCACTAGTAAAAGGAAACCAGAATGCTACACCCGCAGCAGGTAAAATTATCAATGCAAGAATGATAAAAAATGTTATACCTCCACCAACATACATAGGGCTATAGTACCAAGGTCTATACCAATGTCCTGCCCACCAAGGTGAATACCACCACCTCCAATACCAAGGTCGGTGATACCACCAATAAGGCCTATAATACATACGATGGGGGCGGTAATATCTATGTGTATAGGGTCCACTTGGAGACCTTGATACTATTCGATTAGCACCAGTTCTTCCAAATGGCGTTCCACCTCCGCGATATGGTGCTCTAAATGCACCAGGAGCTCCTCTAAAACCTCCTCCTCTAAAACCACCTCCAAAGCCTCCTCCTCGGAAACCTCCGCCTCGAAATCCACCGCCTCGAAATCCGCCACCACGCGGCATTTTTTAGGTTGACACCTCACTAGTATTAACTTTAGGTTCTTCTATTCCCCGAAAAATATAGTCTCGATAGATTGCCAATAGTAATAATACCATCGATATAATTGACAATGTTAAGCCTATTGGATCCAAAGAAATAATGGGGGTTGGAGTTTCAAGTGCAAATGCAATTCCAAATAAAATCCATTCAAAAGCCATGAAAAAAACTGCTAAACCAGGCACTATTGTTCTTAGAATCCAACTTGTTCGTAAATTCCTCGTATCAGAAAAACTTACATATATAATAGAAAACAATGAAATAATTCCAGATATTAAAAGAAAAATGCTAAAAATACTGATAACTATCCAAATAGGTCCATTATTAATGAATAAATCAAGAAAAGGTACCATGATCCCTAATCCTCTTGCCTCGAACAATGTAAAAGATATTTTACCTCCAACTGGTCCAATTCCAAGTAAACTCATCAAATCTAATTGATTTCCCGTATAAAATCCAATTACTCCAGCAAGAGGTAATATTATACCTAACGTAAATGCTAAAATTGCTGCGACACTAGCAAACCAGAACTCAGCGACTCTAGTATTTCTTACAGGTATAAGTCCGATTTTATCAACATTTTGATCAGGAATAAAGCTCCAACAGTCTTGGATGGTACATACTCCTATAAGTTTTTCATTTTCGACTACAGGTACTACATTCACATTCAAATCTCTCATTCTCTTGAACGCATCAGATACAGGTGTATCTAAATTCACTGGACTTATTTTATACATTGTAGATATTACTTTTTCAATTTTTACATCTTTTCCTTCAGCTACCGCATTTTGTACTATATCGAAATCTGCAATAACTCCAAGGACTTTTTGCTTGTCTCCTTCAACTACGACTAAATCTGGAACGCCTAATTCTTTCATCTTCTTTGCAGCTTCTTGTATAGTTGCATTTGAGTCGATTATCCCATATTCATCATCAATTACTAGATCTCGAACAAAATATTCTTTTAAAGCCATGGATTAAACATCCCATTTTTTTTTAGATTAAGTTTTATGAGGAATACGCGAAATAGAATATATAAATCTTATTGTTAAAATTTGTCTCTCGAATAAGAAAAAGAAAAGTAAAAATTGGACTCTTTATCTTTCTTATAAGCTATTTGAAAATTGAATATGTTTATAAAATTAAATTAAAACATCTCAAGGCAACTAAAGCAATCCTAATCTAATAAATTCATTTAATGAACTAAATGAATCAAGAATTAAATATGGTTTAATCTTCGACTTAGCTGAATTATAGAATCGCCCTTTTCCAGTTTTAACTAAAATTCCTTTAATTCTTGCATTAATTGCTCCTTGGATATCAGATTCAAAATCATCACCAATTACAACGACTTCATTTGGAGTAAGACCTATTTTTTCTAAGGCTTGTAAAAAATATTCTTTTGAAGGTTTTCCAAATATTTTTGGGTTTACGTTAGCAGCTTTAGCAATCATATAAACAAAGGAACCTGTATCTATGACTGGTTCACCATTACGGTCAAGATAGTATATATTACCTTGAGTTCCAAGAAGTTTTGCTCCTTTAAGGATATATTTAAATGCTAAATTTAAACGGTTGATGTCCCAATCATCATGAAAATCACCTATAATTACATAATCAGGGACTTCGTTATCTTTTATCTGTTTAAATGCTTGAAATTCTTTAGCGACTTCTTTGGTAGTGACAAAATAAGATTTTTTATTTGGGTGCTTAAATAAAAATTCTTTCACAGCAATAATAGGTGTAAATATTTCATTTATATTTACCGAAAATCCATGTTCTTGTAAGATTTTTAGAATGGTTGTCGGAGATTTACTATCTGTATTCGTAAGAAATAGAAGTTTTAATCCTTTTTCTCGAATTTTAGATACTGTATCAATTGTGTTAGGAATTGGATTTCCTTTAAAATAAAGAGTACCATCGATATCGGCTAAAATCCCTTTGACAAAATCTAAATTCTTTTTTTTTAGCATAATTAATATAATACAAAATGGTTCTTTAAAGGATTATCAAGATAATTATAAATAATGGAATTTTTTTTTTTCCTTATATGACTCAAAATGTTAAGAATTCCAAATTATTTTTATTAAAGCGCGTAAACGGTTTGACTAAAATTTTTTTGATATTATGGATAATAACTATTCTTTATGGAATTATAACTCTGATTCTTAGTATAGTAAACCTAAATATTGGATTTGTTTGGCTTATCTACTTTTCAAACATTCTATCTCTAATCCCTTATGCGTTGATGTTTTTTCCTACACTCCAGATATTTATCATTTTAAGCGATATCATTAAGGATAAAAAATTTGAAGGAAACTCTAAAATCATAAAAGCATTTTCAACACAATTCCTAATTGCCATTATAACTTCACTTTTAATTGTTTTAATTTTCGGAGGATCAAATTTAACAACAAATGTTCTTTTTGAATTCTTCGCTGTGTTTAGTCTATGGATTTTTTTTATCTCGATTATTGTATTCCTTATATATGTTTTATATGCGTATTTTGGAGAAGTATAAGTTTTAGTCTTCTTATTTTTAAAGTTTTTTATTTACTTTATTAATACTAATTTCAAATCTTCGTGAAAGCTTAGTTTCACGGTTATTGTAATATATATAAAGATTATTACAATGTTATCACAGCATTATTACTTAAATTATTACAAAATAAAAAAAATTAATACTATCTTAGGAATAATTTCTTGATAAATTTAGGTAACGTAAATCCAATGTAGAAGCAAACTGAGCTAAAGATTACAAAAGTTCTGGCAAGAAAAATGGTTATTTCAGTATACATTTCCGCACCAATCACATCTATTATTGTTCCAATTGCAAAAGTGAGAAAAGCTATTATTAAAAACTGACCTTTTAATTTAATCTCAGGATCTTCTGTTTTAAGACTGGCTCTTGCAAATAAAAATCCTGTAATTAGGAATAAAACAATAGAAAATAATAAATAAAATTGGATCCAAATAGCCCATTCTACAACAAAAACACTTATTTGATTTCCAATTAAGAGAGGATTCATAAAAAAGATAACCAAAAATGCAATCTCAAACACTGATGCTTCAATTCCAAAAAAAGTCATTAATTTCTTTTGGTGTCTTTTGTAGAGAAAATTAGTAAATGTATAGGACCAAGTAATATGTATGGGTGCAATGAACGCATTAGCCAAGAAGAAATATAAAGTTGAACTAATTTCTATTCTGAAGAACATAATAGTTATAAATTGTATTGCGTCTGACCAATATGGACTTGCTAACAAAATCCATGTAAATCCAACCAAAAGCAATTCAAACTTTTTATATTTTTTGTATTTCAATGTAATAAGGAGACCTAAAATAGTCGATATAACCACAGAAGCAAAAGTAAAAGATCCATAAAATATTTCAAATCCAGTTAATTGAGCGAGCATTTTCTTAAAAAAATTTTTATTTAAATTATCAATTATTAGGCTAGTTTTTACGAAAGAACTTTTGTTATTTAAAACTTCTTTTCCTCCATAAATTACGTGTTATCCTTACACGCTAAAGGGATTTTCAAAAGAAAAATCTAGTTTTTATAGGAGAACGTGGAACTGAACGGTAATACTTTACTAAGGGATACCCAAGAATCATTATTCCAAAAATTTTATCTTTGATATCAAGCACCCTTTCGCTTATTTCTTTATTTTCATTAAGAAATATCTGAACACCCCCAATCCAACAAGAACCTAAACCTAAAGTTTCAGCATATAACATAGCATATGTTATTGCAATTGTTGCGTTTACAGTGTCCCATTTATTATCCGAATGGAGTATCAATATATGAGGTGCTTTATGAAAAAAGGGATCTATTCCTTTTTCTCTCTTTTTTTTATAAATATCTCGTTCTTCATCTTCTTCAATCGCATCAATAATTGAATCTATAAAATCATTGATTTTTTTTTTATCTGAAAGTACTAAGCATTTTAAAGACCGTTTATTCATAGCTGTAGGCGCATACCTCATGATATTAATCAATTCTTCAATAACTTCCTTTGGAACTTTCTTATCCTTATATTGTCTAATAGATCTTTTTGAAAGTAATAATCTATTCAAATCATAAGTTGATATAGAATGGTTTGATTCGTCAAATTCAAAAGGAATATCATCTATACCTGTACATATTATTGCTCTTTCTGGGCATACTGCAATACAATGTCCACATAAAATACAACCTTTAGATCTATCAAAAATTATTTTTTCTTCAATACTGTTCATCCTAAAATTCCCTAAAGGACATTCATTTATACAAAGTTTACAATGATTACACTGTGTACTATCGATTCCTTCAATTGGCATGATTAAGATGAAAATCTTAAAAAATTATAAATATTATGTGAAAAACAAATTTGAATCATGATATTTTTGAATATTCGATTTTTAAATCCTTCACTATTCTTCCCTTGAACCATATTATCAGAATATGATAATAGTTATCATAAGAATCCTTATTCTCTTCATTCAATATATCAAAAATTTTCGATAAAAACATTTATATAAGAGTATTTGTTTATTTCAATTGATGTTCGATTTATGATATATCGAAAATAGAATATTGGTGAAGTTAAAAAAATGTTTTTTGGAAAACGATTTAGCGGTCATCATGGTGGACCTTTTTCTGGGTTAGATATTTTAGTACTTTCAATAATTAGGAATCACGATGGAATTTCCGGATATGAAATAAGTCAAGAAATTAATAAAAAATTTAAACCAATGTGGAGAGCTTCTCCAGGGACAATATATCCTTTATTAAATAGATTAGATGAAAAAGATTTTGTTGAAACTGAAGAATTCATTGATGAAAACAATCGTCAAAAAAAGATATACAGAATAACAAATCAAGGTGTAGAGCGATTAAAAGAAGTATTAAAGGACAATTTTGAAACAAGTATGAATACACTTGGAGATTATATTCGAACAGTTGTAAATGCTTGGTTACCTCATGAAAAAGGTATAAGGGGTGCTATGTCATGCTTCCCATATCATTGTGGGTCAACTCAGAGAGAAATAGATCCAGAAGACTTTTCTTTGAAAAATATTAATCGGGTTGAGAGAATTTTGAATGACTTAGAGTTTAGCAAGGAAAGGATCGAAATACGTTTAGAGGATATCAACAAAGAAATTGATATACATAAGAAGATTTTAGAAGATTTAAAGAAAAAAAGAGAATTAAATACGAAGACTATTCCAATAGTGGATGATGATGAATATGAACGTTTTTAACTTTCACCCTATATATAAAAAAAATCATATGGAGGAATAAAAAATGTGTCATGAAAAACATCATGGACCTAGTGTATATGCAGGATATTGCTCATTTGGACCTCAAGACATTGCAAAAATGAAAAGAATGGCGAAACATTTTATACATGGCTTTATGGGAAGTCATATTCCTTATAATATCGAAGATATTGGAGATTCTTATTTGATAACAGTGCCATTGCCAGGTCGGACCAAAGAAGAGGTCAAAGTTTCACTAATCAATAAACATCTGAATATAAAAGCAGATAAACCTAAGATCCCTGAAAGAGAAAATCTGAAAGAAAAACCAGAAGAAGAGAAATCTGCACAAGATTGGTGTATGCCTTTTTTCGGAAGGAGCTTTAAATTTATAGATGTAGATATGGACATTCCTTTACCTATTGATGCAGATACAGAAACAGTTGTTTCGAAGATGGCAAATGGGCTCTTAAAAGTTACAATGAGAAAGAAGCCTGCAAAAAAAATAGACATTAGTGAGAGTTAATAGATATGGCGAAAATAATAGGTGGAGCACTTTAGATTTAAGAATTTAACGATACCCAGGGAGTGATATTGTAAAACCTAACTCTAAAGTACCCCATTTAATAATATTTTTTTTTTTTATTTAAATTGTCTGCAAATATATTCTGTTTTAAATAATAAAATTATTTATACAACTTTTATCTTTAAGATTTTATAATTTAAAATCTAAATTCATGTTATAAGAATATATTTAAAAAATTGGTCTATATGAAGTTAAAAAGAAACAAAGAACAAGATTCACGCCCTATTAACTTAGTCCTCATGGCAGTTTCATTTTTAATTTTTAGCGTTTTAGGTATAATATTTATAACTCAAATGGAACTCCATGCAGGATGGTCATGGGAAGATAAAAGAGATATTACTCCTTCTGAAGGGGTTGTATTTGAAACAGAAGATATAAGTGGAAATGGTATTAATGAAATCATTTGTTATTTTGATACGCATGGAACAGACAGCTTAAACCGTTATTCTATACTCAATTATGGGGGTGTATTTTGTTTGGAAGGAGCTAGTGGTGTTCTCTTATGGGAAAAGGAATATGATGGTCCTGTGAAAAAAGTATTTCCTATAATGGATGTTGATGGAGATGGGGTTAAGGATTATTTTGTAGATAAAGCATCAATAACTAATTGGACATTAGTTAATTCTCACTATGATCCTAATCTTGCACCAAATTCTTATACAAATCAACTTCTTAATGGAAGCGATGGTACTGATCTTCCCATTTTGATTGGAGATGGACTTAATTTCACTAATCATTATGTACATGATTTAATAAGTTTCAATGATTTGACTGATACTCAAGAAGATCTTATACTATTGGAGGGTGAAGGATTTATAGTTACTGATGGTAACCGTACTTGGACTGAATTTAATTGTAGTATTAATACATATTTCATAAATGGAACAAAAATGAATAGTATTGAGGATGTTTGGTATGGAAGTATTCATTCTGGAGAATCTCTCCCTGCTTTTGAATTATTTCCTTACATAGATCAATCCCATTTGTTATATATAACTAGAGATTCTATGTATTTATATAACTTAAGTTCAGATAATATGCTAAATGAGATTTATAATTCTTCTTTCGGCATATCAATTAATGACTATGAAATCATTGAGGATTTAAATTTAGATGACATACCAGAAATAATAGTTGAAACTTGGGAGGGGGATGTAAAACTACTAAATGGTTTGAATGGAGGGGAACTCTATAATTTTTCTATAGGAATTGAAACATATGAAACTCAAATAACCGAAATTCATAGTGCTGAAGGAGATGGTGTATGTTATTTCTTAATAAGAATGAGATATGGAGATTGGAGTGATGATGATCTTCTATTGACACGGATATATACCTTAGAACTTGATTATTATGAATTAGTATGGGAAAAAACTGGAAACCGTGATAATTTTAATATTTTCGTTTTAAATGAAGATTTTGATGGAGATACAGTTGATGACATAATTTATCTCACACGTCATCGCCCGTTTATAGGATTTTCTGAAGTGAATCGTTATAAAATTATGAGTATTATTAATGGGCGAGAGTTTGCAATTATAAACACGGAATATGGTGGCGATTCGATAATTAGTTTTAATGATATCGATGGAGATGGTAAAAGAGACTTTGCATTGGGCGGAAATGATAGAGTTACAACACTGTCTACTCAAAAACCATGGGGAATATGGTTATCACCCTTGTTTCCTTATGGGATACCTCTGTTCACATTTCTGGCAATATTGTTAGTCGGAGGAGTATTTATTATCATATGGAGAGGAAAAAGATTACAATATAGGCGTAAAGGTGTCGGGGAACATAAACTCACAGTTGCTATAAATATTCTAGCAATAGGACTAATGACATTAACTTTAGCATTATTTTTACTTTTAATGAATGTTTTTAATAATACCCTCATTCTTGGTTCAAATATGACAAATATAGTAATGGCATTTATAATCGTTTCTATTGTATGGTATGGAACGTTGCCATTGACTGCTGCTCTTTACAATCGATTTGCTCCACAATTTGCTTTTATTTTCGTTAAACTCAGGGATTTATTCTTTAAAATTTCTAAAGGGTATGACCATGATATAATTGTACTTGATATGAGTGATAGAAAGGAGATTGGCCTTATAATTCGACTCAAAAGGTTAATTTTACCATTATTACTTTCTATAGCGGTAGGGTTTTATGCATATGACGCATTAACCACTTTATTAAAATATCCCACTTCTTTTGATGTATTTGGGTCTACAGAATTCTTTAATTTCATGATGGGGTATATGATGTTTTGCATTTTACCAATGATATTATCATTTATACTATTCTCGTTTTTTATTTCAGGGAATTACTTGCTTGATGATGCTGGGATTGTTTATTATCGACAAAATAAGAAATATCGTCAACCTGGAGATATTGAACCTATAAGTATTTGGGCGCAATCTATCATTAAAGGTATTGCTGGACTTTCTGCTTTACTCACCTTTGCTTCATTTCTTGGTACCGTAGATTTTTCTGGATTTTTTGGAGAAGGAGCAGATTTTGTTGGACTCTTATTTGGATTTCTTATTACAGTAGTTATGTTTTTTGGTATTCCATTTTTGACAGCTTTTTCATACATACTCCTTGCAGGAGAAGTCATGGAATTAAGTGCTGAAAGCAATGCCAAAAAACTCTATAATATTATGGAGAAAAATGGATATAATACGAAACCTCATGATATTACAAATATCTATCCCTCTGGTTATAAAGTTCCAAAAGGAGAAACATCAGAATAAAAAGGTGAAGACTATAATAAAACTCAATAGATACTCATAAATTCTTATTTTTTTATATTTTTGTTTTTAAAATTATTCCTAAATAATCTAAATCTATTCTTAAGTTATTCTCGAGAAGCCATTATTCTTTTTTCACGTTCCTTAATAAATTTCTTTACTGGCCTAAATATTAAGTAATGTCCTTGTTGGTATGTTTTATAACCATGAATGACTTTTCCAAATTTTGAGCCAAAATAGTACCAAAACATATATGAAATGAGTAAAAAGCTTGCTATAAGTTCCATTCCAACTTGATGTATTATTTGTAGATCTATACCAAATACTATGAATGAGTTCCATAGAAAGTATTTCCCTGAGTTTATAGAAGGAATATTTACCCAAGGTAGGAAATTTAACCAAGTCATATCAATTATTTCAATATAAATTAAAATGTCAATCAACCATAATAGTGAGAGGAATAAAATAGCCAAAAAAACTATCCAATCCTTATTTCTCTTGCGTAAATATTTGCGATATAGATATGAGTTTAACCAGCCAACAACAAAACTTAAAATCAATCCTTCAACAAATCCCATTTATTATTCACTCTCCAACCATTTATTTTTAAGATACCATTCAATAGTATCATCAGTAGCACTTTTATAATCTGGAAATTTAAATTTAAATCCTAAATCCTTAATCTTTTGATTAGAAAAAAGATATTGATGAGTAGTATAACCCGCCATTGATAAATCAACTGGTGGTCTTGAATTTAATTTCCTAGCTTTTTTATCTTTTCTATTACTAAGCCAAAAAAGAAAATTTGCAAAGACCTTGTATAAAGGCCACCACACTGGGAAATTAAAATAATCTGCATTTAATAGATCCGCAAGGTATTCAAGAAAATCCTCCTGAAAACAAGCATCTATAACTAGATTATAAGTTTCTCCTATTGATCTATCATTTTCAGATAAAAAAATAGCTGATTTAACTAAATCTTCTACATGGATTAAAGGCATTGCTAAGCGCTTTTTCTTAGGATATATGTGAATACCCGGCCCAAATCCAGATTTATGTACTATCTGAATCAAATGAAAAATACCATAGATCTGATATGGTCCTATAATTGGAGCAGGTCGAATAGTAGTAGCTTTTAATTGTTGATTATCAATATATTCTTGTAAGACTATTTCTTGTTCCATTTTACTTATACTGTAATTATTAGGAGGATCATAAAGTGTTGTTTCATCAGCAGGAATAGGATATCCCTTATTATTTTTTTCATACTTTGGTTCACCGTAAACACCACATGTACTCCAATGAATAAATCTCAAGCTTTCCAGATCTTGGGTTTTACAAATAATTTTAAGTAGATTTCTTGTACCTTCTACATTAATTTTCCTTAGAAGTTCTAACGGAGCAAAATAATCATATAAACTGGCAGTATGAAAAATAATATTAAATTTCCTTCCTTTCAATAATTCTTTAAGCGTTTCTACATTTGTTAGATCAGTGGAGATAAAATTAACCTTCTGACTTTCAAAGATATCACTCATATAATTAAATCTCTTGCTAAATATCGTTTCCTTTGTCATTATTTCATTTCGCTTTTCGGTGGGCAAATCTGTAGCAATTATCTCCCAATCTTGTTTTGTTTCTAAAATTTCTTTCACAAGAAATGTACCAGTATGCCCTTTAGCTCCATCAACTAATACTAATTTATTCATTTTAATTGTTTTAAAGATTCAGTTTAATAATTTTTATTTTATTTAAATATTTACAACAAATTCGCAAATAGTATCACCTGCACCTATTGACTTTAGTATCTCAGCGTGAATAGGTCTTTTAAGCAAGGTTTTAAAAATTGTTTTTACCCAACCTAAAGAACAATAACAAAATGTACTATTTAAATTTACAATTTTATTTTTAACTAGAGGACATCCACATTCATTACATATTGATCTAATGAAATTGTCTTTTAATTTCCATTTACCACACCACGGTATTTGATGATTGATTTTATCAATAATCTCTTCAATACAAGTCGTTTCTTCAGAAATTTTTTTTGCGATTTCAAAACTTCCTGCTATCGCACATGCTTCTCCGCTTTTTTCCATTATTTTTCTTCTTTTTACTATACTTAATTCCTCCATACCGTTAATAATAGAATTTATAACTCTACTAGACCTGTCTAATAATGCTTTCTTACTGTTATATTTTTTTGACATCATTTATTCAGCTTTTTTTTAACTTTTTATTAGATTTATGCGATTTTTATAGAAGATTCTATTTTTTTAAGGTGAAAAAAATTAAAATTTTCTTCAGCGCAATCTTTGGTTTCACGTAGATTTGAATATTTTAAGGGTAAAATTTGGGTTATATTATCGTAGTATTATACTCATATATTTACTTTTCAAAGTTTGTAATTTATAACAAAAAACGATAAGTTATGAATTTTAAAAGGGGTTTTGTAAAAAATGAAACTAATAACCTGTCACATTCCAGAAATGTATCTCCAAGGGATTGAAGAGCTTGTAAATATGAATCTCTATCCAAATCGTTCTGAAGTAATTCGTGTAGCTATCCGAGATCTGCTCAAGAGTGAATTAAGCTCAATTATGAGGAGAAAAGAATAAAAATCTTCTTCTTTTTATTTACAATTTTTTTTCTCTATCCATTTTTCCTCTTCGCATAATTTTTTAATACATATGATAGTTATCTTGATTTCTTTAACCCAAATCTATCATTCAACGATAATGTATTATTACATGACAGAAGAAAATATAACTCTTTAGAAGAAATAAGAGAAGCTCTAAAAAACAAAAGAAATGGCTCTTTATTTGAAAGAAGCGATGATTTTACTAAGATATTTAATACTATACCCTTGATTTTCATAAGTTATTGAGTATTATATGGTTTTTAATAAGTTATTGATCATATAAAAAATCATAGTAATGATTATTACTAAGATACTCAATACCAAGATACTTAATACTAATCCCTTGATTTTCATAAGTTATTGATTATTGCATTGTTTTTAATAAGTTATTGATTATTACATTGTTTTTAATAAGTTATTGAATATTATATTGTTTTTAATTTCATTTCTATGAGATCCACTATTTAGATATATACCACATACACTTTTTCTAATATTTCGTGAATGGGTAAAAGAGGAGTTTGGTATTTGAGTTACTGATTTCATTTTTTTCATAAAATCCCTTTGCTCACTTAAATCGAAGTTCAAGTCTAAGAAAAAAAGATCTCCTTATTTTTCTTTATCAGTTTTGGGTTAGTTATCTAAAAATTCTATTAATTTTTTAATATTAACAAACTGATTGACATAATAAACATTCCAGTAATAATTCCAATTATTGAATAATGTTCCTTAGCTAAAGATCGAGAAATTGGTAAAAGTTCATCTAATGAAATATAGATCATTATTCCAGCAACTGCACCTAACATAGCGTTTAATATATAATCATTTATAAAGGGAAAAAGAATCAACCATGTCAATATAGCTCCTAAAGGTTCACTCATTCCGGAAATAAAAGACCATTTAAAAGCTTTTTTTTTATTTAAAGTATAAGCGTATATTGGAACTGCTACAGCAATTCCTTCTGGTATGTTATGTAAAGCTATGGCTAAAGCTAACAAAACTCCAAGTTGAACATGAGTCAATGTTCCTATGAATGTTGCCATACCTTCTGGGAAATTATGAATAAATACTCCAAAAAATATAAATATTGAACTCTTTACCAAACTAATTTCTTTTTTTTCTCCACGATGTTGGTGACGATACCTATGACGATGACCATAATGTAAATGTGGTTTAGCCTGACCATTAGCATTTATTAAAATTTCAATTGAGTCTTCAAATTCATATTCATGAGAAACAACTATATCAATAATAAACATTAAAATCATTCCTATGAAGAAGAACAAAAGCCCCAGTCCGAAACCAATTGTTTCTATACTTTCTGGGAGTAATTCAACAAAGGAAATTAAGATCATGACTCCTGCCGAAAATCCCATAATAAATGATATAAATTTTGGACTTGGTCTTTTAATGAAAAATGCTATAAAACTACCAATAGAGGTAGATAATCCTGCTATTAAACTTAATAATAAGCCTAGAAATATAAGTTCCATTTTTTATTTCCCTTTAATTTATATAATTATTTAATGATTTGGGATTAAAGAGTTATATATATCAATAATTTTTTAGTTAATTTTAATTTTAAAGCAATGGTATTTTATGAATTATAATTGAAAAAATTTGTTATTTAGTCTTATCTAATTTGAATAAAAAATTCTTTATATTTAAAGATTATGTCATGCCTTATAATTAATTTAAATAACAAGTTAGATGAAATTGATGATATGGAAGAAGATTTTTAATATAAAAATAAAAATTTGCACGTATCAATCTTTATCGCAAAATTATTTATACTATTTCATATTGATTGATACTATAATAATAAATATTCATTTTCTTTAATAACATTACGAATTATCATGGGATCTGTTATGAAAAAAGTAAGTGATGCGGATAAATTGTATTATTTTGAAAAAAATTTCTTTACAATGGATGGAGTTTGGATGTTAGAAGTTGAAAAAGAAGTAGGATGGGAAACTGCTCTTAAAATTGATAGAAATGTTTGGATAAGACTCATGAGAATTATTTTCAGAAGGATTCAAAAATATTTAAACATCAAAGCAAATACTTTAAACAATTTAATTGAAATAGTTACTTTTCGATGGTCGATAGAAGGATGGAAATATACAGTTAATCATGTTTCTGATCGAGAAGTAATTATTGAAATAAATGAATGTCCCTATAAAGCAATAATGGATAGGAATCCAGATAGACAAGATAAAATTCCATTAATTTGTAACGATTTTTGCATTCCATTTTACAAAACGGTTTTAGAGGAGCTTAATTCAAACATAAAAATTGAAAGAAGCAAATTTAAAGGATTAGGTGATCATATTTGTGATTTTCACTTTAAGCAAATAGCCAAATAATTAGCAGATTTCAATTTTCATAAATCATATTAAAAAGTATATTCTGATTTTTTACTTTTGAGATAATTATGTTTACTTCTTGTTTTGATAATGAATACAAATTAAAAATAATTTGATCGAGATTTCTTAGTAATTCAAGAACATCATTATTAGGAATTCCATTTGATTTTTGAAGTAAAATATTAATTTTTTCAACGATTTTTACTATTTTTAATTTCATTTCATTATTAGTTCTTACGATTGGCAAATGTCTTATCATATATTGATTTAAGTTAATAGTAGTATCTTTTTGATTATTTATGGCATAAGTACAATAAAATTGGATTAAACTTGAATTAATTATACCACTTAAAAATTTGAGTTCATTTTTTTCATCGTGTAATAATGAATAAATAGATGAGGTAAAACAAACATTTTCTTCTGTATATAATGCTTGAGGAATTACATTATTATGTTTAATAAGCAATTTTGGACTTAAGTAGTATTCAAAGTCAGTTCCCTTTAAGATATCTGAATTAAGGTCATTTATATTAAAAGATTTTGTTTTGTTAAAAAAATAATAATTAAAATCATTTCTAGCACTTATAAAAAAGCAAGATCCATTTGGAACGTCCATTAATTTCTTTCTAACCGTCTTTAAGCCTTTATCTTCTTCTCCTCTAATCATTTTTGGGAAGTCTACGGGATTTAAATAATTTAAATCTCCGGTTCTTTCAATTTTATCTAGTAGATAGTAAATATTCTTATTTGATTTAATCCGAATACGGTTTAATAAAACCGTTATGGAACCACAGAATGGACAATTATCCAAAAAAGTGTAAACGTATAACTTTTTAGTCCTTGCATTTAATGGACAAGTTGAATTGATACAAATTCTTAATTTATCAACATTTTGATTTGGATAAGTAATAATCTTCTTTTTCGGATAATTAAAAATAATTAGGTCCTTCTTGAAGGAATCTTTTTTATTTTCATACAAAATAATTTGTACTTCATTAGTTGCTTTCGCAAATATTTTTGAACCAACATCAAAGATCTTCAAGATATTGGCTTTTGAAAGAAATTTATTACGAAATTTAATATAACCTTGCCTTAAAAGAAAACTTTTAGGGACCAAGAATCCAATAAGTTCATTACTCCATCCTAATGCCTTCATTAAGAAAGTACAGTAAATGTCATTAAAGAAAACATTCTCTTTTTTTAATATTTCTTTTTCTTTTTGACCTAAAATATTTCCATAAGGAGGATTTCCAATTATGATATCAAATTTTGGAAATTGAGAATTATTTATACTATTTTGTATTTTCAAATTTGATTTTAAGATTGAAATCAATTCCTGCAAATTAGATTTTTCCTCATTTTTATACCACCTTAGAAGTTTAATCATACACAATTTAATTGCAAATTCGTTAATATCAAATCCGTATAGATTATTTAGTATTTTCTTCTTAATTTGGTTTTCTGGCAATTCAGATTTTAATTTTAAAATAGTATTGTAAATGATATGGATGGCACTTAAGAGGAAACCACCTGAACCACAGGCAGGATCGCAAATTGTAATATTTAATAGGATTTTTATTATATTTTGTTTAATGTTATGGTCAAGATTTAGAATTTCATCTAAACTTTCTATAAATCTAGTATGTTGACTGGTAACATTTAATTTTTTGTTAATTAAACAAATTAGTGTTTCAATAACAATAAAATCTGATATCTTCTTATCTGTATAAAAAGTTCCCTCTTTCTTCCGTTTATGATATCCACTTAAGAAATAATCTTCAAAACTATCAATTAAAGGAAAAAGACTTTGAATCTCTTGAAAATCCTTATTATTTATAGATTTATCAAATAATCCAATTAGATTTTTGAACTTTTCAAAATTTTTTGGTTTTTCCACGTTCTATTATTATATCATTCTTTTGTATTTCATCTATAATTTACAATTTAAAATAATTTATTGTTTATGTGATATTTTCTTTATATTTTTATAGTTAGATTTCCTTAATATAATAGAATACTGTGACTAATGATAAAAAGGAAGAAAAGGATTATTACGGAGTTGCTCCAATCAGTTCTATAGTTAAAAAAATGAAAAAAGAATATGATAGAGATAGAAAGGATTGGAGAGTTATAGGTTCAAATGATAAGGAGGGTAATTTGGATACTTTTATAACAAAAAAACCTAATACTTTTTGGTTAAAATCAAAACAATTAAGTCCTTATTCTGCTTTAAGTATGGGTACTTTAGTGAGAAACTTAGATAAAGAAATTGATGAACAAATTGGAAAAAAGATGTCACCAAACGATATGCTACGTTTATTTGGAATGATTGTACCTATCAAAAAAGATCAAAATGTAATTGCAACTGGAATTGAAAAATATTCTCAAGAACACGGTAATTATTTTAAGAAATTAATAAATGATCAAGATCCAAATATTGGTCCAGCATTAGGAAGACGTATTGATCAAGAATTTTCTAAAAGACACCCACAACGGCGTGGTTTATATATTTAGAAAAAGCTTTATACTTTTTCTTTTAATTTAACTAAATCATCTTTACTTTTAATTATAAAATCAGAATTACTTGTATAATTTGAAGTATTGTTGACTAATTCATTTATTACAGCATTAATTAGATCAGAACCAGACTTTCCAGTACCTCCAGCGAATTCTTTTAATAAAGGTACTTTTAGATCTTTAACATAAAAAGTAACCCCTTTAGAAATCTCTTCCATCATTAGTTGATAAGTAAAATCTGGGCTTTTTTCCCCACTCATCAATGGCTCATCAGGATCTTCAAAAGTATAAGACACTTCTAACCATTTCCCACCAGCAGTCGGTACTATCCCATAAATATAATCTTGAGTGTAAATCCATAAGGGAATTCCATTATCAAAGGAAGTATCAACTATTTTTTTAAATTCCTCACTCATTCTACATCAACCTTTTTAAATAAAATTACTTCTAATAGATAAAGTAAAGTTTGTTTTTTTAAGTTTATAGTTATAAACTTTTTATTATAATCTTATCTTTTAAGTTTATGCAAAAAAGATAATTAGATAATAGTATCGAGAGAAAAAATTATGAGAAAACTCAATTATTTCAAAATTATCTCTGAAATTCAAGAGTGGATAAAAGAATATGTTAATTCAGCTAAAGTTGATGGAGTAATTGTAGGAATTAGTGGTGGTATCGATAGTGCTGTTACTACGACTTTATGCGTTAAAGCACTCGGTAAAAAAAAAGTAATTGGTTTAGGTTTACCATGTTCATCAATCTCACAAGATTTAAAAGATGCAAAAAAAGTAGCTAATCTTTTAGGAATTAGTTTCATTGAATTTGAATTAACTGATATATATCATGGATTTTTAAAGAAATCATATTCTTTATTTCAATCCAACAAGATATCTATAGCAAATTTAAAACCAAGATTAAGAATGACAACTATTTATTTTATCGGTCAATCTTTAGGTAACTTTCTCGTTGCTGGCACCAGTAATAGAACTGAAATAGCTATAGGTTATTTTACGAAATATGGTGATGGTGGAGTTGATTTTGAGCCAATAGGAGGCCTTTATAAATGTGAAGTAAGAGAAATTGCAAAGATACTCGAAATACCTAAAGAGATCATAATTAAACCTCCAAGTGCAGGGTTATGGGAAGGTCAAACTGATGAAGATGAAATTGGGTTAACTTATGAGATTTTAGATGAAATTGTATTTAGGATTGATAATGGTTTAGATTTAAGTGGCTTAAATAATGAGAATGTAAACAAGGTAAAAGAAATGATGAAATCAGCATATCACAAACTTAATATGCCACCAATTTTCAAAATAAAGAATCATGAATGAATAATATAATTATAAACTTGAGATAACCCGCCTAATCTTATTAATTTTTGAAGTAATCCCATTAAGTCTTCCTCTAAGTTCATCACCCTGTTTTTTATAATCAAAATCATCAAGAGATCCCATACTATAGGCTTTTTCTAATTCTTTAAAAGTTTTTTCTAGTGAATAACGCTTACCCTCAAGAGCAATTAATTCTTGGTATAATGTGTCTTTATCAGAGGGTAATTCTTCTTCAATATCTGTTTCGGATTCTGCAATTTTACTAGTTTTTACCTTAGAATCATTAAATCCGACAAAAGCCATTGTTGAACCTTTCTCTTCTTTTTTCTTTTTCTTTTCTTTCACTGATGTGGAATTAATTGCCTCATTCAGGGTAGGTAATTTTTCAGGTGGTTTTTCTCCAACAGAAGAAAATACATTAAATAGTTCAGTCCCGGTAGAACGAATTTCTTCAGCTTCAATCTCTTCTATGTTTTCTGCAGAAACTTTAGGTTTTGGGAAACTTGGGGATTCCTCATTAGTTTTAGATTCTTCAACATTATAGTACAGTGATTTTTCGATTTCTTCAAGAGTAAACGGTACTCTCTTTTCTTCTCTAGAACTTTCTATTTCTATAATTTCAGGTATTACCAATCCTTTTTTGGGTTTTTCAGGTAGTTCAGTAAAATTTGGGGATTCTAGTGGTTTTGAGGGTGTTTCAGATTCTTCGATAATATCTAATATGGATTCTAATTCTTTCGGATTTTCTGAAATATCTCCCCCTTCTTGTTGTTCTTGTATTACGTCCTCTTCAATCTCGGATTTTTGCTCAAAAATAGCAGGCTGTTTTAATCTTTCTAATTCTTTTTCAATTTTAGTCTGAACCTGTTCAATCATTTTAATTCCATTTGCGATCTTAGGTTTTTCTCTTTCAGTTTTGCTAGTAGATTTAATTTGAGGAGGATGAACAGGTTTTTTGAAAACCGGAAGTTTAATTTTTGGTGGAGGTAATTTTACTTCCTTTTTAGGAATAATTTTTTTAATAACTTTGCCGTGAGACACTTGTTGAAGTGCTTCATCTTTCTTCTCTAACTCTACCTTTAAAGCATCTATTTTATGTTTTAGATTATCTATTTCTCCCTTAAATTGTTCAGAAACTTTATTAACAATTTGATCTATGTCATAACTGGCAGTTTCTAAATCTTCATGTAAGCGAGCAGTTGGAGATTCTTTAACAGTAGACTGAGCCTCAAATTCAGGAAGTTGATCAGTAATTTTAATAATTTTTTCTATATACTCAGGCAATTCAGATTCTAAAAACCAAAGCTCCAATGTATCCCATTTATCTAACTTATTCAATGTTTCTTCGAAAAGAGCTTCATTTGATTCGGCTTTAGAGGTTTTTACTGATTTTAAAACTTTTATTTGATTGATTAATTTCTCTCGAGCTGTAATTTCATCATCTGGAGTCGGTTCTCCCTGTGTTAAATATATATAAATATCTTTAATATCCTGAATTATTGATTTGAACTTTTCCTCTGCGCTCATGAAAGATTACTTGAATTGTTTATATTAATTAACTCTTAAAATTCTCTTTAAGTATTTAAAAACATTTCACTAATATATTTCTTTGCGATGGAAAAGGAAAATGAATCTTGAATATTTATTATATGGAGGAAAATACAAGTATGTATTCCACCTTATCTTATCCGTCTCGTCTCGTTTTTATTTTTATCATCACCCCCAAACACAAGAATCCTAAATATTTAAATATTAAATCAAGTTGAAATAAGTTATGAAATATACTTCTATCTTTGATGTAATTGGCCATATAATGGTTGGACCAAGTTCAAGTCATACTGCAGGAGCGTGTCAAATTGCGTATGTTGCACGGTTATTATTTGGAAAAAAGCCTAAAACTGTAAAAATAGG